>CALFZX010000016.1 GCA_937952315.1 uncultured bacterium
GAGCGATTTTTTTCCTGGCGAATTCGCCTTACGGAGATTTTTGATTGTAAAATTTCTTCCGGTCGAACATCGCAAATTTTAGAGTTAGGAGCTGGTTATTCCATGAGGGGCTTTCGGAAATGTCTAAAAAACCCGAATATAATATATGTGGAATCGGATTTGAGACAAATCGTTCGCAGAAAAAGAAAAGTATTGCAAAAAATTTGTCGAAAAGAGCGGATGAGAATGCCTTCAAACTATCATCTATTGGAATTAGATGCGGTGAATGAAGATATTTTTGAAAAAGTAAAGACTATTTTTCCGCGAGGAAAGAAAATTTTAATTTTAGCGGAAGGGCTGACCTTATATTTCTCCGAACCTGATTTCGAGATTTTTTTAGGTAACATAAAAAGATTTTTTGACCGGTATCCCCTAGCTGAATTTTACTCTCACGAATGGATTAAAAAACCGAAAAACATTTTTTTTCGACTATTGGGCCAAGCTTTTCTTCTAATCGTCGCTGGTCGGGATGTTAGAAAATGTTATAAAACAAAAGATGAATTCAAGCTGAAATTGGAGCGGATCGGATTCAAAAAAATCAAATTTTATCGTTATCGACCGGGTTTTTTGTTCTATTCAATTTTTAATTTTCAATGATGAAATATTTACATAAAACAAGAAGTTTTTGTGATATCTGCTCGATGGAAGTATCGGCATATACTTTTGAAAAGCGGGGCAAAATTTTTATTAAAAAAAAATGTCCTGTCCATGGCAAGTTTCAAGAAGAGCATATGTGGGACGATCCGGATATTTATAGATCTTTTATGAAACTTAAAACCGTTCAAGCTCCTCCGGCTCACTTGGCGATAGTTTTAACTTATAAATGTAATTTAAATTGTTCCGTTTGCTTTGCCAATGCTAATGAAGTTGCCGTTAGAGATTTTGAAATGGAAGATCTGGAAAAAACAAAAGATTATAAATTAGTTTTTTTGACGGGTGGCGAACCGACTGTCCTAGAAAATCTGCCACAGATCATTGAGACAATGAAAGCTAATGGGCAAAAACCCGTGGTTCTTTCTAACGGAATAAAATTGACAAACATAGACTATTTGCAGAAACTTAAAAAAGCGGGTTTGCGATATGTCAGACTACAATTCGATACTTTAAAAAGTGAAGATATAAAATATTTTCGGGGCAAGAATCTTCTCAAAACTAAGCTTAGGGCAATCCGAAACATGGAAAAGATCGGCCTGCCGATTTCTCTTTGCGTGGTGGTGATAAAGCGAAATATAAAAGATTTAAAAAGCCTTTTTCGTTTTATTCTAAAACACCCTACTATTAAAGTGGTCAGTCTAAATCCGATGAGAAGGGCTGGCCGATTTGACGAAAATGATTTCGTTTCCGCTTCCATGATTATTAGAGAAGTCTCGGAAATACTAGATATTAAGAAAAAATATTGGATTGAAACAACCAGATTTTTAATTAACTTAGACAAACTGCTTTCCTTTAGAAAACCGGGAAAGAGAAAACTTTTCTGCAGATGTAATTTAAAGTGCCAAGTACTTCCTTTTAAAGGAAAAGGGATTCCCTTGGGAAAAATTTTTAATTTAAAAAAAATAAATTTAAAAATCGAGGAGATTTGCCTTCGACGCAGTCGGATTAAATTATATTTTTTTTATGGATATTTTATTTTTAGAGAAGTGATGATTAATTTTTTAGTAAATAAGTATTTTCGCCTGTTAATTTTCCGTATCATTAAAAACTTACCGTACTTGATCAAAAAAGAATTTATGTTATTTAATCCTTTTTATTCTTTTCATATATCGGTTTATCCGGTAAAAAGAAATCTTGATTTAGATTTTGTGAAAGATTGTAATTTCCATTCGATTTCCAGCCAAGATATGTCTTTCAGCCCTGCTTGCATCCAACGGATGGATGAAGTAACGGAAGATTAGTTTTTTTATTCTCGGTTTGATTCAGCTTTGAAATATTCATTTAGTCGAACTAGACAAGCTGGTCGATAACCGTCGTCGTCTTTGGAGTAGGCGGTAAAATTACAGCTTTTGATAAAATCAAAATCCAGATTTTTGCTTGTGGGATAGACGGACACCGAAAAAGACTTGATCGGATTAAGCAAAGAAAAATTTTTTTTATCGTGCTTTAGGATATTTTTTAAAAAAGAAAAGAAATAACTTCTAAAATATTTATTTTTTAGATAGTTTAAAAATATTTGGTCGAGTAGCAAATAAACAAAGAAAATTATTGTCTTGAAGTGATTTGGATGATTTCCAAGGCGTAAAATTTTGGAATGAATTTTTTCGAGATTGAAGATTTTTGTCAAAGGGATACAAGTATTTTTTTGAATAAAAAAAAGACACTTAAGACGGCATTTTGAGAAAACGCGATTTCTTTTTTTGACGAAAGACATAAGATTGTCCAGATCGACTAGAAATTGAGTTGATGCTAGCCAATCTTTCTTTTTAAGATTTAAAATTTGATTGACCCGCTTAACTATTTCCGAACTGGAGACAAAAATTTCTTCGGGGAAGCGCCCCAATTCCTTAAGCGGGTTTAGACCAATCGTCTTTATATTTTTTTGAATAATAAGAAAATCGAGTAATTCCGGTAATTGTGTAAAATTTTTGTTACGAAGAATGACGGAGGATGTTGTAATTTTTATGTTAAGCTTTGTTAAATTGGCAAGAGCTCGTTTTTTAATTTTCAACAATTTTTTGCCTCGGATAAAAAGATTTGTCTGATCGTCCAGAGTATCAAATTGTAAAATAACCGCTCCGAGACCGGCCTGTTTTAATTCTTTTGCGTATTGAAAATCAGCTATTTTGATTCCGTTGGAAAATAAAACAATGCGACATCTCTGTTTTCTGATTTTTTGAATTATTGCGGGGAGGTCTTTCCTCACAGTCGGTTCCCCGCCGGAAATAAAAACGGTTTTGAATTTTTCTAGCCCTTTGAGTCGATCAACTTTTAAGTCGTTCGGAGCAACTTCGTTTGCTTTGGCGTAACAAACAGGGCAGGTCAAGTTGCAACGATAAGTGACATTCAAAATTGCTTGATCCGATCTAGTTTTCAGAGTGTCAAGACGACTGAAAAAGCGAAAAATTTCCGGATCGTCCCAAAAATGAAGAGCGGTCGTCTCTCCATGCTTATGGCAGGTTTTTTTGAGATAGATTTTTCCTTTATTCTCGACTATTTTTGCTGGAATTTTCGCCAGGCACTTGTCACAAAGACTTTCAGTTTCTTGTAGCATATTTTTAGATTTAGTTCATTCTGATTATTTTCTTTTTGGGAAAAGAAAAAATAATCCTAGGCAATTCAGAAAAATTATAAAATAAAAAATTTGATTCAAAGTCAATCCGTTTTGAAAATGAAAATTGGCCGTCATTAGGTCGTCGTTTCTCAGAAAATCCGTGGAAAAGCGGATCAACGAAGAAAGACCGAGCACTATGGCAAAAATCAGTCCGGGCGTTTTAATTTTTTTTCGAAGAGACCAGCCCAACAAAAAAACAAAGAGCAAGTTTAACATTTCATACAAGCTGATGTCGTGTCTTAGCTGATTGTTGTAGTACACTCCCCAGGGAATGTCGGTGATTTTTCCGATATGAGAATGGCTCAGGAAATTGCCGATGCGATAAAAAAAAGTGCCGGCTACTAGGGCTAGAACGCCGGCATCAAGATAATTCAGCATTCTTTTTCTTTCACCGCTGATCAAAACGCCGATTATAACGGCGGCAAAAACTCCCATAATCGTACCTAAAAAAACTCGACCGGCGGTTCCCGTTGAGAAAACGTTAATAGCATCGATAAAACTGTATTCTAAACCGTTTTTATGCAAAAAGTGATTGGCCGAAATAAAAAGTACTCTTTCGAAAAAATTGATTAGAAATAAATTAAGAAAAAAAATAAACATTACGGTTTTTATGTTTAATTTTAATCTTCTGCTTTCCAACCAAAAAATTCCAAGAAAAACCAGTCGGCCCAAAAACCAAAAAATTTTCCAGACAATTATTTCATGGCCGATAAAAGTAATTGAATAAGCAGAAAAATATGGAATATTTAGGAGCATAGTCAAAATTTTAAAAAAGAACGCAAAAAATTAGATTTATAGATTCTGTTTCTCAGGATTTTCTAAAGAAATAAGTGATTCGTATGTTTGCTTTTTTCTTCGTTTAGTGATAAACTCAAGGAGCAAATTTAATTTATCATCATTTTTTTATTTATGTCTGGTTTTTCTAATTTAGATGCCCTCTCTTTTGTTATAGCGGTAGTGGTGGGAATTACGATTCATGAATTCGCTCATGCTTGGATGGCTAACCGGTTAGGTGATCCCACGGCGCGGTTGGAGGGTCGTTTGACACTCAACCCGATTAAGCATCTTGATCCAATCGGAACTTTGGTAATGGTAGTGCTGATTTTTACCGCCGGATTGGGTTTTGGCTGGGGGCGACCGGTGCCGGTCAACCCCTACAATTTGAAACACCGAAGAGGGGACATGTGGGTTAGTTTGGCTGGTCCGTTTTCTAATTTTATTTTAGCTTTCTTAATTGCCTTGGCTTTGGCCTTGGTACCGGCTGCGATTATCTCCGGTTGGAGTTCCGACTTTGTTAACTTGATTCGTATTATTATTTCCGTTAATGTGGCGTTGGGAATTTTTAATTTATTACCTATCCCACCACTGGACGGTTCAAAAGTTTTATTTTCCTTTCTCCCTCCCGGAAGAAGCGAAATTAGAAATTTTTTGGAAAAATACAGCCTGATAATCTTTTTCTTTTTAATTTTTTTCGGTTTGGGGGTTTTGGGTTATATTTCTCGAACATTAGTCGGCGGAATTTTATATTTATCTAATTTAATTAACTCTTTGATCTACTAAAAGCTATGGATAAAAATTCAATGCTCAAACGAACGGAGGAACTAATGAGAAAGGCCGTGGAGCGATTCAAGGAAGAAATTAAAAAAATCCATACCGGTCGCGCCACTTCCCTATTGGTGGAGAACTTGACGGTCGATTATTATGGAAGTAAAGCACCGATCAAACAAATAGCTTCAATCAGCATACCGGAACCGAGAATGATTACGATTGCCCCCTGGAACAAAGATGATCTGGCAAAAATAGAAAAGGCGGTAGCCGAATCAGATCTTAATGTCAATCCTCAGAATGATGGAGTGGTAATTCGTATTATATTTCCTGCTTTAACGGAAGAACGTCGCAAGGAGATGGTAAAAGTGTTGGGAAAAGAGAAAGAAAACGCCAGGATAGGCGTCAGAAAAGTGCGAGAAGAAATTAGCGATGAAATGAAAAGGGCCGAGGATGGCGGTAATCTTTCGGAAGACGATAAGTTTGCTTTGAAGGAAGAAATGCAGAAGATCGTTGATCGAATCAACAAAGAATTGGAGGAAATTGCCAGCCAAAAGGAGAAGGAGATAATGACAATCTAAAAAATTTTAAATTTCTAAGTAATTATAAAGTAAAATAACTATCATGGGAAGAAGAAAACTTCGACAAAGACAGGCGGAAGAAATTGTCAAAAAAAGACAAAGCGAACATTTTTCTTTGCAAACGCTAAGAGGGATGCGAGATATCTATGCTCACGAAGCGGAAGAGTGGGTAAAAGTCAGAAGAGCCGTTGATGAAATGGCGGAACGGTTTTCCTTCAACTACCTAGAGACTCCGATTCTGGAAAACCTGAAACTTTATTTGAGAAACAATAAGGAGAGCTTCAGTGTAGTGAACAAGGAAATGTACACTTTTGAAACTAAGGGGGGAGACGAAGTGGCTCTGAGACCGGAAATAACACCCAGCATAGTTAGAGCTTATTTGGAAGACGGAATGCAAAGTTGGCGTCATCCTGTAAAATTGTACACTTTTGGCAGTATTTTTCGTTATGAAAGACCGCAGGAGGGTCGATACCGTCAGGCACATCAAATAGATTTTGAAATGATAGGCGTTGAATCTTCAATCGCCGAGGCTCAACTTATTCAGACAGCTTTCGCTATTCTCAGGAAGTTAGGCTTGGAAGATGTCATAGTCGAAATAAATTCTTTAGGCTGTCGTGACTGCCAAAGAGAATACCAGAAACAACTTAAGAGGTATTTTAGCCGAGTCAAGCCAAAATTATGCGAAGATTGCAAAAAAAGAATGCAAAAAAATCCAATGAGAGTTTTCGACTGTAAAGAGGAAAAGTGTCAGCGGGAATTGGCGGAAGCGCCTTTAATTATGGATAATTTGTGTAAAGCCTGCAATAAACATTTCAAAGAAGTGAAAGAGTATCTGGATTCTTTGAATATTCCCTATCGAATTAATGTTAAACTAGTGAGAGGTCTTGACTACTATACGCATACGGTTTTTGAGATTTGGAAGGAGGGAGACGAAGTAAGTCGTCAAAATGCTTTAGGCGGAGGCGGTCGCTATGATCATTTAGTTGAGGAATTTGGAGGAAAATTTACTCCCGCCGTCGGTTTTGCCTTTGGGATGGACCGGCTGGTTGCTGAAATGATGAAGAAAAAAAAGAAGCGAGGAGAGAGTCCCTTTGTCTTTTTAGCCCAATTGGGCGATAAATCAAGGCATCAAGCACTAAAGCTTTTTGAGAATTTGTGGGAAGCGGGTTTTCCCGTTCGAGAATCTTTCACTAAAACTAGCTTGAGAACTCAATTAAAAATTGCCAAACAGGAAAAAATTCGTTGGGTTTTGGTTTTAGGGTATAAGGAAACGATTGATGAAAGTATTATTATCCGTGATCAAAAATTAGGGCTTCAACAGATAGTCAGTCAAAAAGAGTTGGTTGATTTTCTAAAAAAACAAAGAAAGATCGAAGAAAAAGAGGCGAAAGAATTGGAAAAAAATCGTCAGTAAGAATCCTTTATTTTTATTGGCAATAAAATAAATAAAAGTTTATAATTTGGGGAGAATCTTTTTCGAGCAAATAAAATAAAAATAGAAAAATGTTGGATATTATTATTCGTCGAGGTAAAGTGGTCGATGGCAGCGGGAAAATACCCCCCCGTCTTTTGGATGTGGGAATCAATGACGATTTGATAATTAAGGTTGGAGATTTGGAAAATGAAGTGGCAAAAAAGGAAATAGATGCCAACGGTAAGCTGGTTACGCCCGGTTTTATTGATATAAATAGTCATTCGGACACCAAATGGACAATATTTCGTTATCCGAGTCAAGAAAGCTTGCTTTATCAAGGAGTCACTTCTATTGTCGGTGGAAATTGCGGTTCTTCTTTGGCTCCCATTCTGGGAGATGGAAGCATCAAATCTTTGAGAAAGTGGATCTCCTTGGGAGATGTTCAGATAGATTGGGATCGTATGGGTGAATACCTTGATTATATTTCAGATAATCGACCTTTAAAAATAAATTATTTGACTTTGGTCGGTCACGCAACATTGAGAAGAGGTATTCTGGGAGATGAAATCAGAACTCTTGATCGCCAGGAGATGCGATTGATGATTGATCAAATTGATCGAGCGATGGAGGAAGGCGCTTTTGGTGTTTCACTGGGATTGGCCTATGCTCACGCCAGATCAACTTCGGATGAGGAAATCAATCTTGTTGCGAAGAAAGTGGCGGAAAAAAGAGGGCTTCTCTCCGTTCATTTAAAAGGGGAAGGGTCTTCTCTGCTTTCTTCCGTCAGGGAACTGATTAAGGCTACTCAGCAAACCGGAGTGAACCTGGAAATCTCCCATTTAAAGGTCTTGGGTAAAAATTATTGGTCGGTCTTTGGCCGAGTTCTCGAGCTTGTCAGAAAGGCGAAAAAGCGAGGATTAAACATTAATTTTGATATTTATCCTTACGATTTTAGCGGTCCGGTTCTTTATACGCTATTGCCCCAATCGATTATTGAAACCGGTCGTGAAGAATTGATCAGAAAACTAAAAAGTCCGAAAATCAAGAAAGAGTTGATTAAAGAAATGAAAAAAGGCTATTTGGATTATTCAAAAATAGTAGTCGCGTCCTCCCCCGTATCCAAACTTTTAGTCCAGCGAAATCTGGAAGAAATAGCGCAGAAGAGAAAAATCAGTCCGGAGGAAGCGGTGCTCGATCTGATTGTAGCTAGCGAGGATCAGTGTAAAGTCTTGGCTCGTTTAATGAGCGAAAACAATGTAATTAAGGGCATGAAAGACTCTTTGTCGATGATAAGTTCTGGGGGCGCCGGCTACAGTTTGGCGGAGGAGGCAAGTGGGAATTTAGTTCACGCCAGATCTTTCGGATCATTCAGCCGTTTTCTCGGTCATTATGTTCGTAAGAAAAAAATAATGACGATAGCAAAAGCTATTCATAAAATCAGCGGTCTGCCGGCGGAAAAACTGGGCTTAAAAGATAGAGGGCTGATCGCCGAAGGTTATAAGGCGGACATTACGATTCTTGATTGGAACAAAGTTGAGGATAAGGCGACGATGGAGAGACCGTATATGCTTTCCAAAGGAACGGACGCGGTAATAATAAACGGCGTAGTCACTTTTGAGAATGGAAAAATTAAAAGAAAAATAAAAAGCGGTTTGGCTCTAAGAAAAAAATAAAATGAAAAATTTGAATGGAAATTATTGGTTATGGGTGGTTTTAATTCTTGCCGGAGGCGCTTTAGTCAGATTCTGTAGTCTTACTTCCCTTCCGCCCGGTATTTATCCGGATGAAGCGATGAATATTAGTGACGGTCTGACTACGGCGGAGAATGGCGATTGGAAATGGTTTTATGAAAATAATCAGGGCAGAGAAGGTCTCTACATGAATATTCTCGGTTACCTGATGCATTGGTTTGGCGCCAGTCTTTTTGTTGTTCGTTTCCTGCCGGCCATGATTGGCTTTTTAACCTTGCCGGCCGTTTTTTGGTTGGGAAAAAAACTTTTTGATGACAAGACCGCGCTTTACGCTTTAGCTCTGACAGCTTTTAGCTATTGGCATTTGAACTTTTCTCGAATTGGTTTTCGGGCTTTACTTATGGTTTTAACTATATCTTGGGGTTTTGCTCTATTGATCGAAGCAATGTATCGATTAAAAAATCCTAAGTGTTTGAAAAACAAATCTTTGGATACCGGAACTCTTTTCTTTGTTCTTTCCGGTTTGGTTTTCGGTATTTCCCTGCACACTTATATTGCTGTTAGAATCGTACCGGCTGTGATTTTTGTAGCTTTTTTTGTCTTTGCTATTTTTTATCGAGATAAAATAAAAATTTTACTGAGGCAACTTCTGATTTTTAGTTTTTTCGCTCTTTTGACCGCCTCACCTCTTCTTCTTGATTTTTGGATTTTTCCGGAACATTTTTCCGGACGCACTAATAATGTCTCCGTTTTTAAGGCGGAAAATATGCCAATGGAGCTGGCTCGAACCGCCGGGCTCACTTTGGCCTCTTTTCTCTTCTACGGCGATCAAAATTGGCGTCATAATTATCCCTATTTACCGATAACGCTACCAATTTGGGGAATACCCTTGATTTTTGGCTTTGGCCTGGCGATATATAATTTTATTTCAACCAGCGTCGGGCTGATTCTTAAAAAAACGAAAATTAAAGAAGAAAAGTTATGGTTGGTTTTTGGCCAAATTTTTTTAGCCGCTTGGTGGTTTTTGCTTTTGATGCCCTCCGTTCTAACGATTGAGGGAATTCCTCACGGCCTGAGAAGTATCGGCTCCATTCCGCCGACTTTTCTATTGGCTTCTTTGATAGCGGTTAGCTGGGCCAGAAGTGAGAAGGCAAAAAAAATATTGGTTTCATTGTTGGTCTTAAGTTCCCTATTCAGTGTTTTCGCCTATTTTTTCCTTTGGGGTCGTTCCGCTCAAACTTACGACGCTTTCGAGTATCGACTTTCTGGAATGGGGATTTTTATTCGAGAAGAGGCGAAGAAAGATTCCGAAACCAATTTCTATGTTTTGGCCAATAACAACTCTTTGAGAACGAATGTTAATTTGCCGGTCGCGGTTGAGCCGATCCGTTTTTACACTTGGAACTTGAAAGAAAGAGTAAAATTTATTTTGCCGGAAGAGTTGGACTCGGTTGAAATAAAAATGCCGGCTAAGATCGTTATTATGCAGGAAGATAGTGAAATGATTGAGAAAATCAGAGCCAAAAATCCTTTGCTGGAAATTAAAAAAGTGAGAATCGGTTCTCTACCGGTGAATGATGCTGGGGTGATCAATTTTAATCCCGCCGGCTTGGAGGGTTTTTTGATCCCCTCCATCCCGGTTGCTACCGATTTTATGATTTTGGAGCAGAGATTATAAATATTTGGATAATTGAAAAAAACCTTTAAAATTAAACTTGTTAAGCTTCAATAAAAAAAATGGAAACCAATAAAAACAAAATTAATTTGAATAAGTTGTTTTCGGCCTTATTCTTCTCCTTTTTTTTAGCCCTACCATTCGCCTTTATTCAAGCGGCCACCGTTGATCAGTCGGAGTTAGGTTTAAGCGAAGAAGAAAGACTTTTTATAGAGGAAATTAATAATTATCGAAAAGAAAACGGGCTGAAAGAGCTTAAAGTTTCTGTCAGTCTTTGTGAGGCTGCCGACATGATGGCTAAAGATATGGAGGCAAATCCCTCCTCAATCAGTCACAGTCACATTGATTCGGTGGGAAGATCTCCTGCTGATAGAGCCGGTCTTTTCGATTACACTGACGGTGTCGGTGAAAACTTGGCCGCCGGTTACAAAACAGCGAAAAAAGTTTTTAAAGCGTGGACGGATTCGGTAGAGCATAAAAATAATATTTTGAACGCTAATTATAAAGTGTTGGGTATTGCTCGTCGAGTTTCCGATACTGACTACAAATGGTATTGGGTGAGTATGTTTGGCGACAAGAGCAAGAAATCCGACTTGGTGACGGACGAGAGATATTACAGCCCCTTCAGGACTTTGAAAATCAGTATTACCGATGGTTTGGGTAAGAAAATACCGGGAGCGAAAATATATGTAACCAATCGGGGAGGAAGCAAAATCGCAAGCGCAAAAGCCAGCAGTATGGGCAGAAGGACTTTTAAAGTCGAAAAGCGGGATGAATATTTTATTCGGGCCGGGTTGGCCGGTTATACCTTTTATACCAAAAGAGTAAAACCCGGCACCAAAAAGAATATTTCCGTTAAAGTCTGGTTAGAAAAAGAATAATCGAAATAATTTTATTGTATAATTCTCTTTCGGTAAAATAGACTTAAAAAGTTTTTCAGTTTTTCGGTTTTTGATTGATAAATCTTAAATAATAATTTTATGGAAAATTTAAATAACGGTTCGATCCGATTAAAAAAAAGTGGCGGAAGAAAAAATTTTTTCATCTATATTGTTTTTTTAGCGATTGTTTTTGGCTTTGGCGCGGGAATGGTTCTAGGAAGCAAAATGACGGGGCAAAGGTATTTGGCGATTCAAAAAAGAGACGAATTGAAAAATTCGGTCGATCTCAATATTCTATTTGAAGTTTGGAAGAAGTTGAGCGACAAATATGTCGGAGAGATCCCCGACGAAGTTGCTATGGTACAGGGAATGGCCAAAGGGATGACTTCCGCCCTGGAAGATCCTTATACTACATTTTTTGTGCCGGACAAGGCTAAACAATTCAAAGAAGACTTAAAGGGAAGTTTCGGAGGTATCGGAGCGGAGATTGGAGTCAAAGACGATATTATAACTGTTGTTTCCCCCCTGGACGGTACGCCGGCTAAAGAGGCGGGCATTAAGCCGGGAGATAAAATTTTAAAAATAGACGGTGAAGAGACGAACAGTCTTGATTTAGACGAAGCCATTTCCAAAATTAGAGGTGAAAAAAACACCAAAGTAAAACTGACAGTTTTTTCTGAAGGCTCCAACGAACCGAGAGAGGTGGAAATAAATCGTGATATTATTGATCCGAAAAGCGTTAGTTGGGAAATTAAAGACAATGAGATTGCCTATATCAGATTAGCTACCTTCTCGGAAGATTCGGTGAAAGAGTTTATCAATATTGCCGGAGAGATAAAAAAATCATCGGCTAAAAAAATCATTCTTGATTTAAGAGGCAACCCCGGTGGATATTTGGAAACCGCGGTAAGTATAGCCGGTTTCTTTCTCAAACCGGAAACGGTTGTGGTGAAAGAAGATTTTGGTGGCAAAAAAAGATCCGAAGATTATAAAACCGAGTATGATCCTGTTTTAGACAGCTATCCTCTGGTTGTGTTGGTTGATCGAGGGAGTGCGTCCGCCTCTGAAATTTTAGCTGGCGCCTTAAATGAGCAGAAGGGAGCAAAATTGGTGGGAGAGAAAACTTTTGGTAAGGGATCCGTGCAAGAGTTTTTCACTTTAAGCGACGAATCGACTTTGAAAGTTACGGTGGCTGAATGGCTCACTCCTCAAGGGAAAAAGATCAATAAGGAAGGAATAAAACCGGAGATTGAAGTTAAACTGGATTTGAATCAAGACAAGGAAACTTTCAAAGATAATCAACTCGAAAAAGCCGTAGAAGTGGCAAAAAGTTTATAAATGAACTAAAATCAAAAGTAGAAAAAGTAAAAATAAAAAATGATTCATTTTAGAAATGTCAGTAAAATTTATACCGGTGATGTGGTGGCGTTGAGAGATGTCAATTTGGATATTGGTAAAGGTGAATTTGTCTCGGTAGTGGGTCAAAGCGGAACCGGAAAATCGACTTTGCTTAAAATGATAATTCTTGAAGAAAAACCGACAATCGGGCAAGTATTTTTTAATGAAAGAGATATAACAACTATTGGCAATAGGGAGATCCCTCATTACCGAAGACGCATAGGAGTGGTTTTTCAGGATTTTAAGTTGATTCCTAAAAGAACGGTGTTTGAAAATGTTTCTTTCGCTTTGGAAATTGCCGGCAAATCCAATAAAGAGATTAAAACCAATGTCAGCCAAATTCTTGAAATTGTAGGTTTAGCGGAAAAATCGTTGAAATATCCGACTCAACTGTCCGGCGGTGAACAGCAAAGAGTGGCTATCGCACGAGCTTTGGTTCATCATCCGGCGGTATTGGTGGCCGATGAGCCGACCGGAAATCTCGATATGATAAATACTTGGGAGATCATCGAGCTGTTGATTCGCATCAACAAGCTTGGCACCACCGTTCTTTTGGCCACTCATAACAAGGAGATGGTCGATCGCCTCAATCGTAGAGTTATCGCTTTGGATAAGGGCAATATCATCCGAGATCAGTTGGAAGGAAAATATATGATTTAGAGACTAATTTTTGATAAATAAAAACTTCTATGAATTTTCTGACTTTTTGGAGAGGAGTGAAAGCCGGAATAAAAAATTTTTTTCGTAACGGATGGCTTAGCGTTGCCACTATTAGTATTATCGTGCTAACTCTTTTTCTCATCAATATAGTTTTTTTAATTACTGTCGTTTCCAACCGAACTTTGGAAAATGTTCAAGACAAGATAGATGTCAGTCTTTATTTGAAGGCTGAAGCTGATGATTCAGCTATTAAATCTCTAGAGGAAGATATTCGAAAAATTGCCGGAGTAAAAGACTTAAATTTTATTTCCAAGGAAGTGGCCTTGCAGGATTTTAAAGAAAAACATAAAGACGATGAAATAATTTTGAAATCGATAGAAGAACTGGGAAACCCTCTCCAGCCCTCTTTCAGTATTAAAATGGAAAATCCGGAAGAATATCAGCGGGTTTTTCAAAAAATTAAAGAATTGGATGTGAAAGGTTTGACTAGCGATATCGACTATTATTCTCAAAAAAAGCCGGTAGTGGAGAAGCTTAGCAGTATCACTAAATCAATCAGAAAGGTGGGGATATTCGTGGTTTTAATTTTCGCCACAATTGCCGTTTTGGTTACCTTTAACTCCGTTCGTTTGACTATGCACAATTATCGAAGAGAAGTAGAAATTATGAAATTGGTCGGTGCCGGTCATTGGTTTATTCGGTTGCCTTTTATTGTTGAAGGTATGCTGTACGGATTTTTTTCCGCTTGGATCTCCATTTTGATTTTCTATCCTCTGATTTATTTCCTATCTCCTTACCTGAACAGGGCGGTAGAAGTCATGGATATTGTTCAGTATTTGAACGAAAATGCAATAAAAATAGTAGCGATTCAGCTTTTGAGCGGAATTTTTCTTGGAGCTTTAAGCAGTTTGATCGCAATCAGAAAATATCTTAAAATATAAGTCAACTTTTAATTTTAAATTATGAAAGCGTTAATTACCGCCGGAGGTCAGGGGACCAGATTGAGGCCGATAACTTATACTATTAACAAACATCTTTTCCCCATTGCAAATGAGCCAATGATTTTTCATGCCTTGAGAAAGGTAGCCAAAGCGGGAATAAAAGAAGTCGCCATCAATATAAACGAGGGAGACAAAGAACTTCCTCAAGCCATTGGCAAGGGCAAAAAATTCGGTCTTAAAATTGATTATTTGGAGCAAAAAGGTGGGGCTTTGGGATTGGCGCATATTATCTCTAACGCTAAAAAATGGATTGGAGGAGAAGACTTGCTCTTCTATCTGGGAGATAATATCGTCGCCGGAGAACTTGGCGGTTTGGTGGAAAGATTCTATAAGGAAAAAATGGACTGCTTGCTTACTCTTTCAAAAGTCAAAGATCCGGAGCGATTCGGTGTTCCCGTAATCAAAAAAACTCGAATAGTCAAGGTGGAAGAGAAGCCGAAAAACCCCCAAAGTGATTTTGCGGTAACCGGAATCTATGTCTATAAACCGGTTATCGTTGAGGCGGCGGGTGCGATCAAGCCGAGTGCCCGCGGTGAATATGAGATATCGGATGCTCATTCATATTTGATCAACAAGGGTTATAAGGTGGGCTTTGAAGAAATTACCGGTTGGTGGAAGGATACCGGTAAGCCGGAAGATTTGTTGGAGGGAAACAGCCTTATTTTAAGCTCTTTCAGCGGTCTTGATCTACCATTTAAAAAATATCCCAATACGATAAAAATTGAAGGGGCGGTTAAGATTGGCAAGGGAACAAAGCTAAAAGGGCAAGCTGTTATTAGAGGGCCGGTCATTATTGGAGAAAATTGTCTGATCGAGGACAGTTGTATTGATCCTTATACGGCTATTGGGAATGGCGTTACGGTTAAAGGAACGGAGGTTTCTCATTCGATTATTTGCGACGGAACTCAAATTTTAGATTGCGGAGTGCGTGTTGTGGATAGTCTTATCGGTAGAAACTCAATAGTGAAGGCGGAGGATTATTCCCTACCTAGTGGACACAAGCTAGTTGTTGGGGATAATGCTCAAGTTGAACTTTGATTAAAGAATTTCTAAAAAAGAAGAAAATTAATGCAAAGCTATATTTATGTAGATATAGATGATGAAATTACTACTGTTATCGGCAAACTCAAGGCCAACCAAGAGGGTCGTGAAGTTTTTTTGGTGGTGCCTAAAAGGGCCTTGATCGCTCAAAGTTTGGTTAATCTTCAATTGTTAGATAAGGAAGCAAAAAAAATAGCTAAAAAATTAATTTTTGTTTCACCTGATGCTCACACCAGAAAAACGGCGGAGAAAGCCGGTTTGGAAGTAAAAAAATATGTAGCCAAACCAGAAGAACCTCTGAAACAGGAGAATTCTCAACAAGTCGTTGTTCCCAGAAAACTTTCACCGGCCGAAGAGGAAGCTGCCAAGGAAGAACTTAATTTATTAATGGGTAAAAGCTTGCCAAAGCAGGAAAAAGGTCCAAAGCCGATCCCCGGTTTCAGCTTAAAGCCGACAACTTTTGTTGCCGGGTCTTCTTTTGCTCCGCCTCGGCCGATCATTAACCAGCCGGCAAAGCCATTGGCTTCACCAGTGCTTGCTCCTCCCGCCTTATTAAATAAAAAAATTATTGATCCGCTTATTCAAAATCAATTACAAGTTGAAAATTCCCAGCCAAAGTCGGAGGCTGAAGAAATAAAAAAACCGAAGCATCCGGTAATCGACTTAAGAAAGAAGTCGAAGAATGAAGATCCTAAGCTATCTCTAACTAGTCAAACGACAAAATCCACCGTCGATCAAAAATTGGAGGAAAATCCGTTCAAAGTTCGATCAATCTTAAGCAAAGAGGAAGGAGCCGTAGCTCCTTTACTTCCTTCTTCGGGAGAGGCGTCTCGGCAACAACAGCCGGCTCAATTCTTAGAAAAAAAACAAAATTTGTCGAATCCGGTTGTTGATTTTCGCTCTCAAACAAAAGAATTGGCCAATTTGACTCTGAAAGAAAAAGAAAGATTGAGAGATTTGTGGATGGAAAACAAGGGAGTTGTCAGAGGAAAATTTGTTAAAAAACAGGGAAATATTGATTTAAAAAAGGAAGAGCAGAAAAAAATATCGACTTCCTCATCGTTTGAACAAAACGATAGCGTAATCAAAACCACCAGGAGAATAGTCTCCGGAACAGGGAAAATAGTGGATTTAAGAGTGAAAAAAAATAGTTTAACGGGAGATCCGACAGTCGCCGGTCTAAAAAAAAAAGATCAACGAGAGATTGTTTTACCCGTGATTAATGTTCGTTTTTTTTCTTTTTTCATCTTGATTATTCTGGCAGTCTTGTTGATAATTGGGGGGATTGTCCTGCCTAAGGCGGATGTTAGTGTAACTTCTAAAAATTTGGCCTCTGATTTTGAACTGGGCTTTAAAGTCAGCGGAGAAACGGCGGAAATTAACTTGGCGGAAAAAATTTTGCCGGGTAGTCCGGTTAGATTTAAACTAACTCAGGAGAACATATTTTCCGCTTCCGGAGAAAAAGAGGTAAAAGAAAAATCCAGGGGTCAAGTTACTTTCTATAATACTGGCGCATCGGCTATTGAAGTTAAGAAAAACACAATTATCACCGGAGATAAAGGCAGAAAATATTTTACCCTCTCTCCGATTAGCGTACCGGCCGCTTCGACTCCCGTTGCCACGGAAACAGCCGATAATTCTAACGACAATGCCTCTGTTGAATCTCAATCGGGAGAAGCTTCGGTTGAGATTGTCGCGGGTGATTTCGGTCCGGAATATGATTTAAAAAATGGGTCAACGGTGGAGATAGAAGAAGGCTTCGACAATGTTTCAGCTAAAATTACCAGGTCGCTGACCGGTGGGAAAGTTGAGAAAGTCAAAGTCGTTACGGAGGAAGACATAAATAAAGCCAAAGAGGAGTTGACGGCAAAAATTCGGGAAAAGAGCGCTGAAGAGGCAAAAAAATATTTTGATTTCCAGAAGGGAGAGATCTTGTTTCCCAGCGAATCCGGCTTGGAAGAAATTTCATTTTCTTCGTCGAAGAACAAAGATGATATAGGCGAAAATTTTTCTGCGAAAATAGAAGGCTCTTTCTTCGCTCTAACTTTTTCCTCTTCAGACGCAGAAAGGATGGCGGAACAGGAGGTCGCCGGTGAGGATCAAAATAAAAAAGGTGAAATTTCCATCGTTAATTTTAAAGTGGTGAACTTTAATCCTCTGGAAAACCAAATGGAGATCAGCGGTAATTTTCAGCACAAAGAAAAAGCTGATCCGAAAAGCGAGGAGCTAAGAAGTTATTTGGTGGCGAAAAGTCGTAAGGAGGGTGAAGATTTTTTGAGTAGAAACAGCGATATTGAAAAATTCGAAATAAGAATATTTCCCGGTTGGCTTCCGTGGTTTCCTTTACTGGAAAAGAATATCGAAATAAAAATTGACTAATAGGGATTTTCTCCGTCCTTGATTACTCGGCTCATGAATTCGGTAACCGTCGGATCATCCTCTAAAAAAGTATTTTTCTTAACCGTTTTTGAGGTAATAGTCTCTTGAGTGAAAGTATCGATCGCTTTAAAATTAGATTCGCTGAACAATTCCATTGTTTTTCCGTAGTCATTTTCTGTCGGCGTAATGGCGATTTGAAAAACTAAATTGACTTCCGGTGTTTCGCTACCCGCTCCAGCCGGAATACGATCTTTGCTCCAAATAATTTCGCGAGTACCCGGCTTGTAAGTTACGCCGGTTTTTGTTGGAAAAACGCTATCCGTCCATTCAACCCCGAAAGGTAAAACCGATTTAACCTCGACACCCCTCAAGTCATTGAAAGCGTTGGTGACTCTCCAGTGAACGGTATAGGTGGTTTTTTTGCCAACGGTTGGCGGAAGCGGACCACTGTTGGGGATAGTTCCGTCGCTATAATAGACTTTAGTTTCAAATCCAACGAAAGAACTCAGTTTGAATTCAAGATTTTTTCCAAGGACCACTTTGTTTGTTCCGACGGGCGTAGGCATCTCCGGACTCTCTATACTGACTTGGGTGGTGCCGGTAAAATTTGTCTTTTGATTGTCGGCGAAGGGAATAAAATCGGCTATTCTAACGGTAAAGGAAAGCCTGCCGGAAGAATTCGGCTTCAATACTGCGAGTTCGGGAGTTTTTCCACCCTGCCAAATGATTTCTTTGGTATTAGGGTCGAACCAGCCGTCGTTTTCCGGTTTGATGCCTTCTTTATAATCAAAAATAGCTCCGTTCAGTTTGACTTTTACCATGGCTTGGTTGATCGCCCTTTCAGAAGTATTTTGATATTTAATATCAACGCGAACCTCATCTTTTTTGTGAACAATGCTTTGTCCGCTAATTATTTCTTGAGAAATAGTCACCGGCGGTTCAGTGATGCTGGAAACAGCGTCTTTCTTTATATATTCGCTGAACCCCTCATCGTTTTCTATGCCTACGGTGACATTAATGAATTTCTGATCGCCGGTTTTACCGTTGAGCTTGCCTTCGATAGTTAAAGTTTTTTCTTCGTTGCTGAGCAGGGTGGGGATTTTCCAATTATTTTTCTTTTCTCCCTCAAGTTCGGGATTACTTGTTATGAAGGAGAACCCCTGCGGATAAGTTATTTTGGCTACCAAGTTTTGAAAGGGCTCTTTGCCGTTGTTGCGAACACGAACTTGGTAATTAACCGCGTAACCGTCAGCAACAGTTCGCGTCGGCTCGATATTCAGACTGAGAGGGACACCGATAACTCGAGTGCTGCAAAAACTTTCGTTTTTAAATTCGGAATTAAAATTTTCCGGTGTATAGGAAAGAAAGCTTTTGAACTGAACGGAATCCTCATCTTTGCGAACAAAACGGCCTTTTATTTCGATTATTCCGTCCTGTTGAGCTTTTAAATCTGACAAGCTCCACTCAGCGATATTTTTATTTGTACTGTTGGCTTGAGGTTTGGTGCTGGCAAGGGAATAATTTGAAGGAAATTCCAGAGTGATTTTGGCATTTTTTGCATCTAGAGGATTGTTATTGGAATAAAGAAGATTGATTACAAAATCCTCATTTATATTAACAGCCGAAGGAGCTTTAAGCTCTATTTTTACTTGCTCTTGCTTAAATTCTTGATAGGTAAAAAAATATACCAAATAACCGCTGACGGCAATTAAAAACCCGCCCAGGAGAATCGACCCTATCAACATAAAAAGAGTTTTTTGTTTCTTGGTAGTGTTAGTCTCGATAACCCACTCGGAATCTTTATTTTTTTCATTGATTTTTTGACTGTCATCTGAGGACGGGGCGAGATTTGATCGAGGGTCGTAAGTGTCCAGCTTGGGCTTCCGACTTTCAATATCGCTTTGCTTTGAGTAAAGTTTTTGTCTTAAATCCTGAAGTTTCATTTTTTATTTTTAGGGTAATTTTATTTTATTTTAATTAAAAATTTCTAAAAAGGGAAATATAATTTTAAAATAGTTGAAGGTTTCTATTTTTAATTTAAGTTTTTTAGTTTGACATCGGAAAAATAAACCTGTAAACAGACTTATGACAGTCGGTTAGTGTTAAAGTTGAATTTCGAAGGCGACGTAGCTCAGTCGGTTAGAGCGAGGGACTCATAAGCCCTAGGTCGGAGGTTCGATTCCTCCCGTCGCTACTCGAGTATTTCGATTTTGAAATTTACGGACAGTGTCACTATAATATTTTACTTAAACATTCCATGAAAGAGCAGAAAAAAAAGAAAAGCTACGAATTAAACTGTCTTTTCGCGTTAAGTGATGGACAAAAAATTCAGACGATCAAGCAAAAAATAGTCGAGTGGACGAAAAAAAACGAGGGAGAAATGATTACCTTGGAAAAAACCGATGAAAACGGTAAAGTCGTCAAAGGTTCTTTTTGGGTTGAGAAAAAATATTTTGCTTATCCGATTAGAAAAAATAAAGCCGGTTTTTATTTATATACTTTTTTTGCTGTCGATCCCGCTCGAATTGACGATCTTTCCAGAATGTTAAAATTGGAATCGGGAGTTGTTAGATTTATGATTACAGACTCACAGAATGTAGCAAAAATGATTCCCGTCGGAGCTGGCGAAATTGATTCCATTGAGGAATTGTCTTCTCGGGAAAAAGGTGAAGTTGAGAAAATTGAAAAAAATCAGGAGAAAGAAATTAACGCGGAGAAAAAAACAATCGAGGAGAATGAAGCTGAAGTGAAAAATTCCGTTGAGGAGAGCCCGGAGATTAAAAAAGAAATAATTATCGCGGAAGAAATAGAAGAAACTCCAGAAAAACCTGAACCGATCGTTGAAAAAAAGGAGGAAGAAGATTCGAAAGAAGAGATTGACGAAATCGCAGAATTGAAAAAGGAAGAAGGCCCGGATAAAATTGAAAAAAACAATAACACGGTTGTCGTCGAAGAAAAAGAAGAATCCACAACCCAAAAAGAAGCTGAGGCGGAAAGCGAAACTGAAATCGAGAAACCTGCCAAAGAAGTAAAAAAAGAATCGGAAGGAGAAATTGAGAAAAGTGATGAAAAGACTGATAAGAAAAAAGATTCAAAGCAGAAAAAAATCAGCCTCGATGATTTGGACCGCCGACTGGATGATATTCTGAATGAAGAAATTCTCTAAGTTTGAAGAGCTAATTTTTCATTTTTAATAAAATGCCAATCTATCTCAACAAGGTGTTTGTTGTGGGCAGACTAACTAAAGATCCGGAAACAAAAAGTACGCCTAGCGGACAGAGAGTCACGGCTCTAAGTCTGGCTACCAATAGAGTTTTTAAAGATAAGGAAGGGAATAAACAGGAGCAGGCCGAGTTTCATAATGTTATTTTGTGGTCCAGATTGGCCGAAATAGCTTCACAGTATCTAATCAAAGGTCAAGAAGTGCTGATCGAAGGTCGTCTGCAGACCAGATCTTGGGATGGTAAGGATGGAGTTAAAAGATATCGAACCGAGATTATTGCTGAGTCCCTTCAATTAGGTTCCAAGCCTGGTTCAAGTGCCGGAAATTCCAATTTTGGTGGCAATCAAAATTCGACGGAAAAAAAGAGCAACAATGAGGAGAAAAAAAAGGAAGAGCCCGTTGAAGATGTCGAAGAGATAAAAATCGAGGATATTCCCTTTTAACTCCCCAAGTTGATTTATTTGATTTATTGGTATAAATGGTTTATAAATAAACCCGAATTAAGTTTTTAAGTTTTTGATTTTTTATTTATGTCGTTGAAGCCAGGAAGCAAAAAAAAGAAGAGCGCAAATCAGCCGGAAGAGCGAAAAAAGTGTTATTTGTGCGAAAATAAGTTAGACTCTTTAGACTACAAAGATGTCGAAACTTTGAAAAAGTTTATTACTCTCCAAGGGAAGATTAAACCGCCCAGAAAAACCGGTACTTGCGCTCGACATCAGCGATTGGTGGCCAGAACAGTAAAAAGAGCGAGAACCCTGGCTATTCTGCCTGTCAAAAGAGGTTAGTTCTCTCGTGAAGAAGTTTGTCTAATAGAATAAATTTTTTTAGGTAAAAAATAATAAAAAATTAGTGTTAAGATTGGAGATTTTTTTTTCAAAAAATAAAGTTTTTTTCTTTGCGGCGCTAACAGTTCTGTTTTTTATTGCTGTTATTTTGACAGGTTGGCTTTTTTATCTCAAATATCAAAAAAATGAGACGAATCGAATTCAATTGGAGGAGGAAATTTCTTTATTGAAGGAAAAGTTAAATAGTCAGAGCAAAGAAGGTTATGGAATTGGAATCGAGGGAGGGGTCGGCTCCGGGTTACAACCTACCGATAGCCCCAACAGTATTTCAGTGCCGATGAATACCCAACCAATAAATATGAATAACGGAATGTCACCCGCCTCTAACGGCGGTTCGTTTGGCCCTTCCGAACCGACGATGGACGGTTCTTCCGCCAGTCAAGCAAGCGCAACGGCTACTGAAGCTGGTTCTTCTCCGACGGAGTCACCAAAGACCAAAATTGAAGAAACGAACGCTTTAAAAGTGGAAACTTGGAAAACCTATGAAAATAAAAAGTATAAATATTCTTTCAAATATCCATCCGAGTTTAATATCGGTGAGTGCTCGACGGAAACTGAACCGTGCAAGTTGGGAAAAATAGTTGAGTCGGACGGTGGCAACACGGTTGATATGTCCAGCAGTTTTGACGGGCAAACTTGGCCGAGAATAACTTTAACTCATTTGGAGAGCGAAGAGTATAATTTGCCGGCAGACAAAAAATTAATTGATTGGGTAAAAGAAAAATTTCCAGCCGTTGCCACGGAGATGCCTAAAAGTTATAATATAAATATAAAATCTAAAAACGGCGGATCGGAAAAAGGATTAAAAGTTAAAATTAAAGATAGCGTCGGGTCGCCATCGCCTGATAGTAACAACACGGAGCAGGAAAATTATCATTACGAAGTTTTTGTTGAAAAAGGAAGTAAAATTTTCAAAATAAATCTTCAGGGAATAAATGGCCAGACGGCTAAAGATTTCTATGATGATTGGCTGGACGAAATAAAAATCTGAAATCACGGTTAGTTGAAAGGCTCATTTTTAAAAAGCATCGGCCGATAAATCCGATGCTTTTTAAGAGAAACAGTTATGAACCTTCTTCTATTTACGACGGCTCTTGCGTCTGCGAACAATAAATTTGTTGGAAGCTTTTTTGGCTTTTCTGGTTTTAACGCCCTTGGCTAATTTTCCCCAAGGAGTCTTTGGTGCTTTCAATCCTATCGGCTGGTTACCCTCGCCTCCACCATGCGGATGATCTACCGGATTCATAACCTTGCCTCTAACTTGTGGACGACGGCCCAACCATCTTTTTCGGCCAGCTTTTCCTATGGTGATGGTGTTGTGTTCAACATTACTGACACGACCGATGGTAGCGAAACACTTATCGGGAAACATCCTAATTTCACTAGAGGGCATTTGTACGGTAGTGTAGCCATTTTCATTGGCCGTAACAATACCGGCCGATCCGGCTGATCTGATAACCTGACCTCCCTTACCGGGGAGCATCTCGAGATTAAAAATTTCCGTTCCAACGGGAATATTCTTCAATTCCGTACGATTTCCTTTTCCGATTTCCGCCTTTGAAGAAAAGATTATCTTGTCGCCTATTTTAGCGTCTTGCCAAGCAATAACATATCTTTGCTCACCGTCATTGAAGGCCAACAAAGCAATAAAACAAGTGCGATTCGGATCTTTTTCTACCGCAATAACTTTGGCCGGGATATCGTTTTTGATACATTTGAAATCAATAATTCGGAATCTCCTCTTATGTCCCCCACCCCGATGTCTTATTGAAATTTTACCGGTTTTCATTCGACCAACATTACGGCTGTTCTTAACCAACAGTGACTTTTTCGGTTTCTTCTTCTTGTCGAATCCGGAGGCCACAAAAGACATTACTCTCTTGCCGTTATTCTTAATTTTCTTTATCTTGATAGCCATATAAATAAATTAAATTGATTTGAGTAGAAAACTATTTAGCTTTATTGAGGGATTGACCTTCCTTTAAAGTTACAATCGCTTTTTTCTTCTTGCTTCCCTTGAGACCTTCTCCGCCACGACGAGTAACTTTTTTTGGTTTTACCGCGATAAGATTGACTTTTGCGGGTAAAATGCCATAGATTTCTTTAATGGCTTGCTTCACCATGATTTTATTCGCATCTTTTTTAACCAAAAAAGTATATTTATTCAATTTCTCATTGCCAATCACCTTTTCAGTCATTAGAGGCTTTAAAATGATATCCTTGAGAGATTTATTCTGTTCCATGGGCGTAATATAATTTAACTAAATAGTTTTAAATCTTTCGCTAATCTTTTCTAAAGATTTTTTGTCGATCACTATATTCTTGAAAAGATAAAAATCTAATGAATTTAAGTTTTCGAAATCCTTCAATACCGTTTTTGGAAGATTTCCGGAAGCATTTTTTAAATTTTGCTTGTTGCCTTTATCTCCGACTACAAGCGTTTTTCCTTCTTTAATTCCCAAAGAGACGATTAAAGATTTAAAAACACGAGTTTTAGGTTGAATATTTTGCCAGTTTTCAACAACAAAAAGCTCCTTGCTGTCAATTTTTTTCTTGAGAGAAGTGAAAAAAAATTTTTTGGCGGTGCTGATATTGATTTTTTTAACAAAGTTTCTTTCTCCGGTTGGTCCGAAAGTTATTCCTCCACCGCGCCAAATAGGACTTCGATTAGAACCGGCACGAGCTCGCCCCGTCCCTTTCTGCTTCCAAGGCTTCTTTCCCCCACCGCGAACTTCAGCTTTACTTTTTACTTTTGCTTTATCCTTTCGGCCGTTATTTTTGATAATTGTAATGATCTCATGAGCTAAATTGGCATTCCATTTCAGAGAGAAAAAGCTCTCCGGCAGTGAGAGGGAATCAACTTCCTTACCTTCCAAATTATAGACTTTAATCTTTTCCATCTGAAGCGATTATCGTTT
This sequence comes from uncultured bacterium, assembly GCA_937952315.1. Lineage (GTDB taxonomy): Bacteria > Patescibacteriota > Minisyncoccia > CAIUEV01 > CAIUEV01 > CAIUEV01. Next base: position 24,560 of record CALFZX010000016.1, read on the forward strand.
TAAAATATTAAATTGAAGAAATTTCAACAAAACTTCCCTTTCTTCCCGGAACGGCACCGGCCAAGGCGATCAAAGACTTATCGTTATCAATCCAAGCAACTTTGAGGTTTTTGACGGTGACTCTTTCGTCCCCCATGCGTCCCGCCATTTTTTTACCTTTGTTTACATGCTCCGGAAAAGCGCATCCGATCGATCCGCCACTGCGAAGAACATGACGATGTCCGTGAGTCTTAGGGCCTCCGGCAAAATTATGTCTTTTGACAACTCCTTGAAAACCCTTTCCTTTACTTTTACCGGCAACTTTAACTTTGTCACCGACCGCAAAAACTCCAACCGAGACAAGCTTTTTTTCCGGATAATCCTCCTCTTTCAACTCTTTTAGTGCTACTCGGAACTCTTTAATTAAGCCAAAATTTTTACTCAATTTGAAAAAATTATCCTTCATTTCCGACTGTTTTTCAATTTTTTTAGCTAAGCTCAGAACTAAAGACTCGTATTTGTCTTTTTCCAAAGTTTTTTTACGGAGTACAAAAAGATTACTACAATCAATCAGAGTGACTGCTTCAACTTTATTATCTTTGTCCCAAATCTGAGACATTCCAATTTTTCTACCCAAGAGAAATTTACTCATAGCTTTAAATTATAAAGAGGAGACCGTTCAATAGAGCCTCTTTTTTTCTTAGTTGTCAACAATACCAAAAAAATATGGAAAAGACAAAAAATTACATTTTAATTTCGACATCCACCCCCGCTGGTAAATCCAAATTCGTCAAGGACTCTATTGTTTTTGAAGTGAAATTTTCAATGTCGATAATTCGCTTATGCAATCTCATCTCAAATTGTTCTCTGGCGTCTTTGTGAACAAAAGTCGACCTGTTAACGGTGAATTTTTTAATTCTGGTGGGCAAAGGTATCGGCCCCTTGACCTCAGCGCCGGTTCTTTCCGCCGTCTCGACTATTTGTCGGGCGGAGAGGTCGATCACTCGATGATCATAGGCTTTTATCTTTATTCTGATACGATTTTTACTCTCTTCCATTGTATCCGCTATTAATTAAGGCAAAAATTCTCCCATCCTTAAGTTTGGTTAAGGATGGGAGATAAAATACTATTTAGTAATTTCGGTTACCACTCCGGCACCGACCGTTCTGCCACCCTCTCGGATAGCAAAGCGCATTTCTTTCTCGACGGCGACCGGTTTAATCAACTTGATTTTGAATTTCATTGTGTCTCCCGGCATAACCATTTCGACACCTTCCGGTAAAGTTACTTCACCGGTAACATCCGTTGTTCTGACAAAAAATTGCGGTTTGTAACCGGAAAAGAAGGGCGTATGTCGTCCGCCTTCCTCTTTGCTCAGAACATAGACTTCGGCTTCGAATTCGGTGTGCGGAGTAATTGATCCCGGTTTCGCTAAAACCTGGCCTCTTTCAACCTGTTCCTTTTTGATACCTCGAAGCAAAATTCCGGCGTTATCTCCCGCTTGGCCTCTGTCTAATTCCTTGTTGAACATTTCAACACCGGTAACGGCGGTTTTTTGAGTGTCTCTAAGACCGACGATCTCGACTTCTTCACCTAGGTTGACTACACCTCTTTCAATTCGGCCGGTGACCACAGTGCCTCTTCCTTCAATGGAGAAAATATCTTCGATGGGCATCAGATAAGGTTTGTCAATGTCTCGAGTCGGCTCCGGAACTTTACTGTCGAGAGCATCGATCAAAGCCAAAATTTGCTTGGCGTTCTCGTCGTTGGCATCCTTGGCCTCGAGAGATTTCAAAGCGGAACCTTTGACGATGGCTGCATTATCACCGTCAAATTCATATTTAGTTAAGAGTTCTCGAATCTCGGCTTCAACCAATTCTACCAACTCCGGATCGTCCACCTGATCAACTTTATTGATAAAAACAACAATTTCCGGTACACCGATTTGTCTTGCCAACAGAATATGCTCTTGAGTTTGAGGCATAGGACCGTCGGTGGCGGCTACAACCAAGATCGCGCCATCCATTTGAGCGGCGCCAGTGATCATATTTTTGACATAGTCGGCGTGGCCGGGGCAATCTATATGAGCGTAATGTCTTTTTTCCGATTCATATTCAACATGGGCGGTAGCAATGGTAATGCCTCTTTCTCTTTCTTCCGGTGCCGAGTCGATTTCGTCAACTCTTTTGTGAGTAACGGTTCGTCCGGCCAAGCTTAAACAGTGCAAGATGGCGGCCGTTAGAGTGGTTTTTCCGTGGTCAACATGACCGATGGTTCCGACATTGACATGGGGTTTGGTGCGACTAAATTTTTCTGCCATTTTTTTTGATTTGGCTCCCTCTGCGTTGCTTTTAGCGTAAAGGCAAAGGTTCGCTCTATTAAAGATTAATTAATTTGAATAAAACATTATCCATAAAAGAATGCCTCACAACAAAAAGATTGTCAAATTAAAATCTCCTCCGATTCTTTAATTGACAACGGTCTTCTTATTAACATGAAGAATGAATAATTAAATACAAAATATATTTTTTGTTTTTAATTGTCAAAAAAATTAAAAATCATTTATTATTCATAATGATTTAATCAGATCGGTTTAGTTAAAAACATGAATGAATACTCAAATAATCAATTAAAAAAAGGGTCTAAACTAATTGAATTTTGGTCCCGTTTCGTTTTTTTCCTATCGGCATTGATTATCGGCTCGATTATTTTAGGTTACTTAGATATTTTTTATTGGTTTAGTGAGCTGACGCTGATCTTCGTTTTAGTCTTTTGGACCAAAATTTATCGATATTTGATCGATTTTATCGAAAATTTAGGGCTCTTGCGACCGACATTTCTTCAGAGTGTAATATTTCTATTTTTTTTGATCTGGTTTGTTCTCCTTGTAACCCATTCTCCTTTTCCGGCTTTTTCAGGTAGAGATGAAGGTTCTTACGCCAATGGTGCGATTTACTTGGCGAAAAATGCGAGTTTCTTTTTTGAGCCTCAGTTGCTTCAATATTTTGACAATGAGGGACCGGCTCAAAAATCTCTTAATTATCCGGGTTTTGTGATCAAAGATCAAAGGCTAATGACTCAGTTTAGTCCGGCTTACTCGACATTGTTGGCGGTATTTCTGCTTTTTTTTGATACGGTAAAAATTTTTATTTGGATTAACGGAATTTTAATCCTCGGCGGTCTTATTGCTTTTTATATTCTTTTAAAATTTTTTATTCCCAAGTGGTCTGTTGTTCTAGCGTTGTTGCTTTTGCTTTTTAACTTCGTTTTAATTTGGTTTCCTCGCTTTACTCTCTCCGAAAATCTGGCTTTTTTTGTTAATTTGAATGTTCTCCTGTTTGCTTTTCTTTCTTTTTTCAACCCACAAAAGAACAATTTGACAACGCTTTTGGCCATTTCCTTGGTTGCGCCTTTAACTAGGCCGGAAGGGTTCTGGTTTTTGATTGTTGGGCTTGGAATGATCTGCTTGGTTTTGATTAAAAATCGAACGAAGGCGGTCGATTTAATCTCCGGAAAAATAATGATTTCTGCCATTGTTGGCATTGGAACCGTCGGCTACGCTTTTTTTCTGCAATGGCCGGTCTACCTTCAGCTAGTCAAAGATTTTCTGAAATGGTCCAGCAACCGAGACAGTTTTTCTCGCCTCGGCAACTTTGAAAATGGAGGATTTGACTGGATGAATATAGCTTCCGCTCTAGGAAAAATTATTCCCGATCCGGCTAAATTATTCTATTTTTATACCGTAGAGGCTCGTTACGGAGTGCTAGTTTTTGCGATTGCGCTTTTCGTTTTGGCTATCCATTTTCTTTTTAAACAAAATAGTAATTTTTACGATGTATCGATAAAATTACTATTTAGACTTTCTTTGTTGCTGGCTTTGCCTTATCTGATGATTTTAATTTCGCCTCAAATTTCTCAAGATCATCCTTGGTTTTTAAGGCGATTTTTTCCTTTGATTGTTCCTTTCGGTCTTTTAATGACTTTTATTTTTGTCGGCAGATGGATTGATTTGAATTTGTTTAAAAAAAGATACGCGATTTTTTTTGGTACTTTTTTTCTCTTGTTTATTGTCACTTTTCCTGCCAGTGCTTATTTTATGGGTTTTAGGATTGATAGCGGTCGGGAGGGAGCTTTAAAAGAAACGGCTGATTTTTTGAATAGACAGCTTAACCCGTTCATCTTTGTCCAAAGAGAATCTAGCGGAGATGGTTGGCGAATGTTTTCCTTACCTCTTAATTCAATTTTTGAATTGGAGGCGGTTTATGTTTATGATCCGGCTCATATTGTCAACTTAAAAAAATTGGTGATGGAAAAATCTGACCGAGGTGAAAAAACTTTTGTTTTATTGCCGGCCAATGCTTATAATTTTGAGCATAAACTTAAGAAAAACTATAGTCTTATCTTGGAAAAACAAATTGACTATGAGAACGATGAATTGGCGGTTGAAGAAAAATCAAGGGAAACTGATTTCCCCCTCTTACAAAAAAAGAAAAATTCTGTTAAAATATATTCACTTAATTTAAATTATGATTAATTACTTTATTTATTGTTAATAATAAAAATAAAAATGAAATCGAAAAATCAAAATCAAGGCTTTACTATCATTGAATCAGTAGTAGTGCTTTTCATAATCGGTCTTTTGACGGTCACCGCTTCTATCGGTTTTAGCCGAGCTAACCGAGAAAAAATAGTTGATCAGGCTTCTAGAAAAGTTAACGCCGAACTTGGAAAGTTGAGAGACTCTTCCTTTCTGGGGCAAAAAGTAAATGAAATTTTTCCTTGCGGATACGCTATTTCTTTGCAAAAAGATGCTGTCAACGATAACAAAACTTTTGGATTACTTTATACTTCGGGAGAAAAAATGGATCGTTTAAGTGTAATCGATGAAGACAAAATTTGTGATGAAAAAATTAATAACATCTCCGTTTCTCTTGGTCATATTCCGAATGTTCCTTCCGCGGATGTTAATTTGGGAAGAGCGAGAATATCAAAAATAGATGGATCTAAACTTGGTCTTTCAAATGATTTGAGTTGCTTAACAATTCTTTTTTCTGCTCCAAGGCAAGGATCATATTACTGTACGGACGGTGGAAGTTGTCCGCCTTCAAGCTGTACTTTTAAACCTTTTTCAGGTGATAATAAATATTTTGATATAACATTTTCTAATACTGACGGTGTTACCGATCCCGCGATTAAGGTTTTGAGAATTTCTCCTAGCGGTAATACCTCAACGCTGGTTTCTCCCTAAAATTATTCATTTAGCATAGAATTGTTCTCCGATTTTTTCTATAAGACCCGTAATCTCGAGTTGAGTGATTTCGGCGCAAACGACAGCGGTTTTTAGACCGGAAATCTTGGTAATTCCGTCTAAATCGTTGGCCGGGTGTTTCTTTATGGTTTCTAATATTGTCAATGCCTCTTTCTTCAATTTTAGACTTATCGGAGAAATTGGCGCCAAGGTTTCTTTTAATTGTTGATTTTTTTCAAAGATCTTCTCTGTGAAATCTTGGGAATCTAAAAATGGGCGAGCTCCTCTATCTAGCAATTCGTTAGTTCCTTGGCTTAGAGGAGAAAAGATATTGCCGGGAACAGCGAAAACTTTTTTTCCTTGTTTGAAGGCGAAATCGGCCGTAATCAGGGCGCCGGATTTTTTACCTGCTTCCGTGATGAGAAGAGTATCACAAAGACCGCTGATAATTCGGTTTCGAGCGGGAAAATTTTGTCTAAAATAGCGACTACCCGGTGGAAATTCGCTGATCAAAAAACCACCCGTCTCGACGATTTCTTTTGCCAGTCGATTGTTAATATTGGGATAGATTTTGTCCAAGCCTCCGGCTAAAACGGCTATGTTAGGCTGCTTTGTTTCTAAAGCCTTTCGATGAGCCAAAGAGTCTGTCCCGACGGCTAAGCCAGAGATAAGAGCAATTCTTCGATTGGCCAAGGAGCTGATTAAATGTTGAACTAAAACTCTCCCGTAATCGGAAGTTTTTCGACTGCCTACTATAGCAAGATTAAAATTATTTTCTATTAAATTTTTCAATTTAGCGGTTTTGCCCAAGCAATAAAGTGTTAATGGTGGATAATCGATTAGCTTTAATTTTTCGGGGTAGTCTTCGGAATAAAAATTGATCAATCCAATTTCTTCTTTTTCTAGCTTTTCAATTAAATTTTGGACATCGAAAATTGCAATTTTGCGAGCAATAGACTCAATTTTCCGCTGAGAGAAGATATCTTTCAGGGCTTGATTGAATTTATTTTTTTTGAAACAACGCCAAGCCTCGGAAATCCCTCCGGGTAGATTTGCTAAGCAACTCATTTTTTCTATTCCGCCCACTCCGGCCCAAAAAAAACCGGCCCAAATGGCATCCTCGATTGAAGGTTTTTTTAACAAATTTTTTTCTCATTAATCTTTATTGTTCTGTTTTTAGCATAAACTATTCGGGCTTAAATTTTCTTTAAAAATAAATTAAAAAAACTATAGAAATCTCATCAAATGAAAAAACGAGGCCCAAAAGACCTCGTTTTTTCAAGCAAACAGTAGCGTAAAAAGCTATTTTAGCTCCACTGTGGCACCAGCCTCTTCGAGTTTTCCTTTGAGCTCATCGGCCTCCGCTTTGCTGACTCCCGCTTTAACGATTTGCGGAGCGGCGTCAACCAAATCTTTAGCTTCTTTTAAGCCCTTGCCGGTAATTTCGCGAACCAATTTAATGACAGCGATTTTGGCACTACCGGCACCGGTTAGTTCTACATCGTAAGAACTTTTTTCGGCGCTTCCGCCCTCTTCTCCGTCTCCGGCTCCGGCCGGCATAGCTCCCATAACCATAGGAGCGGCGGCGCTGACGCCAAATTTGTCCTCGAGGACTTTAACCAACTCGGAAAGATCGAGAACACTCATTTTCTCGATTTCGGAAACAATTCCTTTGAATTTCTCCGGCACTTCTTTTACTTCTTTTACCTCTTCGGTTGAAGTTTCTTTTACTTCTTCTGACATCTTGTTTGAATTAATTATAAAAAATATACGACTTAAAATTATTTAGCTTCCTTTTTATCCGCTATGGCTTTCACTATGTTCACCAAACCGGACAGATTACCAGACAAGGCCCAAACAAAACCGCTGATAGGTGCATTGATTGTCCCGACCAGTTTTGCCAATAGTTCTTGCTTGCTCGGCATTTTGGCTAAAGATTCGACATCCTTGTTATCAATTACTCTTTTTTCCAGTACGCCACCTTCTATCTTGAGTTTATCGTTCTTTTTAGCGTAAGAAAAAACTTTTTTGGGTACTTCAGTCTCTTCCGGTCCGAAAATGAAAGCTAATGGTCCGACAAACTGTCTGCTATCAAAATCAACCCCGTTCTCTTTGAGGGCAAGATTCAAAAGAGTTTTTTTGGCGACTTTCAGTTTTCCGCCGGCTTCTTTGACTCCCTTCTTTAATTCATCGATTTCCTCGACGGAAAGACCTCTGAAATCGGCCATAACCAAGACTTTATTCTCTTTGATAGTTTGACTTAGATCGTCAATAATAACCTTTTTTTGTTCTTTGGTTAGCATAAATTTCAACTAAAAATTAAAAAAACTTGCCAGAGCAAGCCTTGTCGAAGAAAAAATCACACCCAAATCATAATAAAAGATTTTTGGCTGTTCTTCTCCGCAAGACTTATTGTTCGCTTGCAATCTTTGAAGAAAATCACAGAACCAATAAAACATTATTTAAATAGATTGTCAAAAAAAATTAGATTTTTTCAACTATTTCCTTTAAGAACATTCCGGTTGAATCAACTGTTTTAGAATTATTCTTGATTTCAAAATCTAAAATGTATTTTTTGTTTTTGTTAAACTGATTAAATATTTTTTCTACCCCGAAAAATTATGAAAAACAGAAACAACGCTCTGAATTCTTACATCTGGTATGTTATCAAATTAAAAAAAATATCAAGATATCTATTTTTAGTTTATTTTATCAAGGAGCTTTGCCCACTCCAAGTCCACATTTCTTTGGATGTTGGAGATAATTTTGGCGCCGGCTTTGTCCTTAAATAGATGTTTAAATCGACCTTGCAGTTTTAAAAATTCTTCGACGGGAGTGTATTTGGCCGGTTTGTAGTTGAGAGTGTATTTGCCGTTTTCATATTCAAAAAGTGGCCAAAATCTAGTTTCCGCCGCTAGTCTTGCAATGCGAACATACTGACCTTCCGGAAACTTCCAAACAGTAATACAGGGTGAAAAAACGATCAAGACGGCTGGGCCTTGGCAAGAAAAAGCTTTTTCCGCTTTGCGAAAAAGATCGTTGGGATTGTGCACGCTTGCCGAAGCGACAAATTCAATATTATGGGCGATGCAAATTTCCAAAATATTTTTTCTCTGATTCTCTTTGCCTAAACTGATTTTTCCCGCCGGTGCGGTGGTGGTGCTGGCTCCTTCCGGGGTGGCGCCGGATTTTTGGCCACCGGTGTTCATGTAGCCTTCGTTGTCATAACATAAATAAACGAAACGGTGTCTTCGTTCCAAAGCCCCGGAAAGACTTTGCAGTCCGATATCATAAGTGCCTCCATCCCCGCCGACGGCTAAAAAATTAAAATCTTCTTTCTGTCGATTTTTCTTGCTTAAAAAGCGATAAGCGGTCTCAACTCCGGAAAGAGTGGCGGAAGCATTTTCAAAGGCGCTGTGGATATAATTAGTTTTCCAAGCACTTCTCGGGTAGACGGTAGAGGTGACTTCCAAACAGCCGGTGGCGTTGCTGATCACCAAAGGCCTCTCGGAGGCCGAAATGACGGTTCTGACAATGGCGGGAAAAGCGCAACCGGCGCAGGCTGAGTGCCCGGAGCAAAATTGATTTTTTGCCGATTTTATCTTTTGAGATAGGAGCATTTCAGTATTTAATTTAATGATCCAAGTTATTATTTTGCAAGGTTTCTTTGATAATTTCTTCGGAAGGAGTTTCTCCTCTCCAGCTGGCCAATTCATTTTCATTATTGTCGCACAATATTAGAGAAGGTGTCGCCATGATTGAATAAAATTGAGCTTCGGCCAATCCATCCGCTTCTTCAACATCAAAAAATTCCGTTGAGATTTTTTCTGGCATTTTTTTGGCGATTTTTTCCGCTTCGGGACAACGAGGGCAATCCTTTTTAGTAAATATTTTAAGTTTCATATTCTTTAATTATCGGTTAGCGCAGGCTGAATCAATATCGCCCTTGTCGTTATCGTTAATGTCGTTGTTCTTAAAAGAGAAAGTCTTCTTCCAAAGCTGGTTGCTCCATGATCGAGTGCCACCGCAACGAATGCCGTAATGATTATTGTCTTCAAACTTATTATTTTTGAATGAAACTTTGCCACCTTTATTGGTTCTGTTGTTGAGCATTAAACCGCTGGCCTCGTTTGATTTGAAATCGTTGTTGCGGACATCCAGTTTGACTCCTCTAATCTCAAGTTCCATACCGCCTTCTCCGTTATCTTCGAAAGTGCTGTCGTAAATTTTTCCCTTGACTTTTGATCTTAAATCAAGGCCTTCTTCCTGATTATTCAGAACGGAATTATTATAGAAATATAGGTATGTCTGTTCTATATAAAGGCCTTTTCCGTCATTGTCCTCAATGAAAGAATCTTTAATGGTAGTTGAGTAAACCGTCCGATTTTTGCCGGATCTAACCCAGATGCCGATTCTTTTTGATTTGGTAATTTTTACATTTTTAATCGTTACTTTGGCTTTTTTCTGTACGATAACCGAGTAGTTTCCTCCCTTGACAGTCAATTTTTCTATTGTACTTCTTTTGCGCATAGTCAAACTGGCTTTGCCGTCGGCTGAAAAATCGATGATAACTTTATTGCGGTCCTCTCCTAGCAAAGTGGTATAAGTCGGTAAATCCAAATCGCCGGAGGGGTAGGTGCCTTTTTTGATAAAAATTTGTCTCCCGCTTGTCGGGCTGACAGCCGCTTTGGCGAGAGCGCTTCCGATAGTTTTATACGGATTGGCTTCTGAACCGTCTTCGGTAGAGCTTTGACTGGCACCGTCGACGAAAATATAGCCGGCGGCCATCGTTGTTGCCGTCAGACCGCTAAAAACCCAAAACAGACCAAGGAGAACAAAACCAAGGAAGATTTTTTTCATTTTATTTTTTAAATTTTATAAAAATCAAAAACGAATATATAACAGAATGATAACTTAAAGTTTAAAAATATCCAAATCGTTTTAATTTTTCAAAAATGAATCTTGCCGGAGTTGAGCTAAAAGGGAAAAAAATCAATAAAATCAAAGTAGCTTTGGTCCATGATTATTTGGTTGAATACGGCGGAGCGGAAAGAGTTTTGGAGTGTTTTTCTCAAATTTTTCCCGACGCGCCTATCTATACTTTGATTTACGATAAAAAACTGGCTAATCGAATTTTGCCGGGAAAGACAATCAGGGGGTCATTCTTGCAAAAAATACCTTTTTCTAAATCTTTTCATCGCCTTTTTCCCTTGCTAATGCCGACGGCGATTGAAGATTTTGATTTAAATTACTACGATTTGGTTCTCTCCGATTCGGCCAGTTTCGCCAAAGGAGTGATTACCTCTCCCTCCACCAAGCATATTTGTTATTGTCACACCCCCACTCGCTATGTTTGGGATGACTGCCACAAATATGTTAGGGAATTTTCTTACCCTCTTTCCTTACGGCAACTGATTCCTTTCGGTCTTAATTATGTGAGAATTTGGGATCGTCTGGCTTCGTTGAGAGTGGACGAATATATCGCCAATTCAAAATTAGTGGCCGATAGATTGAAAAAATATTATAAAAGAGAATCGGAAGTTATAAACCCCCCGGTTTTTATTGAAGAGTTGCTTTCACCGCAGGATCAGAAAAAAAGAGGACTTTATTTTGAAAAGAGTAAATTTTCTTCTCAAAAAAAAGGCTACTATTTGATGTTGGGAAGATTGATGTCCTATAAAAAATTTGATTTGGGGATCAAGGCCTTTAACAAGCTAGGCCTGCCTTTAAAAATTGTCGGTGGAGGGCCGGAATTAAATCATTTAAAGAAAATAGCCTCTCCGAATATTGAATTCACCGGTTCTTTGCCACCGAGGGACAGCAGAGTGGCGGAATATTTTGCCGGAGCTAAAGCTTTAATTTTTCCTCAAGAGGAGGATTTCGGCATTGTCGCTCTGGAATCTATGATAAGTGGAAAACCGGTTATCGCTTATCGGGCAGGTGGCGCCTTGGAAGCGGTAAAAGAAAATTTCACCGGCTTATTTTTTGATCGGCAAAATGTGGAAAGTCTAATCGAGGTAGTGAATGATTTTGAGGAGAAATCAAGAAAAAATATTTTTGAAGCGGAAAAAATTCATCAATTTGCCTTAGGTTTTCGCAAGGAAATTTTTATGCAAAAAATAGTCGATTTTCTGGAGGCTAGAATCTAGAGACCCCTGCCAGCATTAGTCTCCTCCACCACTCATAAGTAGGGCCCTTTTCTCCTCTCGACTGAGATTGCTATTTTTATTTTCGTTCTTTTTACTCTTTTTATTATCATTTTGATTGCCGTTTTCATTCTCGTTGTCCAGTTGGAGCTGTTTGCGAATATTATTGCTTGAGTTGACTTCCTGCGGATTTAAGTTGTCGTTATCCGCCTTGAGAAATTCCCTTAATCGATCGGCGTGCATTTTATAATCCGCTTTTTCTTTGTCGGTGGCCTCCTCGGTCGGTGAAATATTGTAGTAGTCGAAGAGAAACTCTAGCACCTGTCTGGCGATAGGTGAAGATGAATCGGAGGAGTATTCAACGGCCTTGACTTTGTCCAGTTTAACCAAAATAACAAATCGCGGATCGTTCATAGGAGCACCGGCAATAAAGCTGTGAATCAAATCTTTTGAATAGCCTCCGCCGTTAGGATCGGGTAATTGAGCGGTCCCGGTCTTGCCCCCGATCAGATAACCCGGAACAGCCGCTTTTATGCTCCAACCGTTTTTGGCGACCGAAACTAACATCGCTTTGATTTTTTTTGAAGCGACTTCACTGATGACTCGGCGAATCTCCTTCGGCGGAATTTCGATTTCTTCACCATCATTTTTTATCACCTTTTCAACAATTTGAGGTTTCATCAGGACTCCGCCGTTAATTATAGCGGAAAAAGCCGACACCATTTGGAGAGGAGTGGCGGCGACTCCCTGCCCGAAAGCGGCGGTGGCAAAATTTAAATCTTTCATATTTGCCAAATTTTTAATATCTCCTTTGGCCTCACCGATCAACTCTATGCCCAAAGTTTCCCCAAAGCCAAAATTTTTCAGCTGTTCGTAGAATTTTTCTTTCCCTACGCTTTGCTGAGCAAAGATGGCGCCAGTGTTTAACGACAAATCGAGAGCGGTAGTCATCGGAATGTAACCTCGACCTTTTCCGTCAAAATTATGCAGAGTATAGCCGGACATAGAGATCGATCCGCGATCCGTGTACATTGTTTCGGGTTGAATTTTGCCGGCATCGAGGGCAATCGCATAGGTCATAGGTTTCATTATTGATCCCGGTTCATACTGATCTTGAATGCATTTATTCTGAAAGAGAGACGCGTCTTTCACTTGACTGTAGTCCTCGTTGTTGTAGGAAGGATAGTTGGCCATTGCTAGGATTCTTCCGGTTTTTGGCTCCATAATTAAAATATTGCCACTTTCCGCTTCAAATTTTTGAACCGCCTCTTCCAATTTTCTTTCGGTGAAATATTGAACCGATTGATCAATAGTCAAAATCAAACCGTCGCCATCCTCAGCTTTTTCCAAGGTTCGCATGCCGATAGAAATCCAGCGGCCGCTAGTATCTTTTTCCGCTTTAAGAAATCCTCCTTTGCCTTTCAGAGTGGCGTCAAAATAGCCTTCGATCCCGTATTGACCGATTTTTTCTTCCCCCTTGTAGCCGATAAAGCCGATTATTTGAGAAGCCAAAGGGCTGCCGGGATAAGTTCTCCAATATTCCGGCACCAGCTCCACGCCCTTTAGACCTTTTTCTCGAATTTTCAAGCTTTCTTCGTCGGACAGCTTTCTCTTAAGCACCTCGTATAAATCTTCTCGGTTTTTCTCTATTTTGGATTTGATTTCTTCTTTGGGAATATTGATGATCGAAGCCAATGTTTCGGCCGTGCTTTCAATATTGATAATATTTTTAGGAATAAGAATAAGGGAATCTTTCTCCTCGTTGACGGCCGCCGGATAAGTTTTTCCTTTATTCTGAAGATAGATTTCGCCTCTTTTTGGGGCTAATTCTTCATAGTATTGATGTTGATTTTTTGCTTTCTCGGTGAATATTTCATGGCTGGAAACCTGAAGAAAAAATAGACGATTAAAAATGGCTCCAACGGCGATAAAAACGAAAATAAACCAAAGCCAAAAACGCCAACGACTGGCTTCGCGGATACTTTCCGGTCTGCAAGTGATGATTCTTCCCTGTCGGCAATTCGAATTTCTGATTTGTTTCATCATCCTTGGATTTTGACCGACATTTCTTGTGATGGAAAAGTCTCTTCCGGGAGAGGTTCTCCGTTGGTCCATTGTCGGATAGCGATTGATCATTTGACTCGCTTAATTATTTCATTGTATCTAGCAAATTTATGATTGGGGTATCGCCCATCGTGCACTTCCCTTCTTTATAGAGAAGAGGGACGCCGGCGCTCATCGCTGATAATTTACATTTTTCGGCAATTTGCTGAAAAACTTTCAGATTCTCCTTATTGCCACTAATCTCGATTTTTTTTATTTTTAATCTTTCATCAAGCCCCCCGTTTTCTTCGAAGTATTTTTCCACATTCTTGCAGTGCGGACAGGTTTCACTCCAGAAAAAAAGCGTTTGAGAATCATCAATCGTTTGAGGCGGTTGATCGGAGGAGGGCGGTAACTCGTTTTGATTTTTTGTGCAACCGGTTAGGCCGATCAGAATGAAGAAAATAGTTAATGGAAACCAGATAGTTTTTTTCATTTCTATTCTTTAAAGATTAAGATAAAGGCACTCAATAATAATAAAACAATAATTTAAAATTTCTAAAATTTTTTTTGGCTCAAAATAAAAAAAATCGCTATTATTTTTTTAGAGGAATTTTTTATCAATAAAATTTTTTAAAGTGAAGAAGTTTTATGTTTTTATTCTAGTCGTTCTGTTTTTATTAATGGCCGGCTATCTTCTGGTAAAAAATAAGATTTCCGGTCGTGCCGGGAATTCTTCGGTAGTGCAAGAGATTTCGATAAAGGAAGGTGAAGGGGTCAACGCTATCGCAACAAAGCTGCAAACAGGCGGAATAATTTCCCATCGAATTTGGTTTGAACTTTATATTTGGTCTAAAGATAAAGAAAATAAAATTGCGGCCGGTAACTATGAATTAAGACCGAATATGACTATTCCGGAGATCGTGGACACCCTGACAACGACCGGAAAGGCGAAAAGTGAAGACGATTTTATCACCATTATCGAAGGTTGGAACAATCGAGAAATTGGTGAATATCTGGCCGAGCAGGGCATAGCCGGCAAGGAAGAATTTTTAGAAGAAACAAAAGCGGTGGAAAAATATAAAACACACTTTTCTTTTTTGCAGGATTTACCAAAAAATAGAGATCTCGAAGGTTATTTGTTCCCCGACACTTACGGGGTAATTAAGGGTAAAACAACTGTCGCTCAATTGGTTTATAAAATGCTGTTGAATTTTGATCAAAAATTGGTTGATTCGATGAGAGAAGATCTCAAAAAAAGCGGTCATTCCCTTGACGATATTATTAAGATGGCCAGCGTGATTGAACTTGAAGTGCCCCAAGAAAAGGAGAGAAAAATTGTCTCGGGAATTTTTTGGAATCGCATTGAAGGTAAGATGCCTTTAGAGTCTTGCGCCACTATCGGTTACATTACGGGGGTGAAGAAGAAGCAGTATTCTTTCGAGGATACTCGGGTGGACTCTCCTTATAATACTTATTTAAACAGAGATTTGCCCTTTGGACCGATTGGGAATCCGGGACTGTCGGCCATTAAGGCAGCTCTTTATCCTCAAGAAACCGATTTTGTCTACTTCTTGTCCGATGTTGCAACGGGAGAGACTGTCTTTGCCAAGACCCTGGACGAGCATGTCAAAAATAAAAGAGATCATGGTTTATAGCTAATCAGTAATGTAAAAATCAATATGATTATTTCCATCTCCGGTTTGCCCGGGTCGGGTAAAAGCACGGTAGCGAAAATTATAGCGAAGAAATTAGGCTTTGAAAGAATCTATATGGGAGGAATATTAAGAAATATTGCCGACCAGCGAGGGCTGACGATCTTGGAATTGCTCAAGGAAGCGGAGACCAATTCCAGTATCGATGAAGATGCCGACAAGATGGTGACCGATTTGGGCCGGACTAAAGATAATTTTATTATTGAAAGCCGAACGGCCTTTTATTTTATTCCTGACTCTTTTAAGATTTTTGTCCAGGTTTCTCCCGACGAAGGGGCAAGAAGGATTTATGGTGATTTAAAAAAGGAGGAGCGCAAGAACGAGGAAAAGGCGAAGAGCCTTGAAGGCCTGAAACAAAAATTAAAAGAAAGAGTAGAAACGGACAGCTTAAGATACGAAAAATATTACGGCATAGATTTTTTGGACAAAGCCAATTATGATTTGGTTATTGACAGCACGGATATTTCGGCGGACGCGGTGGCGGAAAGAATTTTGATTGAGTTTGAGAAATGGAGCAAGGAAGAGCAAGGGGGCCGGCGGCAAGAACCGGAGGAAAAGTTCTAATTTTGATAATTTTTCATATGTCAAACAGGAATTTAATCAAATCAATAATATTCTTAGCGCTGATATTCGCCACTTCCTCTGTTCACGCTTGGATCGAACCGACGACCGTTCCACCCGGTAACAATATTTACGCACCTCTTAATACTTCTTCCTTCGGCCAAAGTAAAATCGGCGGATTGATATTAAACATTGGAAACGCCGCGCACGGTTTAATTGTCAGATACGGACTAGTGGGGATTGGCACAGACAGTCCCGAATCCGAACTGGATGTTAGAGGAGAAACCAAAACGGATAGTCTGACAGTGAGAGGGGCGACAACATTTAACGGCAATTTGACTGTAGCCGGATCAGTAGCTTCAACCGGAAATATATCCACCCAAAATAGTGTTTGTATTAAAGGTGATTACAAATCCGCTTGGCCTATGGCTAGCAACGACACTCTTCAAACCGTTACCGCAAGAGGAAATACCAGTAATGGAGCCGTTAACATTAATGGGGATTTAAGTTTTAATGGTGTGCTTTCCACCCCTAATAGAATGCACATTAACGGCCAAGAAGATCTTTATATTTTGAACAAAGGAACTACTCATATCAGTAAGGCTTGAGGTGGAACCGGAAATCTAGCGGTAGAGGGAAATTTATGTGTTGGTGGTGACTGTAGAAATAACTGGTGCCCAAATGGTTATATGAGTATTTGGAAAAGTGATGGCCCTGGAACAATCAGAGAGGCTTGCTTTGATAAAAATGCTGGTATTAGCTGCTCTAATGGTGAAATAACCGTGATAGTCCCTTATCATGAGGCAAAATATATCAATGGTGAGAAATATACAAGGGCTAAAATATATCCTGGCGGATATACAGGTGGACCCGGTTGTGATTCGGGCTATGTCAAAGGAACAAGTGCCCAGTGTTCAATGTGGGTTTTTTATCCAAATGGAACTTTCACAGTTTATTCGAACTGGAATTCTTCTCCTTTGGGCGGCATTGTCGGCAGATGGTCACATCCTTGGTGGGGCAATCAGGAAAGTTGCTCGTCAAGCTTCTAGTTTTTTATTGGGTAATTTCTCTGTAAATTTGTTCATATTTCTCTAGGGTTTTTTTCGAATTAAATTTCGCTTCCACCCAACATCTCATTTCTTCTTTTTCAATTTTACTTTTGAGGATTTTCTTGATTTTAACGGAAAAATCTTTTTCTTCTTTGATGTCAAAAACGAATTGTTTTAAATATTTTTCATTGCCGGACCAAATTTCCGGTAAGGCACCAATATCGCTGGTTAAAATTGGGGTGCCACAGGCTAGTGACTCAAGCAGCACGAAGGGGAAATCGAATTTTCCGTCCATTTTTTTCGCGGGAAAAACGGTCAAGTCGGCCAGCTGATACATTCTTTCCGGTCTTTCAATCTTGCCCAAAAAAATAACGTCCTCAGCATAAGCGCTCAAACTAACCAGTTTTTTGAATTTTTCTTCTTTAATTCTGTCCTCCTTGCTTTTGATACGGCAGGCTACAATCAATCGATAGCTTCTCCCAGATTCGGAATTTTCTTTGTTTTTCCTTGCTTCGGATTGTTTGAGCTTAACAAATGTCTTCCACAGCAAACCCATGGCGTCAAGCCGAGAATATTCTCCGGGGTAAAGAAGCGCTATGTCCTTTGTTTTTATTCCGAATTTCCTTCTCAATTCCTGTTTCAATTTTTGAGAAATCGGCCGAAAGTGTTTCGAATCAATAAACGGAGGAATAATGGAAACATTTTTTTGCTTAATTCTACCGGCCGTATGCTTTGAATAGACAACAGCCTTGTCGCCAAACAGTAAATCTCCGCCCTCTTTTTTCGGGGGGCAAGCCAGATTGTGTATTATTTTTATATTTGATTTTTTCAGGATAGTTTTCAGAATCAAGCTGTTGATTGGCGTTGGGGCAAAGAGCAAGTGGACTATATTGATTTCTGGATTGTCAGTTAAAATTTTTCTCAAGGAAAAAAGAAGTTTCAAGCGCTGTTTTAAATTCCATTCCGACCCTTTGTAGATCAAATGTTGAGTAATATTTTTAGGCAAAGACGGATCGTATTCCCCCACTAAAATATGGAATTTCAGACCCTCAATCTGAGTGGCTAAAAAATAAGCCAGGTTTTTGCTCGCTTCATCCCACGGTGGCGTTAAGGGCCGAGTGACCATCAAAATTTCCGGAATTTTATTTGGCATTAATTTTTTTTCATAAAATCTATTTTTAGTGTATATTATTTTTATGAAAAAAAGAATTGTTAATTACTTCTCAATAAATCTAAAATTTATTAATTAAAAATCTTAATATTATGTTTATCCGAGTTAAGATTTGCTCTTTACTAGTAACAATCGGTGTGATTATTTTTTTATGCTCTCCCGCTCACGCTTGGATCGAACCGACGACCGTTCCACCCGGCAACAATATTTACGCACCTCTTAATACTTCTTCCTTCGGTCAAAGTAAAATCGGCGGATTGATATTAAACATTGGAAACGCCGCACACGGTTTAATCGTCAGATACGGATTAGTGGGTATTGGTACGGATAATCCGCAGGCAGCCTTGGATGTGGTGGGAAAAGTCAGAAGCACCGGTCTTGAAGTTAACTCAACGACGGAAGGAGCCTTATTGCCCCGAATGAATACGAACCAAAGAAATGATATTACCAATAAGGTGGAAGGATTGCTTATTTACAATACGGAAACCAAACAATTGGAGGTTTACGCTGACGGAGCGTGGAAGGCCAGTAGCGGTGGCGGTGATAGCTTACCGAAAGGTACCATCGCTTTTTTTAATCTTTCCTCTTGTCCTTCCGGCTGGGCGGAAAAAACAGAACTTAAAGGCAGATATCCCGTCGGCCTGCCCACCGCCGGCACACTCGGTCAGTCGGTCGGTACCGCTTTGACGAACGGAGAGAATCGCGCAGTGGGCCAACACAGTCATGGAGTGACAGACCCGGGACATAGTCATAATCTGATGGGACAGGATGGAACGTTCGGACCGGGAACCTATGGGCATTTTATTTGGAATAACGGTCCCTGGTCTTCTGGACGAATTTCAACTTCTACAACCGGAATTTCCATTCAAAATTCTGGTTCTGTCGCGGGCACCAATGCCCCCTATCTGCAACTTTTAGCCTGTGAAAAATTAACGACGGCTACCGCTGGCGGTGGCACTTCAACGACGAATGGAGGTTTTTGGCAGAATAATGGAACGAGCATCTACTACAATGATGGGAATGTGGGGGTGGGAACCAGCACGCCAACGCAGAAAATGGAAGTGGCGGGGAATGTCAAAGCTTCCGGTGTTTGCATCGGCAATGATTGCAAGTCTGCCTGGCCGACAATAACGACCGCTGACACCCTTCAAACCGTGACCGCCCGAGGGAACACTAGTAATGGATCGGTGAATATCAACGGAGATTTGAGTTTTAACAGTACTCTTTCAACCCCAGGCCGTATGCATATTAACGGTCAAGAAGACTTATACATTTTAAATAAAGGAACTACTCGTGTTAGTCGTGCCTGGGGCGGAACAGGAAACCTTTCGGTTGAGGGAAGTCTTTGTTTGGGCGGAGATTGTCGTTCTAGCTGGAATATGCCAAAAAGACATTGTTTTTGGGCCAGCACAAACAGAGCATCCGCCACTGCTAATTTTGCCGTGCAATGTCCCAACAATTACCACTCAACGGGGGTTTCTGAAAGCACGCAATCCTGTGACCCTTGTACCGGAATCTGTAGTTTCATTGTGTCCGTTCTTTGTTGCAACGATTAAAAATTAAAAAATAAAAAATGGAAAACAAAAAAATAATTTTCCTTAACGCAGTCTTTTCTTTCTTGATGTTTTTAATGGCTATTGGCTACTTTGAATTAAGGACCATTAATTTTTTGAAAAAAAATAATCCAACAAACAATCCTATTTCCCAAAATAATATTTTAGAGCAAGCATCTTTAACCAATCCAAACAATGAAGATCCAAAGAACCAAGAGCCGGAACCGATCTATGAAGAGCCGAAAGATCTCTCTTACAGTGGAAGTCAAGTGCCCGGATTCGCTTCAGGAGAAATTGTTTCTGTCAGTGAAGAAGAATTCGTTTTAAAACAATCGGCCAGCATTGATTTAAGATATCAAGTTTTCAAAAAAGATGTTGAAAAAATCACAGAGATTGTTGTTATCGGTTCAAGGGATGACCCAAAAAAAGAGCCGAGAACCGAAGAAAAAACTTCTGACTGGAGCAACATAAAGGTTGGATCAAAAATAAATATGCGTTTGGACGAAAATCAAAAAAGAATTGTTTCGATTGTCACTTTTAAGGCCGAATAAAGTCATTCTTTACCTGTCAACCTTGACTTTTCCATTTTTTCTGGCTACTTTTTGAGGAGTAGCCTTCTGTCCAGAGTGTTGCTTGTAAGCTTTTCTGTTGGCAATCCCTCCTTCAGCCGACAGAAAGGTAAGGGGGAAGAGGCCTTGATGGTTAATCTTTTCCGGCTTGCGAGTGACACCTTGAACAGAAAGAATCATTAAATTTCTCCTCTTTGAAAGCAAAAAGTATTCGTTGTCTCAAAATAAAAACGCCCCACGGGATACTAAAAACCCCGTTTTTTATGCCGATTGCCACTCGCGGTGTCGTCAAGGGTTTAACTCCGGAGGAGCTAAAAAAGCTAAAGGCTACTTTGGTTTTGGGTAACACTTATCATTTATGGTTAAAACCCGGCTTGAAAGTTATTAAACAATTTGGCGGGCTCCACAATTTTATGCAATGGAATCGACCAATTCTCACCGACTCGGGCGGTTTTCAAGTTTTTTCGCTAAGCAAGTTCAGAAAAATCACCGATCGGGGCGTTCGCTTTTCGGAGCCCGAATCCGGTAAAAAACATTTTTTGACGCCGGAAAAATCAATTGATATTCAATTGGCCCTCGGCAGTGATATTATAATGGTTTTGGACGAATGTCCGCCCTGGCCTTGCTCCAAAGCTGATGTTTTGTCCGCCGTTGAAAGAACGACTCACTGGGCTAAGCGCTGCAAAGATCATTTTCTTAAAAAAACCGCAGGCTATCCAAAGGGGAGCAAACCTCTGCTGTTCGGCATTGTCCAGGGAGGCGTTCACAAAGATCTAAGAGAAAAAAGCGCGCGCGAGCTGACAAATATCGGCTTTGACGGCTATGCCGTTGGCGGCGTCGCTGTTGGAGAGCCAAGAGAATATTTAAAAAAAGTCTTAAAATACACTCTGCCTTTTTTACCGGAGAAAAAGCCTCGCTACCTGATGGGATTGGGTCGGCCGGAGGAGATAATCGATTCGGTTAAGTCGGGTATTGATATGTTTGACTGCGTTATTCCTACACGCGAGGGGCGTCACGGACGATTGTTTATCAGACAAAAAGATTTTCAAAAGGTGGGCACCCCTAAAAAATTTAATCCGAAATTAATCTACAAAAACATTAATATTAGTAGAGAAATTTACGCTAAAGACAAAAAAACTATTGACGCCAATTGCAATTGCTACCTCTGTCAAAATTGTTCCAAAGCGTATTTGAGACATCTTTTTAAAATTGGCGATATTTTGGCTATGCGACTCGCCTCAGAACACAATTTGCGATTCTATTTGGAATTGATGGAGAGAATGAAAAAGTAGTTACAAGGGGCAAGGAACAAGAAGTAAGAAGCAAAAAGAAATTCCCTTATTGAGAGGGGGCGGATCGCCATAGGCAAGACGGGATGTGTTTATTCTATTCTGGAAAAACTGACCATTCATAATTTTTATAGGCCCAATCAAGCATTTTTTGCATTTCCGTCCAACGTTGATGTTGACCGGCGTCAAGCACTACGCCGATAATTTTACCCTTATCAGGTAGTTCTCGCATCATCAGGAGGCAGTAACCGGCACTGTAAGTAAAACCGGTTTTTGCCCCTAAAATTCCGCTATATTTTCCAAGCAGCTCGTTCGTGTTACCCACTCGATGGACTTTGCTAAATTCATCTTTGCTCACAATTTCTATGTGGGAAGGGGTTTGCATTATTTCAAGCAGCATCGGATATTTCAAGGTTTCTCGGCCGACCAAGGCGATATCGTAAGCGCAAGAATGGGCCCCTTCATCTTGGAGTCCGGCTGCATCGGCGAAGTAACTATTTTTCAAACCCAACTCCTTCGCTTTCTCGTTCATCAAAGAAACAAAATCTTCTTCTTTACCCGGTCCGCCAAAGTGTTCGGCCAAAGCGCGCGCGGCAGTATTGTCGGAATTCATCAGCATTGCTTTCAACAAATCTTTCGCCAAAAATTTTTCGCCTGAAAGAAAATGAACCGTCGCTCCACCGGCCGTAGCGGCGTAGGAGCTGATTTCGACTCTCTCATTCCAATCCTTAACTCTATCCATCAACACAACGGCGGTCACCAATTTAGTTAAACTGGCGATATTTTGATCTTCTAACATCTTGTCTTCGAAGATCACTTTTCCACTCTCCGCATCTATCAGAACTGACTTTTTCGCCCAAACAATCAATTTTTCTTTTCTTTTATTTTCCTTTGGTCGCGGAACTGAAGGCAAATTCTTTAAAGCTTCTTCCGCCAAGCAAATTTTTTCCGGTTCGACTTTCTCGGCCGTATCCTTTTCAGATCCGACAGCTTTTTCCGCCAAATGAAAAAAACTTGAATCGTGCAAATTTCCAATTTTTTCTTTAACGGGTAAAAGCAAAAAGGCGGACAGAAAAATTACTATAAAGAGCATCGTTTTCTATTTAGTTTTTTCTTCAAAATTGAGGTCCGAGGCGGAATTGAACCGCCGTGCGAGGTTTTGCAGACCTCTGCCTAACCGCTCGGCCATCGGACCGGCCACTCAACTAGGGTACACTAAAAATATTTTTCGGCCAAATCAAAAATTTTTTGAACATGATCCGAAGTAGTATAATCTTCCCCCATATTCAGTATAAGTTCGTCCGTAAATACCACCCAGAGAAGAAGAATCCGCCCAATCGGCATAGATTCTAAAACCGTTGCCGCATACAATAACACGGCATTCGGCATGTGTTCCCTTTATGTACCCGGAGTCACAAACAACTGTTTGATTGCAGTTATAGACATATAAATAGGCTCTTGTATATTTTTCACCATTTATGTATTTAGCATAGAAAAATAATCTTGGGTATGTGCCTGTATTCTCGCAACTGCCATCAGAATAGCAAATTTCATTACAGCCAACTTCAGCATTTTTATCTAGACAAATATAATTGGCTTTTTGATTTTCATAAAACCATTTTCTAAAATAACCTGATGGGCACCATTCCCCAAGACATTCCCCATTTAGGCATAAGTTTCCCTCCACCGCTAGATTTCCGGTTCCACCCCAAGCTTTACTGACACGGGTAGTTCCTTTGTTTAAGATATAAAGATCCTCCTGACCATCAATATGCATTCGACCGGGAGTGGAGAGAACACTGTTAAAAGTTAAATTACCATTAATGTTAACGGCTCCATTGCTGGTATTTCCCCTTGCAGTAACGGATTGAAGAGTGTCGGTACTGGGGGGAGATGTAACCGGCCAAGCTGATTTACAGTCGCCTTTTATACACAAACTACCATTGGTAGAAACATTACCGACTGAGTTGACTAAACCGTTAACAGTCGCATTGCCTCTTACTGTTAAACTATCTGTTCTAGTTTCGCCTCTGACATCCAATTTAGCTTCGGGATTATCCGTTCCGATTCCGACTAATCCCGCCTTAACGATTAATCCATGGGCTGCTCCACCCAAATTCAAAATCAGACCGCCAATTTTGGATTGGCCGAAGGCGGAGGAGTTGAGGGGCGCTAAGATATTATTTCCGGGAGGAACGGTTGTCGGCTCCACCCAGGCGTGGACTGAGGAAGCGGCTAATATCAACGCTAAAAATATTATTGATTTGATTAAAGCCTTGTTTGGCATATTGGGGAACAATAAAATTTATCATTTTTACCACCACTGTTCAATCTCGATTAAGCGATTGTATTTGGCGGTGCGTTCTCCGCGACAGGGTGCGCCACTCTTAATGTAGTCGGCACCGGTGGCGACGGCTAGGTCGGCGATAAAACAACCGGGTGTCTCCCCGCTGCGATGAGAAATGGCCACCTTGAATTTGTGCGCCTGTGCCAAACGAATACACTCAATGGTTTCAGAAAGTGAGCCGATCTGATTCGGTTTGATTAAGACGGCATTGCAAGCCTTCTCGGCAATGGCTTCCTGCAGTCTCAAAGTATTGGTGACGGTAAAGTCGTCGCCGATTAAAGCCATCTTGCTTCCCAATTCTTGATTCATTTCTTTCCAGCCAGCCCAATCATCTTCCGCTAAGCCGTCCTCAATGAGTTCAAAAGGAAAAGACTTGGCCCAATTTTTGTATTCCTGAATCATTTCCGACGAAGATAGAGTTTTTCCTTCGCGGATCAGTTTATATTTTTTCTTACTACGAAGATAGAATTCATTGGCGGCCGCGTCGATACCTATTTTAATATCCGTACCCAGCTGGTAGCCTGTCTTTTTAATAGCTAAAGCAATCATTTCAAGAGCAGTTCGATTTTTGGGCAAACGAGAGGCATAACCACCTTCGTCGCCCACGGCCACCGAGTATTTTTTTTCTTTCAATAATTTGCCCAAAGTAGCATAAGTTTCACTGACGGCTCGCATTTTTTCCGCAAAAGATTTTTTGATACCACTCGGCACCAACATAAATTCTTGGATGTCCAGACCGGAATCGGAATGTTGCCCCCCGTTGATCACATTGCACATGGGAATGGGCATTTTCTTTTCTTTACGAAAGGAATATACATTTTGAAGGTATCTAAACAATGGCAATTTGAAACTTTCCGCTCCCGCTCGAGCGCAAGCCAGAGAGATTCCCAGTACGGCGTTAGCGCCGAGACGACTTTTATTGGGCGTGTTGTCCAGTTCAATCATCAGTCCGTCGATTTTCTGCTGTTCCGTCACGTCCGCCCCTTTCAACAAAGGAAAAAGTTTTTTCTCAATGGCCTGGCAAACTTTAGTTACGCCCTTTCCGTGATAGCGATTTTTGTTTCCGTCTCTTAGCTCAAGTGCTTCATGGCTACCGGTTGAAGCTCCGGAGGGAACGGCGGCCACCCCAACGGCGCCTCCTTGCGTTTTAACCTCCACTTTTACGGTCGGATTACCTCGAGAATCGAGAATTTCTAGCGTTCTGATTCGCTCAATTTTCAGATTTTTTGTCATCTGTTTGTGTTTAGATTTTAATTTTTGCGAAAAAATTTATATTTTAATAATAAAAAAAATAAACCGAGGAAGCAAATTAAAAAAATTTTTTCGCCTTCGATTTGTTTCTTCCAAAAATAAATGTTAGTTTATTTCCATAATTTCAAATAAGTCTTAAAAGCCCTCTATGGAAACTGATAGTCAGTCAAAAATGCAAAAGATAGTTTCACTTTGCAAGAGACGAGGGTTTGTTTTTCAAAGTTCGGAAATTTACGGCGGGTTTGCCGCTATTTATGATTACGGTCATTACGGAACGCTACTGAAAAATAATATTCGTGATTCTTGGTGGCGGAGTGTGGTTCAACTGAGAGAAGATGTTTACGGATTAGATAGCGCTATTTTTATGCATCCGAAAACTTGGGTCGCCTCCGGTCATGTGGACAGCTTCGATGATCCCCAAGTGGATTGCAAAAAATGCAAAGCGCGTTTTCGAGCGGACCACTTGTTGGAAGATTTCGGTATTAATGCCGACAAAGCCACGCTGGGATTTATTAACGGAGAGCTGGACAGATTGAGAAAGGAAGGTCTTCTGAAATGCGCCAATTGCGGTTCTGTCGATTTAACGTCGGCTAAAAAATTTTCTTTGATGGTTAAGTCTAATTTAGGCTCGCCCACGGACGTTTTAAGCGAAGAAAATGTGGTTTATCTCAGACCGGAAACTTGTGGCGGTATTTATCTGAACTACAAAAATGTTATTGATTCTTCGCATCCGAAACTTCCCTTCGGCATCGCTCAGGCGGGGAAAGCTTTCAGAAACGAAATTGTGGCCAGACAGTTTATTTTTCGCACTCGAGAGTTTGAACAGATGGAAATGCAATATTTCCTGAAGCCGGAAGACATGGAAGCCAAGTATGAGGAATGGAAAAAATATCGTTGGCAATGGTATTTGGACAACGGGATAGCGGAGAATAAGATTCGTTGGATGAAGCACGAAAAATTAGCACACTACGCTTCTGAGGCTTATGATATCGAATTTGAATTTGAATCGTTGGGCGGTTTTAAGGAAGTTGAAGGAGTTCACGCAAGAGGCGATTGGGATCTGTCTCAACACATGAAGTATTCGGGTCAAGATTTGAACTATTTTGATCAGACTACGGGTAAAAAATTTATTCCTCATATAATGGAAACTTCCGTCGGCTTGAATCGCCTGCTCTTTATGTTTATTGAGAATGCTTATACGGAGGAAGAGCTGACAAATTCAAAAGGTGAAAAGGAAACGCGGACAGTTTTAAAAATCGACAAAAAATTGGCACCGATTAAGTTGGCCATTTTTCCGCTTTTGAAAAACCGATCGGAGATCGTTGAGAAGGCGAAGAAAATTTACGATGATCTGAAAGAGGAATTTATTTGCGAGTTTGACGATAATGGAAACATTGGCAAGAGATACAGAAGGCAGGATGAAATCGGCACGCCATACTGTGTGACAGTGGATTTCGAGACTCTTAAGGACGATTCGGTCACTCTTAGAGATCGCGATTCCATGCAGCAGGAGAGAGTCAAAATCTCAGAGGTGGCCGACTATCTCAAAAAAGTTCTTTAAAAAGAAATTTTTTTCTCGAACAAGGAGGGAGAAAAATGGAAGTGAGATTTAAATTCACCGGAGAGATTCTTAACAATCTTGATTATTTGACTGAGCTTCTGGGTGAAATGAGGGGCTATAAAGTTAGAGACGAGGAGGCGCCATTAATTTTATTGGAAGCGGTGCAGAAGGGAATAAAGGCTTTAATTTGTGAAGCAGAATCTACTCTCGGTGGGAGTGAAGCTATCTGTGTTCCTTTGAAAAGAGGAACATGTTTTATCAACCAATTTGAAATGACGGTGTACACTGATGATTGCTGAAAATTTTAAACTCAAAAACAATAAAGCGCTCGGAAAAAATCCCGGCGCTTTTTAAATGAAAGCTGTATTTAATCTCTAGGCGAAGTGTGCGAAGGCTCGATTGGCTTCGGCCATCTTTTGAATGTCGTCTCTTCTTTTGATTGATGCGCCTCTTTTTTCAGAAGCTTCTATGATTTCGTTCGCTAGTTTTTGGCTCATCGGCTTGCCCTTCTTTGCTCGAGTGGCCGCCAAGATCCAACGAATGGCGAGAGTCAATTTTCTTCCGCCCATAACCGGAACCGGAATTTGATAGGTGGCTCCGCCAACTCTTTTCGCTTTAACTTCAAGTAACGGGGAAACATTTTTAATGGCTTCGTCCAAGACTTCCAAAGGATCCTTCTTGGTTTGTTCTTTGATTATATCAAGGGTTTTGTAGAGCACTCTAATGCCACAGGCCTTCTTTCCTTCTTTCATTATTTGTCCGATAAAACGGCCTAAGAGCACGCTACCGAATTTCGGATCTGGTTTATAGGTTTTCTCTATTGACATGATACAAAAAATTTAAATTGATTACTCAGCTTTTTTTGGGGTCTTGGCACCGTATTTACTGCGACCTCGTTTTCGATTTTCTACCCCGGTCGTGTCAAGCACGCCTCGAACAATATGGTATCTTACTCCCGGCAAGTCTTTGACTCGACCGCCACGGATCACTACAATGGAGTGTTCTTGCAAATTGTGTCCGATACCGGGAATATAAGCGGTAACTTCCATTCCGTTAGTCAATCGGACTCTGGCAATTTTTCGCAGAGCGGAATTCGGTTTTTTCGGAGTCATAGTTCCAACTTTTACACAAACTCCTCGTTTAAAAGTACAGCCCTTATCATAATTGAAAGGTTTATTTTTCAATAAATTAAAACCTCTCTGCAAAGCGGGAGACTTCGATTTTTTAATTACTTTTTTTCTCGGCTTTCTAACTATTTGATTGACGGTTGGCACTTTAAAACGATTAAGGTTTAAAATCTAAAATTTAATTACTTTTCTTCCTTTTTTCCTCCTCCGGTTTCTTATCTACTCCCTCAACGCTCTTAATATCGGCGCCGGTGGTTTGCTCCAGTTCATCAACTTCGCTTTCGGTGCGGGGTTCGTCCACTTTGGCTATGATCAGGTCTTCACTGTTTAGGATTTCAATTCCCTCGGGGACTTCAATGTCTTTTATGGCAATCATGTCTTCGAAAGAAGCTAAAGATCCGATATTGACAACAATGGATTTCGGAATATCTTTGGCCTTGCAACGGACCTCGACATTCTCAAGATTTTGAAGAAGTATTCCACCCAAGTCTTTCACTGCCGGAGCGGTTCCTTCAAGGGTAATAGGCACTTCAACTTCGACTTCTTCATTGACATTAACGGCCAAAAAATCAACATGAATAATCCGACCGGAATATATTTGAGAAGCTACTTCTTGAATTATAACATCTAATGTTTTTTTCTCGCCTTCAATCTCAAGCTTAATCAGAGTTCCCTCACCGCCCGATTTTTCCATAACTTTGCGAAAAGCGAAACGAGAAAAAGTGATTTGAATATTTTTTTCCAGACTTTTTCCGTACACAATACCCAAAATCAAGCCTTCTCTTAGGGCTTGTTTACTCTGCATTCTTCTGTCTTTTTTGACCGCGGCCTTCAACAAAATCTCTTGTGCATTCATCGTAAAAAATAAAGTAACGCTTAATCTTAAGCCAAAAAAAATTTTTAGCTTGAGATTCAAAATTACTTATTGGGCCCAACCTTTTTTGTCTCTAAATAGGCGGAAATAACATCATCGGCCGTTACATTCTCTCCTCGCTTGAGTTTTTCCAAATCTTCTTTGCCGGCATCGGTAACCGCTCCAATCGACAGAACGCCATCCTTACTTAAAACCAAATGAAAAATGAAAGAAACACCGCACTTGTGACAAGTCAAGTGATAGACGGAATTTCCGTTGACTTGATCGATCAAATCGATATCTTTTTCTCGAAAAACTGTTTTGCAATAAAGACAGTCGTTTGGTAATTTTAGGGGAGAACTGTTTTTGGTGCTCAACATTGAAAAGCTAGCTGAAAATTTATTCAATACAACTCAAAGTCCTGGCGACGACCTACTCTCACACTCCATCAAGGGAGCACTACCATCGGCGCTGGAGGGCTTAACGGCTGAGTTCGGTATGGGATCAGGTGGATCCCCTCCGCTTCAATCGCCAAGACTTTGAGTTGTAATTTTTAATGAACTTAACCGATAAATTATAAATTACATAAAAAGAAATACTCCCACTACCAGAATAAAAAGAACCGAAATCCAACTGGCCAAGAAAAAACCTTCATTGAAACCTCTAATTTTCTTCATAATGTTTGCAAAGTTCAAAAATTGAAAGAGTCGTTTAATCAACCAAATCAACTGTTTTTGACTCTTTACGGTCACCATTTTTCCTCGATAACCTCCGACCTAATTGAAAAATTTTTAAAAATTTAAAAACTTTTCAAAATTAGTCTCCTTAGAAAGGAGGTGATTCACCCACAGCTTCCGCTACGGGTGCCTTGTTACGACTTCACCCCTGTCGCTGGACTCACCATAGTACCCCTAAATGGAGTGCTTCAGGTGCTCCCAACTCCCTTGGTGTGACGGGCGGTGAGTACAAGATCCGGGAACATATTCACCGTGGCGTGGCTGATCCACGATTACTAGCGATTCCGACTTCATGGAGGCGAATTTCAGCCTCCAATCCGAACTATGACCACTTTTTGCGGGATTGGCTCCCTCTCGCGAGTTGGCAACCCTTTGTGGTGGCCATTGTAGCGCCTGTGTAGCCCAAGACATAAGGGCCATGCTGATTTGACGTCATCCCCGCCTTCCTCCCTCTTACGAGGGCAGTCCCGTGTGAAAAATACAACACACGGCGAGGGTTGCGCTCGTTACCCGACTGAACGGAACACTTCACAGCACGAGCTGACGACAACCATGCAGCACCTGTCATCTTGTCCTGATTGCTCAGGAAAGTCCTGTTTCCAGGATTGTCAAGAGATGTCAAGTCTTGGTGAGGTTCCACGCTTATCGTCGAATTAAACCAGACGCTCCACCGCTTGTGCGGATCCCCGTCTATTCCTTTGAGTTTTAGCCTTGCGGCCGTACTTCCCAGGCGGAGTGCTTAACGCGTTAGCTACGACACCGGAAGGGTCGAATCTTCCGATATCTAGCACTCATCGTTTACAGCTAGGACTACTGGGGTATCTAATCCCATTCGCTACCCTAGCTTTCGTCCCTCAGGGTCAGCAACGCCCCAGTCAAATGCCTTCGCCTTTGGTGTTCCCCACAATATCAAAGGATTTTACCCCTACACTGTGAGTTCCAATGACCTCTGACGTGCTCTAGCCGAACAGTTCCAAATGCGGATTACCGGTTGAGCCGATAGATTTTACATTTGGCTTATTCAGCCCCCTACGGACCCTTTACGCCCAATAAATCCGGATAACGCTTGAGGTCTCTGTATTACCGCGGCTGCTGGCACAGAGTTAGCAACCTCTTATTCTTAGAGTACTCTCATACCGACAAGTCGGCATTGCTCCTCTAAAAAAGCAGTTTACAACCCAAAGGCCGTCTTCCTGCACGCGGCGTCGCTCCCTCAGACTTTCGTCCATTGGGGAAGATTCTCGGCTGCTGCCACCCGTAGGTGTCTGGCCCGTGTCTCAGTGCCAGTGTTGGGGAACATCCTCGTGAGACCCCCTACCCGTCGTAGCCTTGGTGAGCTCTTACCTCACCAACAAGCTGATAGGCCGTCGGCCACTCTTAAGGCGAATAAATCCTTTGACCGTGAAACTTACAGGAATCACGGTAACATCCGGAATTATCTCCGCTTTCGCGGAGTTATGCCGAACCTTAAGGTATGTTCCGACGTATTACTAACCCGTTTGCCATGAATATGTCTTGCGACATACTCATTCGACTTGCATGCCTTATCCACGCCGCCAGCGTTCATCCTGAGCTAGGATCAAACTCTCAATAAAGTATGATTGTTTGTTCCCTGGTCTCTAGCTTCGGAAGAACAACGTTCATCCTGAGCTAGCCCGCCTACCGGCAGGCAGGGATCAAACTCTCAATAAAAAATATAACAGTATAAACACTGTGTGGATTGCAATCCTCGACCGAAGCCAAGAATTGCTAAAAAAAACGATTATCAAGGAAATAAATAGGTAACCGTAAAAAATCAAAAACTTAACCAGATTTTTAAGGAACTCTGAAATTTTTTCCAGTGCAACACCGAGCTAAGGTATCACACCTTATTCAAATTTGCAAATTAAAGTTAATGAGAGACTTTTAAATTGTCAAATATTTAAAATAGGGCACAAGGCACAAGGCACAAGGGACAAGGGACAAGGGACAAGGGACAAGGGACAAGGGACAAGGGACAAGGAAACCGTTAGTAGCTTTTTTCTTGCAACTTGCTCCTTGCTACTTGTAACTTGCAACTTGCTACTAACTCCTTGCAACTTGCTCCTTGCAACTTGCTACTAACTCCTTGCTACTTTATGCATTCCAAGATCCAAGATCTACGAACCATTATCGGGCGGATCTCGACCCGCCCCTGTTTGCTCCTTGTGCCTGGCTTATTTTTTTGCTCTTTTATTTTTTTTATGATTTAAGTAATAAGTAAATTAAAAAGCCGAGATAGCTCAGTTGGTAGAGCATAGGACTGAAAATCCTTGTGTCCCCGGTTCGAGTCCGGGTCTCGGCACCAAAAATATTGACATTTCCAAATTCTGGGCTAACTATAATTCTCGGTGCTTTAAATAAGGAGGATGCTCTTTAAAAAATTCGATTCGATATTCAACCTTTTTACTCAATACTAAAAAAGGCTTGTATTCGCTTTTGTTTGCCTATGATAGCTTTGTGATTTCCGTTTTGAAGAGCCAGCGGCTCTTGAAGCCAGAAAGTTGTTATAGTGTTTTACTTTGTCAAAGAAAATAAAAGTGGCTTAAACCAAGCTCTAAAAGAGGTGAGGAATGAAATTAATGGCTCAAGAGGGTCCGAATTCATCGAGAGAACTCAATCTGAATATGGACGAAACCTGCTTTAGGGTTACCGTCAGGATTGAGTCGCCCGTCCGTTCAGAGGCGGTGGCTTTCTTACTTGAGAAGAAGCCGGCCAGTTACGCTGAGACCTGCTCTTACTCGCTGGATTTTATTGTCCAAGCGTTGCAAGAATTAGGCCGTTACCGAGATTCTTTGGGCAGAAAAATGGCGGAAGTCGATTCTTCCATTCATTTTCTCAAAGGCGACAAGGAGGAAAATAACGAGGAAAAAATTATTTTCCTCAAAGCGGTTAAGAAAAAGATGGAGCAGTCCAGAAAGGAACTGGAGAAGTTGATAGACATGTATCGCTACGGTGAAGCCGAAGCGAGAAAAAAGCAAAAGTATTTTGGAGTAATTGAATAATCGAATTTGAATTTTAAAATTAAAACTCAGGCTTAAAGCTTGAGTTTTTTTTATATCTTCGCTAGAATGACCTGAATAAATTAAATTAAAATTATGTTACTCAATAATAGTGATGTTATAAACATTGTTTGGAGAGATAGATTGACGGTTGCTTTGGTTGTGATCTTCTGCGTTATTTTGGGCTTGATGTTTGAGAATATGCGAACTCCCGGTTTTGGTACGGTCGGGGCTTTAACCATTTCGGCGGAGGGTAGCCAAAAAAGTAACGATTTTAACTATGATCATTACTATTCCTTGGAAGCCATTGACAGCCTGACTGATTCTTTGGAAGAATGGTTAAAAAATCATTCCGTACTTAAAGACGCTCACTCTTTGGCTAAAACGGATTTCAAATCGGCCGATTGGCGTTTTTGGGAAAAAAACAGTTGGAAGGTTCGAAAAAAAGCACCGCAACTGCTTGAAGTCTCCTTCCATACTAAAACGGAGAGCGAGGCGATACAAGTAGAAAAAACTTTAAAAAAACAAGTTGAAAGCTTTCTACGAAAATTTAATTTAACCGGTGAACCGCATTTCAGTTTGACAAATCCTTCTTTTGCAGTAGAATCGAAAGCTCCTCGTTACGCTTTTATTATTATTTTGAGTTCAATATGGGGAATAATCTTGGGCGGTCTGCTCGCCTTGGAAAGAGAAAACCTGAAGTTGAAGAGAGCCGATCTTCATCTAAAGAAAGAAAAATAGTCTTTTCATTGGTGGAGATTTTTGGTTGGCTTTTTATTTTTTCTTTGACGGCCAGTTTTTTCTTCAACTCTTTGAGCGGAAGAAGTGAGCTGGTGAGTTTTTCTATTTTAATCTTTGAAGCTTTGCTTTTGGCCTTTGCGCTGGCTTCTGTTTATTTTGCCTTTAGGGACCGAGAGAGCAGTGTTTTAAAAAGAAAGCAAAGGAACAAAATGCAATCTTTGTTGTCTCTTCAACGAAAAATTTTGGAAAATCGTTTTGATTTAAAGAAAAAATTAGGAGATTTACCTCTTTCCGGTAGCGCAGAATCTCTCAATCTGGTTAAAAAAGGAGAGGAAAAAATAAATCCTCTATCAAAAAATAGAGAAAAAATTATAGAGATGGACCTGCCGAACAAAAAAGAGACGCAGGGAACAATTAATTTATCGGAGGTTAACTTGGCGCAAAAATTGGTTCAAGGTGAAGATATCTCCGCTTTCCCGCCCGAATGGAGAAATTTTTTTATTGAAAATGAGGAAAGAACAACGGTTGAAAAACTCAATCGTCTTTTTGACTGGACGAAAAATTAAAGAGCAGAAAAAAAGAATGAAGCTATTGAAGTTCAAAAAAATTAAAAACCGACAATTACTTCAATCGATAAACCGTATTCCCGGCTGGTTGGAGATTAAAGAAGCCCTAATATTGTATAACTTGGCAAGAGCATTGTCCCGAGGAGCGGTTGCCGTTGAGATAGGCTCATACCAGGGTAAGTCAACCGTCTGGCTGGGCAAGGCTCTTAAAAAGGTTGATTTTGCTCGACTTTATTCGATTGATCACCATTGCGGTTCCCCGGAAAAAGGAGAATCTCCTCGAACCGTTAATACCTGGCAAAAATTTAATCAAAATCTTAGAAAATTTCATCTGACCGACTTAGTCGTTCCCATCCGAAAAAAATCTACTGATGCGGTTATTGATTTTAAATTTAATATAGATTTGCTTTTTATCGATGGGGACCATCGACCGAAAGCGGTGGCGAAAGATTGGCAAACCTGGAAAGGAAAATTAAAAAATGGAGCGTGGGTGATTTTTCATGATGCTACTGTTTTGCCCGGACCGTGGAAAGTAGCGAGAGACAACATTCTTTTTTCTTCTTCTTTCGATAAAGTTAAAATGACGGGAAGTATGATTTACGGCCGACAATGTTTGGCTGGCGGTTACCTTGAAAAAGGATTGAGGAGATTGACGAATTATTTTAAGTATCTTTTTATAATCTCTTATGTTAAAATGAGAAGGATAATTTGGGTGAGAAACCTGAAAAGTTTAGTGCTAAATTTTTTTTATGACTGCAAAAAAAGATAAACGGCTGATTATTTTGATGGTGAATTATGGTACGAAAGAGTACATGAAAGAGTTGATCAAGAATTTTCTTTTTTCCTTGCCAAAATTTGCGGAAATTCGGATTGATTGGATTTTGACTGACGCTACCGATGCTTTTGAAATTGACAGAGATGACTGGGAGAACGAAATGAGAGAAACCTTCAAAAATCAAAAAAATAATTATTTTTATTTTTTTCGAATTCCTAATCGGGGATTTGCCCATAATGTCAATCTTTCCTACCAATTGTTAAAGAGAAAGCTGGGGGATAATTTTTCCGTTGGAGAGGACGATTTGATTTTGCTTTTGAATCCCGACACTTCTTTCTATTGGCAAAGCCTGGCTCGCGCGTTAAGATTCATGGAGGAAAATCGAGAGGCGACAGTGGCCGGTATGGCACTTTGCAGCCCCAAAGGGGCTCCGGAGAAATGGGGGCATAGTTTGACTTTTCCGTCTTTGAAATTGATCTGGGGGCGAAAGCGATTCTCCGAGCCCAGTGGGGCTTTGGAACCGACCGAAGTGTCGTGGGTTTCCGGCGGAGCTATGCTTATTCGTCTTTCCTGGTGGGAGAGGCTAAAAGGTCTGGATGAGGGTTTTTTTCTTTATTTTGAGGATGTTGATTTTTGCAGAAGAGTTAAAGTGGAGCGAGGAAAGGTTTTTTTCTTGCCTCAAGCGACCGTTAGTCATCGTCGCGGGGCGAGCGACATTAATATTTATAGAAGAAAACAGCATTTTTACGCTTCGGAAGCAAAATACTTTTACTTATGGCGTAACGGAACGGAATACTTGTTGCTCAGACTGGTTCGCATTCCTTTCAAGATCTTTTATTTTTGCAAGGGCTATCTTGCGCCGTCTTTTTGGAAAAAAGAGTGGCAAAAATTTAGCTCTGAAGTCGCTTGTGAAAGGGAAAAAGGTTTTCCGAGAATTATTTGTTCTGTCAAAAGATTTGTCCAAACGCCGTGGATGCTGGCCGGTTGGATTGCAGTTCTTGTTTTGAATTTATTGCTTTGGGGGGTAGCTTTTTGGGGAAGAAAAACTTTAGGATCTCCGATTATTCTCCACTATAATTCCTATTTGGGGGTTGATTTCTATGGAGATAGCGATTATTTTTTGATTTTCCCCACTTTGGGATTATTGGTTTTTTTGTTTAATTTCGTTCTTTGTCTTGTTTTATTTTTTTCGAAAAAATATTCCGCGCTTTCGATAGTCGCCAGCGGAGCGTCTTTAGGTTTTCAAACGGCTATTCTGATCGCTTTAGTCAATTTAATTTTCGTTAATCGATAAATTTATTGTTTGGGCTTTACTGAAATTTATTTCTGTTATAGTTTAAACGGTATTCAAGTTTAATTTTGTTTTTATGCCTAAAAGAACTTATCAGCCTAAAAAGAAGAGACGAAAGAGAGAGCACGGTTTTTTGAAGAGAATGAGAACTCCCGGCGGTCGTAATGTGGTTGCAAAAAGAAGAAAAAAGGGCCGAGAGAAATTGAGTGCTTAATTTCAGCTTTTTTAAAAAGTCAGCTAAGAGCAAAGAGTCTTAGAGAAGAAGCCGGGCAATCGCCCCAGTTTTTAATAACGGGGAGGAAAGTCCGAACACCGTTAAAAATGATGGATAACAACCATCCGTTCCGTTGCGAGACGGCACGAGGGAAAGCGTCACAGAGACAAAACTAACCCTCTCGAGGGTCTAAGGTGAAAAGTGAGCGGATACGGGTAAAAAATGGTTGCAATTTTTTTTACTCACCGCTCTCTTCCTCTCGGCAACGATAGGAAGTGACAAGCCCCATTTGGTGCAAGGCCGTGCCCGGGGGGAGTTGAAAGTAGAAAGTTAAAAGTAGAAAAAAGTCGTTCATCACAGCAATTATTCTAAATAATCGTGAACGAAGCGAACTCCAAAACTTTAAACTTTTCACTTTGAACTTCCCTCGGGAGTGCCGCAAAGAATTCGGCGGTAACGCTCGAATCAAGATAAATGGTTGCCCCTTGATTTTCAAGGACAGAATTCGGCTTATAGGCTTCTTCTCTAAGACTCTTTGCTCTAGAATCCAAAAAATCAATGGATAAAAATAACATTCGCAACTTCTGTATTATCGCCCATATTGATCACGGCAAATCTACTTTGGCCGATCGGTTTATTGAAATCACGAAAACCGTTTCTTCGCTAAAAATGAAAGATCAATTATTGGATTCAATGGATATTGAAAGAGAGAGAGGAATCACAATAAAATTACAGCCGGTTAGGATGAAACATCGCTTTAAGGACGAAGACTATGTTCTTAATTTAATTGATACGCCCGGGCATGTAGATTTCTCCTATGAGGTTTCTCGCAGTTTGGCGGCTGTTGAGGGCGCGCTTCTTCTGGTTGACGCAACTCAGGGCATTCAGGCACAAACTTTGGCTAATCTTTATTTGGCGCTGGAGCAGGGCCTAACGATTATTCCGGTGGTCAATAAAATCGATATGCCAAGCGCCAACCCGGAGGAGACAGAGAAGGAAATTCAACGAATCTTGGGCATGAATGAAAAAGTTCATTTTATTTCCGCTCGGACCGGTCAGGGCGTTCCCGAGTTACTTGACGAAATTGTTCGGCTGGTCAAGCCTCCGGTAATTGAGAAAAGCGATAATTTTAAGGCGCTGATTTTCGATTCGATTTTTGATTCTTATAAGGGAATAATTCTTTATATTCGAGCTTTTGAGGGAGAGTTAAAAACTAATCAAGATGTTCGTTTGCTTGGTAGCGACGCTAAAAGTGCAATTCAGGATATCGGTTTTTTTCTGCCGAATAGGGTTTCTACCGGGGCTATCAAAGCCGGAGAAATCGGCTATTTGGCCACCGGGCTAAAAGACATTCGCCTTTGTCGCGTTGGAGATACGGTTTCTCTGGAAAAATATGCGGAAGAAGCGGAAGCTTTACCCGGCTATCGTCCCAGCATCCCGATGGTTTACGCGGGAGTCTATCCGACCGATAGCGAAAAATACGAAGAATTAAGAGATGCTTTGAATCGTTTGAATTTGAATGATGCCGCTTTTTCTTTTGAGCCGGAAACGAGTAACGCTTTGGGAAGAGGTTTCAAAATAGGTTGTTTGGGCCTTCTACACTTAGAAATTGTCAAAGAAAGAATCAAAAGAGAATTTTTATTGGATATAATTTTAA
The DNA here is from genome assembly GCA_937952315.1 of uncultured bacterium. Taxonomy (GTDB): domain Bacteria; phylum Patescibacteriota; class Minisyncoccia; order CAIUEV01; family CAIUEV01; genus CAIUEV01. The sequence continues at coordinate 62,024 of CALFZX010000016.1, forward strand.
CAACACCCAGCGTGCGCTATCGAGTGCGAAGAAAAAATTTTGATGAGTGGGAAGAAATCTCCAGTATCGTCAAAATGCCTGACCAAGCCTTTATTGAGGTGATAGAGGAGCCTTGGGTTTCGACGGAGGTAGTCACACCCAGAAACTATTTGGGCCAGATTATTAAATTGATGGAAAATCACCGTGGAGTTTATAAATCAACCGAGTTTTTGCAAGCGGAAAGAGTAATACTTCGTTATGACTTGCCTTTGGCGGAAGTGATAATGAATTTTTATGACAAGCTTAAATCGGTTAGTGCCGGTTTTGCCTCTTTAAATTATGCTCCGATTGGCTATCGACAGGCGGATTTGGTTAAGTTGGAAATTTTAGTAGCCGGTGAGAAAAAAGAATCTCTGAGTCGAGTGGTACCAAAGGATCGCGCTTACAATGAAGGATTAAAGATTTTGCGAATGCTCAAGAAAACTCTTCCCAAACAACAATTTACGGTTAGTCTGCAGGCGGCGATTGGCGGTAAGATCCTAGCGCGAGAGAATCTTCCGGCGATGAGAAAAGATGTAACGGCTAAGCTTTACGGAGGAGACAGAACCAGAAAAGATAAATTGCTTAATAAGCAAAAAAAGGGTAAAAAAAGAATGCAGGAGACCGGTCGAGTAAAAATTCCGGGCGAAGTTTATATGGAATTGCTCAAAAAATAGTTTTTTTGTCTTTTCAATTCAACGGATAATCCGCTTGATTCGCCTGATGTCCCCATAGTTCAACGGATAGAACAAGGGACTCCTAAGCCCTAGATGGAAGTTCGATTCTTCCTGGGGACACCAGACGAGTCAGACGGAGACGGATGAGAAACAGGGAGTTTCTAAACTGTAGAGGAAGATTAGATTCCTTTCGGAAACACCTTTTGAAGTTCTTTAAAAAACAAGGAGGATGTTCAAAAATAGCTAAAAATGATAAATTGGTGCTGTCAGCCATTTTTATCGGTTTTTTTCTGCTTTTATGATTTTTATCTTGAGACCGAAGCTTCAATATATTATAGGCAGCCAAGCCGTTCAATCGTTTGGAGGTGAATAATGACTAGAAGAGAAAAAATCTTAGTCTGTGCACTGATTTTGTCGTTGGGGTTATCAATTTATCTTTTGTCCAGGCAATCGACTTATGTTACGCCGATTAATTTTTCTAATCCTAGCCGACAATCATTAAAACAATATCGGATAGAATACAATTACCCCAGCGAAATTAGAGTGATACTGTTGGGAGTTTTTCCGGACGAAGATTCGATTAAAAGAGTCGGAAGAGAGGCCGCCTTGGAGATAGCCAGAAAGGCATCAAAAGACGGTTATATGCAAGAATATGTTTCTTACGAAGTGGCTACGGGAGTTTTTTCTCTTGGTGATGATGGCACCGAGAGAATTTTTCCGGATATTAAGATATATCATATCAGAAAAAAAAACTAATTTGTTATGCTAAACAAAAAAGCCGAGGATTTATGTCCCCGGCTTTTTAAAATGTTTTTCAGAGTGTTTAATTATTCCCATCCTGAATCCCAACCTCCTCCGTCCCAACCGGAATCCCAACCTGAATCCCAACCACCGTCATCCCATCCTGAATCCCAACCGCCATCATCCCATCCTGAATCCCAACCGCCGTCCCAACCGGAATCCCAAGAATCCCAGCCGCCATCCCATCCACTGTCATCCCAACCACTGTCCCAACCGGAATCCCAGCCGCTATCCCAACCGCCGTCCCAACCGGAATCCCAAGAACCCCAGTCGGTGTCCCAACTGTCATTTGGCCAGCCGCTGTCCCAACCGTTATCACTCCAGCCACTGTCCCAACCGTTATCACTCCAGCCACTGTCCCAACCGTCTCCGCTCCAACCTGAGTTCCAGTTAGATCCAGAACCCGAATAGCCACTTCCACTTGTTCCGCCGGAGCTTTTTCCGCCTCCGCCGCTACTACCGCCGGAAGATCCTTTAGATCCGGAAGCGTAGTTGTAAGGTTTAGATGAAGAGGAAGAAGCCTTCTTTATATCATTGTAACTGTTATATTTATTATACTTATTATATTTATTATACTTAGTGTAAGTATTATATTTTTTAGCACTGTTTTGCTTGTAAGTTTTTTTATTTGTCTTACAGCTTTCCGTTTGACAACCGCCGGAATAACCACTCACTAAATCTTTGATGTTGTTGACTAAGTCAACATTGATATCATTTGTGTTAGTGGGATAATTATTGTTAGTCGCCGTGGCTGTGTTGTTGATAGTGATCGGCGCTCCAGTGACGGTTGTAGTGGTAGTGACCGGAGCCGGAGCAGGTGCTGGTGCCGGAGCAGGGGCGGGGGCTGGTGCCGGAGCAGGGGCCGGTTGAGCCGGTAAGGTTAAATTGATTAAAAGGTCATCATGCTTACTGGGACTTTTAGCTAGAGCATTGGTTGCCGGAGCAATAGAAGTTCCCGCTAAAACCAAACTTAGAGGCACGGAAATTAAATACTTTTTCATGTTAGGTCTAATTACTTTTTTAATTCTTTATAATTGTACAAAAAAAAATAATCGTCAAATTTTTTGACGATTTTAAACAATTAGTATAAAAGGAGTTAAAAGCTCTTTGAAATTTGATTACAAAAAAGGAGAGGAAAGATGAAAAAAATATTTTTTTTCGGAGTAGCGTTAGTTTTCTCTATGACGATCTTTGCGGTTTTGGCTTTCTCGGCCGGAACTTATCGGGTCGATTACGGAGCGACGGAAATTAAGGTTACCATGTCCGGTGACTTTACTCTCGACGAGTTAAAGGCCGCCGCTCGAGCTGCTGCCAAGGAGATTGCGCAAAAGGCCGGTTCTCAGGGATATGTCCAGGATGGTCCTGTGACATATCAGATGGGAGACGGTATATATGTAATACACCCAGATGGATCGGAGAGGCTTATGAACGCGGTAAAAATTTATCGCGTGAAACAGAGGCCTAAACCTCAACCGCCTCGACAACCACCCGGCCCCACTAATCGTCCACCTTCCGGTGACCGACCACCGTCAAGTGGCCAATCGGCCGCTTGGTAACTTCCTTTTATTTTTATTGTATTGTACCTTATTTTCAACCCGAAGACTTAATTGTCCTCGGGTTTTTTCTTTTTAAATAAAAAAACCGAGGAAAGAATCCCCGGTCTTTTTTCCTGCCGTAAAAAAACAATCTAGATGCTGTAGGTTGACTGTTCGGTCGTTGTAGAGCTTCCATTCCCGTTGTCTCCACTGCCACTGTTCCATTCATTAGATTGCATATAATTGAAAGCATCGTCCCATCCGGTGTCCCAACCGTTGCTCCAACCATCATCCCAAGCGCTATTCCATTCGCTTTCCCAGTCTATATTTTCGTAATTTGTGTTATTCCCGTTACTGCCATTCCATTCATTTTCCCAATTATAATTGGCATAATCGGTATAGGTTGAACCGTCTTGATACGGACCCCAAACCCATTCATAATTACTGAAGTCATTGTTAAAATAATATTTCTTGGGGGTGGCAACGGGACCGTTGGTTTTTCTCTGGTTGCTACTTTGGCCATAGTCAGTCCAAGAGGTCTTATAGGGATAAGCTTTACTTTTTGCCTCTTTACATTTTTCAGCGGACATTTCTTTCACTAAATCCTTAATACTGTTAATCAGATCCAAATCAATGTTGTTCGTGTTGACCGGGTAATTATTGTTTGTCGCGGTGGCCGTGTTGTTGATTATAATCGGTGTCGGCTCGGCTACCGGAGCCGGAGCCGGTGCCGGGGCTGGGGCTGGTTGAGCCGGTAAAGCTACATTAATAACCAAGTCATCGTGTTTACTCGGACTTTTTGCCAAAGCGAGACTACCTTCCAGCCAGAGACCTCCCGCTAAGACGGTCGCTAAAATTGTTGATAGCAAATACTTTTTCATAAATAATAATTTAAATTTTAACCCCAGATGTTTGTTGAAATAAAAAAAATTGTCAATAGTTTTTAGTTAAATACTAAAAAATCACTCCTAGAAAGGGTTTTAGACATTAAAAAACCGCACGATTTTATTTCGTACGGTTTTTTTTAATTTATTCTCTCCATAAGTCGGAGCCGAGAAAAATTCTTTGGTTGTTCAAATCTTCAATTCGTTTATCCTCTCTTAGAATATAAAGCTTACCTAACTGGAAAATTTTTTCCTCTTTTTGATAAACGATTTCGATTAAGGCAATCTCTCCTTCGCCAAAGTAAGGTGGCCTGGAGGCGGTTTTTGATTGATCAAAATTTAAGTAACTCTTTTCGTCGTCAAAAACTTTAATGACTAGTCCGTCAAAACTTCTGAAAGAGCCAAAATTTTTTGAATCAACGAAAGAAGTTATACCCCTGACCAAAACCGGTTTTGCTAAATTCTTTGAGATGAACTGCCAAGAGTTCTGGTTTTTGATACCGGAAATGCGCTGGCCGAACCAAACTTGACCCAGAGTGTCATATCCCTTTATCTCCAAAAAATTATCCGATTCAATAAGGATCTCCTTCTTTGCCACTTCATTTGCTTCCTTGGCGTGCAAATTGCCTTGCGAAAATATCATTCCAAGAGCAGAAGCAAGGACCAATAGAAAGAATACTTCCCAAGCGTTCCTCGTCAGAATTCTGACTAGAAAGTTCATAGCGAGCCTCCTTTAATTTAAAAGAACTTTTTTCAAGATGCATCTAAAAATTAAATTAAGCAAGTGTTTTAAGACCGATAACTATAATTTGGATCGTTGCTTTAAGCGACGGTGATTTAGAGACCGATTCAAGCTGGCGGAATATTTCAAAAAAATCTCTAATCAGGGCTAAGCGATCTTCCAAACGATTTAAATCTCGGTTAAGAATATTTTTTCGCAGTTTGTTTTTTTCTTCCAAAATAACCAGACGAATAAAGTCGGACGCTTTTTGGGGTTGATCTTTGAATAATTTATCTATTTTTTTGTAAATTTCAGCTGTGTCTTGGTTTAAAGCTTCTAAATAGAATTCTTTCAGCTCTCGCCAGTGAGAAAAGTTTTTTTTGATTGAATCGATTTTGACCGGATCTTCTTCCGACCAAATATTAATTTCTTCTCGGTCCGATCCGTTATTTATTGACGAGGTGGTTTGATGATTCGATTGGCGATTTTCTAAGTGTTGACACCGGGAAACGATTGTGGGTAAAAGTTGGTTTTTAAACGATACTCCCAGAAGAAAGAAACAGGCTTTGGGTGGTTCCTCCAGTGCCTTGAGAAGGGCATTTTGGGAATTTATATTCATCAAATCAGCTCGAGGAATAAAGACCAGCCGACACCTTAATCGTTGTTTGCCCAAACTGATTTTTTGCAAGGCTTCTCTAATCTGGTCAATAACGATAGTTTTTCTCTTTTTTTCATTTTCTATCCAAACAACATCGGAATTCTCCTTTATGCTATCGATAGAAGGATCTGAACAGTTTTTATCAACAAGCAAAAATATTTTTTTGGCCAGCTGAATCCAGTCTGATGAATCGAGACCGGTAAGGATCAAGGCTTGACTGTTTATAATTTCTTTGTCGAAAAAAACTTTTTCGATTTTTAATTCGAATGATTCGGTAAGCACACCTTTCGTTTAAAAGCTGATAAAAAGATTATTTCTCGGGTACAAAATAAACAAGGATGGAGTACCCAATCTGATCAACCGGCTTATAGTAATCGGTTAACCAATGGTAGTTTCCCTTTTCTTCCGGATTTAAAGTGTTCCATTGGATAGCGCTGGCCGAAATGGCAAACCAGCCGGTAGAGGGCTTTCTGTCAAAACCCCAGTATTCATAACGGTTGGGCAAATAATAATCTAAATCTCCGCCACCGAAATAGTCAATTTTAATATGATTAATCTTCTTTTTATCCATAAATTGTTTTAAGCGAATCAAATCTTGGCCCCAATCGACATTCGAATCAACCATGTATTTCCATCCTTCCTTCGGCCCGCCCTTAATTTCGTTAAAATAGGGCAAATAGCTGGGGAAAACTGTTAAGTTACTCCCTAAATACCAAAGCATCAAAATCAGAAAAGCTCCGATGTTTGTCCAATAAAACCCGATTCTCTTTTCTCTGTCCAACGATTTTTCAAACTGCCAGAGCATAATGGCGGTGAACATATAAATAAAGGGAAATACCGGCAGAATATAACGAATACCGAGTTGAAGCTTGTTGGTTGAAGCTAGAATAAAAACAAAGCTGGCAAAAACAAAATATCCGATTATAACTGCATTTTCTCTCATCCAAAGCAGAAAAATTTTTGTTTTGTCTTGGTTTTTGCGATGAAAAAAATGATAAGCGCCAAAACCGAAGATCATAATGGCAAAATAGAAAAGAATCTGAGCGGCAATCGGCTCTTTAAGCCAGTAAGCGAAAACGAAATAGTCGGGCCAATGAGTGCCGACTTCTCCAAAAAAGTAAGTGGTGTGGCCACCGGTAGTGTGAGAAGAAACCATCAGGAAACCGAGTAAATATTGAGCATAAGGTCGAAGAAAAGAAATATCGGTCATCCAGTGAAGTTTGGTATTAAAGCCCAGTCCGGCCAAATCAGAATCTTTTATCGAAACATCAATCAATTCGTGTTGTGCTTCTACCGGCATATTCCAAATAAAGACCTGATACCAAAAACCCACTAATAAATAGCCGATAACCATAATGGTGCAGACTTTTGCCAGTTCCTTTCCGATTTCTTGGAGCGTGTTAATTATTTTACCTTTGCGATAAGCCCCCAAACCGTAAATAAAGGCGATGAAAAGAAAAGTCGGAATAAGCAAAAAGACGGAAAATTTGGCGAGCTGAGCCAGACCGAAAACTACGCCCGCCCACAGAAGATTTTTCCAAGTGGGATTTTCCAAGTATAAATAATAGGCGTAGAGAGCAAAAATGGCAAAGGCGGTGATGCCCATATCGGTTGTAATGAAGCGACCGTGAGCCATTAAATTGGGGGAAAAGAGAAAGAGAGCCAAAGCGATTAAAGCCGCCTCTCGTCGTTTAGTAATTTTTTCGGTGAAACGATAGAGAAAGAAACCGCCCAGTAAAAAGATTAAAATCATTGGTAACCTTCCCCAGAAGAGCATTCCGTCGGCATCGTTTCCGTATTTATAAAGAAATTTATTGCCTAAATCCCACTGATCGTTAATCGGTTTTTGCCAAGAGGGATCGTATTCCGGAAAGTAAATATCCATAAAAAGCAATGGCAATGCGGCTAGTTGCTTGATTAGGGGAGGATGCTCGGGATTTATCCGATAATCTTGTTTCGTCCAATAGGAATAGCCGGCCACAATGTGGGGCATTTCATCACGAATTGAAGAATCGTTCCAGACGCTTCCAACGGCCAGAAAACCGGCTCCGAGCATCATCACAAACGCCAGATAATGTGTCTTTAGTAAATTTTTCCAAAATCGCATTTTGTTTTTTTAAATTAAGTTTAAGAACAAAAATCCTTAACTAATTTTAAGGCTTTTTTTCGGTTAAGCAAAATGCGCGAATCAAATCATCTGTTTTTTAAAATTCTCTACCATTCTGACGGGGGTGGGATCCTGTTTGTTGTTGATAGCCAGATAATAAGAAGCTAGACAGCCTAGTTGGATGATTGAAAAAATCCTTAAAATTGTTTCGCCGATTGGAATATCTATCGAGATTGATTTTATTTTAGATTTTTTTAGTAATTTTTCGGTTAGATTCATTCTTTTTAGATTTCCGGGATGATCTTTGGGATCTCTAAGCATTATAATTTCAAATTTTGCGTTGGGACGAGTAAAACCGACCATTTCATTATGGTTCAGCTCAGGGAAAAAATTCCAGAAGGCGGGCGTTTTTCCATTTTCATTGATCATTATTTTCCAGATCAAAGCTATCTCTTTCCAACTTTCGGAAGAATAAATTAGCGGTGTTTTAGCGTTTATTCGAGTGGCAATGGCTTTTCCCCGTTTATTGAAAGAGACAAAGTCCCGACTTATTTTTTCAGCTGTTTTGCGTAAATTTTCGATTTTGACATTGATTATTTTCAGGTGAGCCAATAAGCCGAGCAGAGCGCCAAGAGTGTAGCCCAGAGCCATTCGAGGTTGAATACCGCCGGGGATTTTTATCAAGGGTAAATTTTTTTTCAGGGCAATTTTTTCCAATTTCCCGCCACTGGTCATGATTAAAATGGGAACTTTCAATTTTAAGCCGTCTTTTAGAGCTGCAAGGGTTTCCTCCGTATTGCCTGAGTAGGATGAAAAAACATAAAGTTTATCGGTGCTTGGAAATTGTGAGGCTAAATTATAATTTCGATTAATTTTGACTTCAAAGGATTGAGAGCTTTTTTCCTGTCTCAAAAATAATTTGATCAATTCGCCCGGTAGAGCCGAACCGCCCATTCCGCTGAGAATCATCCCGTTCAGTTTTCGATCCAATTTTAAGTCGTCGGCCAGCTTAAAGCCGATCAAAAGCTGATTGGGAGAGTTTTTTATCACTTCAAGAAGATTTTCTTTATCAAAAACTGCTTCGGCTTTTGTCATAATTCTTCTTTAAATTTTATTTTTTTGTGTGAACAATTTATCGGGGTGGCAGATGGGGCTCGAACCCACGACGACTCGCTCCACAGGCGAGCGCTCTACCAACTGAGCTACTGCCACCATAAGGCCAGACTAGCAGAATTAATTGAAGTTGAAAAGATTTTATCTGTTAGGGTGCTCGGAAAGGCGAATCAATGAAGAAAAATCATCGTTGGCGGAGGCCTTGTTCTTTTTTATTTTAAAGCATTTTTGGCATTGGTGAACGATAATGAATCTTCCTTTTTTGCGATCAAGTCCGATCGGTTTCATCGGACCGTTACATTCGGAGGCGCGGTCACCCGGATGATTGTCAACATGCTTGCTCCATAAGCATTCGGGGCAATGATTGGTGTAACCGTTGCCGAAAACGAATTTTCCGCAATTGAGACAAACAAAGTTTTCTCTTCTTCGAGTAAATTTTTTCATAGATTATTTTTTGGTTGCTTTTAACGGTAATTTATGCTACACTCTGAAAATCAGAGCACTTTGTCACCCTATCTTAAGGCCAAAATTTAAATAAAAAAAGGAGGGTATTTTGGCGGAAAAGAATTTTCTTGAAGTTATATCGGATGATCGACAGTTTTGGTTTAGAATATTTGCTCCCATTGTAGTTCTTTACTTTGTGGTAACGCTAGTGATTGTCGAAGGGGTATTTGGAGCGGAGATTGATTGCAAAAGAGACATCGGACTTTGGATTGAAGAATTGGAGAAAAATCCTCAAAATCACCGTGAGGCGATTTCAAACATCCAAGCCAAGGCGAATGAATGTAGAATCGACTTGGAAAAGGAATTTCAATTTTCTTTTCAAAAGCTGATGATATTAAGAAAAAAAGGGGCAAGTATCAATGTGGCTAATTTTATTCAGGGACTAAGAAGCAATCCCCCTGACGAAGAAAAAGCCATGCTTGTCGATCTGTTGATTGAGGAAATGAAGGTCTCCGGTTTGAGATTGTCTGATTTGTTTGATGAATTGTCCTTAAGACAAGCTCGTTATTCGATTCAAAAAGCACTCAAAGGTTACAAGTTCACCAGTCCTCAAGAACAATTGGAGGCCTACAAATTGATATTTTGATGCCCATAATTTCAAGTGACAAGTCTCTGTTTAAGACCGAAATAGCTTAGCTTTTCGGTCTTTTTTTCTTTTTATTTCCGTTTAGATTCGCGATGATTTTTTCGCGCATTTCTTTCAATGATAAAGCAATCAGTGCCAAACCGTAACCGATGAATAAATATCCGCCCGTCCAGAGCAGATCTATTTTAGTTACCCAAAAGTCATTCTGCATGTAAGCTTCTTCGTAAATAGAAAAAATCACATCCGCAATCAGAGTTAAAAAAATACCGGCCAAAATTGATAGCCAGGGAGCGAAAAGTTTTCCTTGTCGATAATCGACAATCACGAAAATAATCAGTAAACCGGCAAACAGAAGAATCAAATCGCTCAATCCGTAAAAAATGGAAAAGACATTTGAGATGGCGTCGTCTTCCGGGTTAAAGGCGGAATAAACTCCGAAATAAAACACGAGTAAACCCAAGATTGTTGCTATTGCAATAATCGGCAAAGTCCTTTGACTCTTCCAGCGAATTTTTCCAATCCGAATTTCTTTGACTAAACCGATAAAAAGCAACGGATAGGCCAGGATAAAAAAAATATCCGCTATCGACGGATAAGGCTTCTCCAATGAAAAAAAGTCCAGAAAGACCCAGGTCGCTTCGGCAATGAACCAAAGAAAGAGGCCGGTAGAAAAATACAATAAAACTTGGCCTCTTGGATGTTTAAAACCGTAAAGTTTAACGACTAAAAGACCGACCAAGGTGGCTATTAATGCCGAAAAAACATAGAGAGTGTCTGGGAGCAGGCTCTTTCCTCCGGTGACCAGAACCGTCAGAAGAAAAAATATGAAGTATCCGCCGAAGAAAAGAGCTATTTGATTTTTAATCGAGATAAAATTTAATTTGATTTTCATATGTTATTTTTTAGATCTTTAATCTCCAGTTGGGCTTTATCCGGACCAACCAGCTCCGTCAGAGATTCTTCCAAGGAACTGAGAATTTCTTTTTCCGCTTTATCCTTGAGGCCGGCACGATAAAGTTGGGCCGTTCCGCTACCAAAATTCAGGTAAACTATTTTACAGGCTTCTTCAATCAAGCTCTTTTTTGGGCTATTTTCTTCGGATGAGCTTATCGGATCCATTTTTTATTTTTATTGTTTTAGATTTCTTCGACAAGTATTATCTAATTTTATTTTATTTTTGACAATCAAATTTTATCGGGGGCTTCAATGCCTAGGAGAGAAAGACCGTCTTTCAAAATATTTTTAACGGCTAAAACCAGATTTTTTCTTAATTCTGCTGTTGTTTGATCGTGGCAATTAGCTACCGAATGGCGACTGTAAAAAGCGCTGAAGAGCGAAGCTAGCTCAAAAAGATATCCGGCCAGTAAATTAGGAGAACATTGCCTACCGGCGATGATAAGAGCTTCCCGATAATGAACGATGAAACGAATGAGATTTCTTTCCTCTTCTTTCCAATCATTGCCACCTTTTTCTTCATGATCATCTTTTTTTCTTCCGGTAGTTCCTCGCGAATCAATCTTTTTGAGAATATTGGCGGCGCGAGCGTGGGCATATTGAAGATAGGGACCACTATTGCCGTGAAGGTCCAAAGCTTGATTATAGTCAAAAACTATTTCACCGAATGGGTTTGGTTTTAAGAGATAGTATTTGATTGCTCCAACGGCGATTTTTTCTATTTCTTGAGCGTGGGGATGTTTTTTTTGAATTTCTTTTTTCAGCAGTTCTAAAAGATCGTCGGCGTTGACAATCAGACCATCTCGGCCGGAAAGAGCGTAACTACTCTTTTTTTCTTTAATTTCCAGTCCAAGTTTTTTGGCGGTAGCGGGGGAGAGAGAGACTAGACCGTAACCGATATGTTTGAAATTATCAGCCTCTTTTTGAAATCCGGCCGTTTGAAGGGCTGATTTGACGCTCTCTTGCGGAAAAGATTGTCGCATATCTATAAAATTGAGTACACCGGTGCCTTGACCCATTTTTGAATTGGCTTTACCACTAACCGAGGTCGAAAGCAGAGCTTCTTTTTGAGATCCAGTCTCCCATTTTTTGTACTTGAAATCGCTTTTTAACAGGCCGTATTTCCAAAAATGATAGGCGATATCTTTGCCGGTATAAGTGACGATGCCGTTTGATTTAATGATGACTTTTTCTTGATCTTCCGAGTTGACAAGGACCCAACAACCCTTATTTTTCCCCTTTTTAGCTAGATAGAAGGCGGAAAGGGTTTTTAATTTTTCAAGAGTTTCCTCCCAAAGACCGAAATGAAAAATATCACTTTCCCAAATCAGCGCGTCATAGGAGATGGTGAATCGGCCGGTCGTTTCCAGATTGGCGTTAACAATTTGGCCGACAACTTCTCGATGTCCCAGATTCTTGGGAGAGTCGTAGTCTTCCAAATCTTTTAATAAAGACTCTATCTCTCGAGCCAGATTGCTGTCCTGTTTGATTTTTTGAGCCATAGCGACATAGACACGACCGGCAAAATGGTCGAATTTTTCCTCTTTCTTCTTTTCTATGTTTAATCGGTCCAGATATTTAAAACCTAAAAGGGTTATAGCGACTTGCAGTCCGGTGTTGTCAACATAATATTCGACTTCTACCAATCTACCGGTTTTTTGTAAGATTTTTTTAACGGCGTCGCCCAAGCAGGCGCTTCTCAAGTGACCGATATGAATGGCTTTATTCGGATTGACATTGGTATGCTCCAGAATTATTTTTTCCGGTTTTTTGACTGATTCGACGGAATTATCCAGACCTTTTCCTGAGGCGTATTCGAGTAAATTTTTTATCAATGCCTGATCGCCCAAATAAAAATTGATAAAAGCCGGTCTTTCAATGGAAACACGATTGATAAAATCCATTTTTCCCAATTTATTTACAATCTCTTGAGCGATTTCAAAGGGGGGTCGATGAAGTTGACCGGCCAATATCATAGCTATATTGCTTGAATAATCGCCGAATCTTTTTTCTTGAGGCCTGGAAACATCAAAATTGGTTTTCGGGATTATACCGATTTCAGTAAGAGTTTTTTTTAATTCTTTCTTGATTTGATTCTTAAACATCATTTTAAGCTTAAATGTCTTGACAAAATATATTAGTGTGCTAGTCTCACCTGTTTTCGGATAGAGTCTTAAATTATTGAATTAGAGGCTTTACGAAACTAATTTGTAAATAACGATCAATGGACAAAATTAACAAAGCCGTTGTTTCGCTTATGATTATTTTTGCTTTTCTGATACCAGTATCGCTCGGAAATTTAAATTCCGGTAGTTTTGTGTCTTTGGCCGAAGCTAAAAGTTCTAAGGTTAGCAAAAAGGAGAAGGAAAAGAGGAAGAAAGACACTAAGAAAAGAGTCAAAAGATTGGGTTCAATGGGTATCCCAAAGAGTTTTTATGGGAAAAGTTACGGTTCGACAATGTCACTCAAGGAAATGGGTAATATTGTCGCTAAATGGATCATTTCGGAATATACTCGAACCGGTCAGATTCCTCCTCTGGGGGAGAATAATTCCGATTGGTTAGTCTTGAAGGTGAACGGTCAGTGTATGGCTAGCGATAAGGCGTGCGCCCGTTGGCCCGATAATTACTAAAGAATCCAGCATTCGGAGATAAAAAAAAACGGACCGTTAAGGTCCGTTTTTTTATGGGCAAATTAAATTTTTTTAGGCAAAAATTTCCGGAACAATCGTTATGCTCATCAAAACAAAAATATTCATAACCGTTGAAATAATCAAAGCCATCCGGCCGATGCCGTTGAAATCTTTTTTGTTTTCAAAATATTCTTTATTTAAAGCCAAGCTGATCACAAAAGCCAAGATGATCGAAGGAATGGTCATGATGATCGATGCCCAGATTGCTCCGTCCATTTGAGAAAAATCAGCCAATGATCCTCCAAAATAGACGGGAATCATCAAAAGCAAAACGGGCGCGGACAGAACACTTAGAAACCAAACCAACAAAGGCATTTTTAATTCCTCATTTTTTGGTTTTACCGTTGAAACTCTCGTTGCCATTGTGGAAACGGTCTTTTTTGCTCTTTTGGGAGCGGATTTTTTACTCATTTTTTTTGTTTATTTTATTTTTATGAAAAAAATTTCAAATCTATTTTAATTAGAAAATTTTAAGTAGGCAAATTTTGAATTTTTTAATTTTATAAATTGACAAGTCTTCAGAGTCTCTGTTTCTCCTTTTTTCTTCTTTTATAAAAAAAGAATACAATAAAAATATATTAATTTCTAAAAACAAAAATATGTTTGCAAGTGCCAAAGAAATTTTGACTAAAGCTAAAGAGGGAAAATATGCAGTGGGAGCTTTCAATGTATCCAACATGGAGATCGCTCAAGCGGTCGTAATGGCCGGAGTCGAAAGGAGATCCCCTCTCATTCTCCAAATCACGGAAAGTGCTATGAAATACGCCGGAGATAAAGAACTTTCCAAGATTGTTCGAACGATTATCGATGAAAGGTCGGAGGATATTCCGGTCGGCATTAATTTAGATCACGGGAAAACCTTTGATGCGGTAAAAAAAGCTATTGATTTAGGTTTCAGCTCGGTGATGATAGACGGTTCCAGACTGACTTTCCAGGAGAATAAGAATTTGACTAAAATGGTGGTGGAATATTCTCACCAGAGAAATATACCGGTTCAAGCGGAGTTGGGGATCGTTCCCTATTTGGGAGAATTGAGCACCGATCAAGTCGATTGGTCAGCGTTAATGACTGATCCCGATAAAGCGAAAGAATTTATTGAGTACACAAAAGCTGATTTTCTAGCGGTGGCCATCGGTAATGCTCACGGTTTTTTTCGAGAGGCGGAAGTTTTCGATTGGGCCAGACTTAAAACTATTAACGAAAAATTAGGAATTCCTTTGGTTCTTCACGGTGCTTCCGATTGCTCGGTCGATAAAATCAGCAAATCAATTGAAAACGGTGTTGCTTGTTTTAATGTTGATACGGATATTCGTTTAGCTTTTATGGGACAATTGACTAAAATGGTTGATTCGAAAATTTCAATCACTGATCCGAGAAAAATTATGGAAGCGGTGAGAGAAGCCGTTAAAAAGAAAGTTATTGAAAAAATCAATATTTTCGGTAGTGGTCACAAAGCTTAGCCCATTGTTTTTAATTTAAAAAATCGTTTTTTTCCCGACAAATCTGTCATTGTTTCGACAATCGGGAACAGTTTTTTCTTCTGAGCATGTTTTTTTATTGCCGGGATAGTCGAAGGGGACGCTTCAATAAAAACCGTGATTTTTTTTGAGGGATTTTTTTTTAGTATCCAATCCGTTATTTGATTTATTAGTCGGCTTATTATTTCGTCTCCCTTTTCTCCTCCAATTAAAGCTTTTTTCGGCTCATGAAGAATTACTTCAAGGCTTAGTTTGGTATATTCCTTCTTTGAAATATAGGGGAGGTTGGCAAGAATAAAAAGTTCTTTACGCGAACCAATGATCGATTTTTCTTTCTTTATAAAGCTCAGTAGATTGCTTTTGAGAAATTTAATCTTTTTACTTTTTAGTTTATTGTAAATTGAATTTTTTTGAGCCAGAAAAAGCGCTTTACTGTCAATGTCGGTCAATATCGTCAGGGGATTTTGCGGAATATTTTTGATAACGCTCAATCCAAGACAGCCGCTTCCGGTGCCAATTTCAATAAGTTCAATTTTCTCTCGATTTTTTTTTATTTCTTCAACCGTTATTCTAGCCAATTCTTCTGTCTCCGGACGAGGAATAAGGGTGTGCTTGTTAACTTTTATTTTTAAGTTCCAGAAAGAAACTATGCCCAAGATACGATCTTTAGGAAGTCCTTTCAATCTTTTTGAAATAAAGTTACGGATGAGCTTTTTATCTGAACTTTTGATTTCTCGATGGAGCAAAAGTAACAGCTTCTCGAACTTGATTTTTTTCTTAAATTCCAACCATTCGGCGATTTCTTTAAAAAAAATTGAGTGTAAATTTTTTGAGTTCAAGTTTTGATACTGAATATCGTTTTGCTTAGCTATCAAAAGTTTTTTAATTTCGGAATCGATAAAATTTTTCCAGATCATTGTTTAAAGAATAAAATTAGGCTAAAAATTACTATCTTTCTTTTAACCGCTAAAAAAATGTCACGCAAAGTTGCACTTTTGCTTTCCGGAGGAATTGACTCGACAACGGCCGGATATTTGCTCAAAAAAGAGGGCTACGATGTCCACGCTTTTTTTCTTCGCATCAAGCCGGCGGGGGAGGTTTTTTCTCTTTGGCGCGAGGCGGAGGGAAAAGCTAGAATTTCGGCGGCCGATCTGAATATTCCCTTCGGTGTTTTAGATCTGAGAAAAGAATTCGAGCGAGAGGTGGTGGGCAATTTCTTATCGGAAATAAAAAAAGGAAAAACTCCGAATCCTTGTTCTATCTGTAATCCCACAATTAAATTCGGTGCTTTTTGGAGCAAGGTCAGACTGCTGGGTTTTGATTTTATGGCGACCGGACATTATGCCGGCCTCAAAGAAACTTCTCAAGGATTATTTTTACGAAAAGGTAGAGACTCTCGTAAAGATCAAAGCTATTTTCTTTATGGAATCAGCAAAAAGCTACTTCCCTTCTTAAAATTTCCCTTAGCCGATTTAACCAAAATCCAGGTGCGAGAAATGGCAATTAAGAAAATCAATAGTCGCTTTTCTGCAATGAGCGAAAGCCAAGGAGTGTGTTTTCTGGGGGGGATGAAATATGCTGATTTTATCAAGAAGAATATCAAAATTCGGGAAGGCGAAGTGTTGAATGAAAAGGGTAAAATTATCGGTTCTCACCCGGGCGTCTGGTTTTTTACGGAGGGTCAAAAAACGGGAATTCGGGACATCCGATACCATAACCAATCGGTTTATGTTACGGGCAGAGATATCACAAGTAACACGCTCACTGTTTCAGTCAATCCTCGTAAGAATGCTTTACTCAAGAAAAAAATCGTCCTCAAAGAATTAAAGCTAAGTTGTTCCTTTGGAAAAACGGAGATGTCAGTTGCCGCTAAAACTCGCTACGGCGCCAAAGAGTCCGAGGGAAAACTTATTGTTAAATCTGGAAAATCAGCTATTTTTTTACCGGCTCAGCCTATTCCAACGCCGGCGGCCGGTCAGTCCGTTGTTTTTTACGACGGCGATATCGTTCTGGGTGGCGGGGTCGTTAAGTAGTTTTTTATTGAACTATTTAACTTCAAAGACGAAATACTCGCTGTTGCTGTAAACTTCTTTGAACAAATCTTTACGCGCCAGCAAATTGCTGCGAAATTCGGGGTGATCGCGATTGACGAGCACCCATTTTGATTTGAATAAATCTTTTATTCTTTCCAGATTGTCCGGATCATCGCCGGAAGAAATTTGAGCGAACTGTAAATAGAGATTGCGATCAAACTGGTTCATAAATTCTGGGTCAAGGCCAACAATGTAGTAATTTTTTCTATTCAAATAAAAGTATAGAGGAAAAACATCCCAGTCATCTGCAAAAATGATGTCTCCCGCATTTGAATTCTTCTTAATATAATCATGCGCTTTGGCGGCTAAATTTACCTCGAAATCGGAAGTGGTGTCGTTGAAGGCCGTTTGCCATTGATTTTTGGCATAAATAAAGGAAAAGATTGTGAAAGCCAGAAAGCAGAAAAAGACGAAGGCGGATTTATGCAAACTTTTGATCCAGATTTTCAGACTCGGTCCGATCAGAATTATTCCGCTCAGTGAAGCCCAGAGGGGCCAGTATTCAATGAACCGTTTTGATTTGAGTTGCGCTACGAGCAGAAAGGCGCTGTAAATTAAAATTGACAGATTTATCGGTCCGATCTTTTTGCCTCTTATCAGTGCGGTAGCAATTCCCAGCCCCCAAATAAAAAGAGGAACAATGCACATACTAAACCAAAACCAAGTGTCGTACGGACGCCATTCGCCACCAACATATTCTTTCGCCTGCAGACCGGTTTTCCAAACTTGGACAATAAAAAGGTTTATGTTGGTTGGAAAATAAGGATTGACGATTAAAGAGAGAAGAGTTCCTAAAATAGGGTAAAAAAATATTTTTCGATCAATTTTGCCAGAGGTAATAAAATTTGAAAAAGAATATATCACCGTCAAACCTATTAAAAATAAAAATCCGCCCCCCATATAAAGCCAGCCGTAGCAAAAAGAAGCTAAAATTAGGGATTTATATTTTTTGTGAATCATCAAATAAAGAACTAGAAGGAGGAATAAAAGTGACGGGGCGGGATTTCGAATAAAAGCTAGGCGAAAATAAAAATCGGATGGAAGAAGAAAAAAAAGTAGAGCGGTTGAAATCAATGCAGTTTTTTTGGAAAAAAATTTGAGAATGTGAAAGACTAAGAAAAAAATACCGCCGGCGCATAGCGCGATAAAAATTTTCGGCCCGATAACATTTCCAAAAATGAGAATAAAGGGAATAAGGAATAGATGAAAAAGCAGATGAGACTCAACAAAATTTTGATTTAATACGGTGAAATAAAGATGGGGAAATTCAAAAGGCAAGCCGTTATTCCAAATTTCTTCTGCCATGCCAATATGATAATAGCTGTCATAGCCGGAAAAATAAGGATTATTTGGATTAAATTCTAAAAAAAGAAAAACCAAAAATGGAACAGTAAAGGCTAACAGGGGCTCGATTATTTTTTTAAAATTGATCATTTTTAGTTTTTATAATGTTTAAATTTTATCCGACCCAATACCAATTAAAGGATTGGAGGGCGAAAATACTTAAAAATAAAATGGAAATTAAGCTGATCAGCCAACCGATCAGCGGTTTTTTGCGACTTAAAATTCCCAGCAGTATAAAATGAGGAAACGAAACGGACAAATATCTGGTTAACGACATAGTCTGGCCGGAGAGCTGAGGCAGAAGAATAATGGCCAAAGAGTAAAAAAAATAAGAAACTCTAATTTTAGAGTAACAAGCAATGAGTGAAAGTAGAAATATAAGCCCGAAAAGAAAATCAATTTTTGAATTGTGAAAACCGTGTAGGGGGAGATCCCAAAAGCGGTAGAAACGATCACTCAGCAAGTGGATAAAGTTGACCGGGCTTATGCTATCTCTGCCCCACCATTCGAGCGCCTCAAAATAGGCGAAAAAATTTCCGGTGATGAAAAAAAGAAAAAGAAAATAAGCAAAAGTGCCGAGAGGAGCGCCGATTGGCGTGATCAGGGTTCGATAATTTTTCTTTAAAAAAATCTTCCAATCCTTAAAACCGAACTCTCTAAAAAACATTAAATATTCTATGACGAAGGGTATGGCGAGTAAAATACCATTTGGTCGACATATCCCTCCCAGAAAAGCGACAATAAAGGCAAACCACCATTTTCTTTTTCTTAAAAAATAGAACATTGTTACTGACAGTAAAAAAAACAGACTTTCCGTGTAGACGGCTAAGAAAAAGAAGGCGGTCGGGTAGATGAGAAAAAATTTCACTGATTCAAAGGCGGTTTTACTGTCCCAATCGAGTCTAACGAGGCGGTAGAAAATCAGGGTTCCGGCTAAATGGGCAAAGAAGCTGATCAACAGTCCGGCTATCGTGTAGTCTCTACCGGTGTAAAAGGAAAAAATACTTATCAGGGCGGGGTAGAGGGGGAAGAACGCGCGTACTTTTTCGTCGAAATAGCCCATATTTTCGTAGCCGAAATAGGCCAAGTTTAGATAATGGGGGCTGTCGTAAGGGGAAAGACCTTTTTCCCATTTCTCCTGGTTCTGTCCAAGAAAATGATCGCTATTGTTCTCGTAGTCCCATTGGCTGAAGGGTAGAAAATCGTAGCAACAAAGAATAAATAACAACAAAATCAGTTTAAACCCAAGAAACAAGAAAATAACGGATCCGCTTTTATTTTTACGCATAAGATTTTGATTAAACATTCATTTTTGGCAACGAGGACAGTAGAAAGTAGATCTTTGCCCCTGCTTAAAAGCACTTATAATCTCTCCGCAATTGGGGCATTTTTCCCCTTTGCGTTGATAAACTTTTCGAAATCGGCCGAATTCGCCCCTAAGGCCGTCGGTGTCGCGAAAATCACTGATGCTGGTCCCTCGGTGCTTGATTGCTTCTGTTAAAACTGCTCGGGTTTTGGATAGAATTTTCTGCAACTCCGCTTCGGTTAGTTTGGAGACTTTTTTCCGAGGATTGATTTTGGCCTCAAAAAGGATTTCGCTGGCGTAAATATTGCCAATACCACTAATGTTTTCCTGATCGAGAAGAAAAACCTTGACTTCCTTGTTTATGTTTTTTTTCTTTTTAGTACTTTCTATCAATTTTTCAAGATTAAAATCCGGTCCCATTGGCTCCGGACCGAGTTTTTTGTATTCTGTCCGCTCGAGCGTTTCGTCAATCCCGCAATCGTAGAAGCGGATTCGACCGAATTTACGAAGATCTGAGAAAGCCAGTTCTTTTTTAGGGCCAAAAAGAAAACGAAAATGGATATATTGATTGACTTTTTCTCTGAAAGGCCTTTTTGCGTCTTCTTTAACAATTTTGCTTGCTTCAAGGTCGAAATAATTGGTAGAACGCCAGAGTAAATGCCCCGTCATTTTAAGATGAATCACTACGGTGATGTCGGTTTCTAATTCAATAAAAATATTCTTGCCTCTTCTGGCTACTCGACCGACTTTTTTCCCGATTACGGCTCGACGGAATTTTTTCAGTTCAATATTTTTAAGTATTTTTGGCCAATCGGTCCAAACGCCTGTAATTTTTTTGTTGACAATTTTTTTTTGCAAATCGGAAACAACGGTTTCCACTTCGGGCAGTTCCGGCATATCTTTTAAGTTACTATTTTAGAGGAAACGATTTTAAGCTGTTCAAAAAGTTTATTTAATTCCGTCTGATCATTTTTTGCTTGAGCCTTTTTTATTTCTTTTAAGATCTCGTTTTTTCTTTGAAGAAGCATTTCTCGACCTAGCAACTTTAAATTAGCATCAAATTCCTTTTCGAGCGTCTCCGGGTTATCAAAAAAATCTTCTCCCAGCTCATTTTCCAAGGTCAGGAAAATTTCTTTAGCCTTCAGAGAAGAAGCTCGATCGGAAAAAATTATGGCATCGCTTGTTAAATTTACTCCCTCGCTTTCCGTGAAGCCGGAAAGAAAAATTTTAATTTCCTCAAGCAGGCGAGCGTGCTCCGGATTTTCAAAATCAAGACTTTCTATTTTTTCAAAATGAGAAAAGAAAAGGCGAGGAAAAGCGTAAATAAAGCCAATAATTCTTTTTTCCAACAGGTCCTGACGATTTTGTTTCGGGGAATTCGAAATATTTTCATCCTTTTTTTGCCAGCGATTATTGTATTTTTCCTTTTCCATAATGCGATTTATTTTCTCCCAAAGATGATTTTCCGGCACATCGACCTCCTCGGCCAGTTTTTTTAAGTAGTGGGATTGCTCAACCGTTGAGGGGATGCCGGCTATCAATTTTAACAATTTTTCAGTTAAAATTTTTTTCTGATCCAGGGTGAGTTTCCTATTTTTAAAGGAAAGATCGTAGAAATAGCCGACGACGCTTTTTCTTTGACGACTTTTCTTAATCCAAATATCCGCTTTTTTAGCGACCAAGTCAGCAACATCTTTTCCTTTTTCAATGGCGATAACCTTAACATCGAATTCCTCTTTCCAGGCGAGTTCCGCCGCCCTTTTCGTTGCTTTAACGCCGGCCATATCGGCATCAAAGGCCAGGATTATTTTATCAATGTATCTTCTCAAAAATTTAAGCTGTTTTTCTCCGAGAGCGGTGCCACAGGTAGCTACCGCTTGCTTTATTCCCGCTTGATGGCTCAAAACTACATCCAGGTTACCTTCTAACAAGATTACTTCGCTCGATTCCCGGATAGCTTTTTTCGCTTGAAAAAAACCGTATAACAAGGAGCCCTTATCGTAATGCTCCGTTTGAGGAGTGTTTATGTATTTACCTTGATCACTCTGGTCGCCTGGTAACACTCGAGCGGAAAATCCGACTATCCGACCGAGACTATCGGTAATTGGAAAGATTAAACGATTACGAAAGCGATCGATATAGATATTTTGATTGTCCTTTTTATAAACGCTTCCGCTGGCGAGAATTTCCTTTTCGGTGAAACCGTTCTGCTTAAGAAAATCAAAAAGGGCGGTGAAAGTGTTGGGAGCATAGCCTAAACGAAAAATTTTGCGACTTTCATTGTTCACTCCTCGATCAGCAAGATATTTCATTGCCGTTTCTCCTTCTTTTTCTAATAATTTTTGTTCAAAAAAAGAGGCGGTTTTTTCCAATATTTGTCGAACTATTTCTCTTTGGCTAACATCTTTGGGGTTGAAACCGGCTTTTTGCCAAATCCGATAGTCTATTCCCGCTTTCTCCGCCAAAATTTTTAATGCCTCTTTGAACTCCAGCCCTTCAATCTCTTGCATAAAGGTTATTACATCTCCTCCTTTAGAACAGCCGAAACAGTGAAATATTTGCTTCTCCCGACTTACCATAAAAGAAGGCGTTTTCTCTCGATGAAAAGGACAAAGCCCCTTAAAATTACTGCCGGCCGGCATTATTTTAACATATCCGCCGATTACTTCGACAATATCGTTTTTCGCTTTTATTTCGTCGATCAGAGAGCCCATTTCAAAGCTTTAATTAAAGTTAGAGTAGTTTCTCCTATTTATATCCTTTCTTATCTTTGTTGTAAAATGAAAAATAATTTTGGCACTCAAACTTGACGAGTGCTAAAATTATTGTATCATAATTTTGCGCATTAAATTTAATAATAATTAAACGAAACAAAATGGCTAAGAAAATCGAATTCGGCGAAAGAGCGAGGCAACAGCTCGTAGCCGGTGTCAACAAGGTTGCCAACGCGGTCAAAGTCACTCTTGGCCCCAGAGGAAGAAATGTCGTTCTGGACAAGGGGTTTGGTTCTCCTTTAATTACCAATGACGGTGTTACCATTGCTAAGGAAATTGAGCTGGAGGACAAATTCGAAAACATTGGAGCGGAGTTGGTCAAAGAAGTAGCTTCCAAAACTAATGATACGGCCGGTGACGGAACAACGACCGCCACTCTTTTAGCTCAAGCGATGATTGCTCAAGGTATGAAAAATGTGGCGGCTGGCGCCAACCCGATGGCTATTCGTCGCGGAGTGCAAAGAGCGGTCGAACAAGTGATTGATAACATTAAGAAACAAGCAAAGCCGGTTGGCTCAAAAGAAGAAAGAGCTCAGGTCGCCACCATTTCCGCTCAAGATAAGGAGGTCGGAGAGATGATTGCCGATGTAATGGATAAAGTTGGAAAAGACGGAGTGATAACCGTTGAAGAGTCCCAAACTTTCGGATTGGAAGAGGAAACGGTTAAGGGTCTTCAATTTGACAAAGGCTACATTTCGCCCTACATGATCACAGACTCGGAAAAAATGGAGTCCATTCTTGAAGATCCTTTTATTTTGATCACGGATCATAAGATTTCCTCAATCAAAGATATTCTGCCGATTTTGGAAAAAATAACCAAATTGGGTAAAAAAGAGATTTTGATTATTGCTGATGAGGTTGAAGGTGAAGCTTTGGCTACCCTGGTGCTTAACAAGCTAAGAGGAACTTTAAATGCTTTAGCCGTCAAAACGCCCGGATTCGGAGACAACAAAAAAGCAATGATGGAGGATATAGCCATCGTGACCGGTGGTCAGGTAATCACGGAGGAAAAAGGAATGAAATTGGAAAATGTCGAATTAGACATGCTTGGCAGAGCCGATAAGATTATTTCCACCAAAGACAACACGACTATCATAGGCGGTAAGGGAGAAAAATCGGAAATCGAACAGCGAGTAACGAATATTCGAACTCAGATTGAAAAATCCGATTCTGAATTCGATCGTGAAAAGTTGCAAGAAAGATTGGCCAAATTAGCTGGCGGGGTGGCGATTATTAAAGTCGGGGCAGCGACCGAAACGGAGCAAAAGGAGAAACAACACAGAGTGGAAGATGCATTGGAGGCGACTAAAGCGGCCGTTGAAGAGGGGATCGTAGCCGGTGGAGGAGTGACTTTGATTCGAGCCATTGAGGGATTGGAAGGACTGAAACTGAGCGGTGATGAAGCAACCGGGGTTGAGATTGTCAAGAGCGCCTTGGAGGAGCCGGTCAGACAAATTGCAATCAATGCCGGGAAAGAAGGTTCCGTCGTCGTTGAAAAAGTTTTAAATCTCAAGGGCTCGGAAGGCTATAATGCTGAAACGGATAAATATGAAGACCTCTTGAAAGCGGGAGTAGTCGATCCGGCCAAAGTTACTCGTTTGGCTGTTCAGAACGCCGCTTCTATCGCCAGTATGATTCTGACAACGGAGGCGGTTGTCGGTGATTTGCCGGAGAAGAAGGACGGTTGTTCCAGCTGTACCCCTGCCGGAATGCCGGGGATGGGAGATATGGGCGGTATGATGTAGAATTTGATTATACAGTTAGAAAAAAAACGAGATGATTCTTATTCGTCTCGTTTTTTTTATTTTTCTTGCGCTAATCTTATCAATGTGTCGATTAGTTGGGCATAAGAAATTCCGCTTTCTTGCCAAAGTTTCGGATACATGCTTATCGAAGTAAAGCCGGGGATGGTGTTTATCTCATTAACTAAAATTTTGTTATTTTTAGTGAGAAAAAAATCGACTCTTCCCATTCCGCGACAACATAAAACCTGAAAAACTTTGATGGCGATAGCTTGAATTTTTTTTTCGATGGCCGGCGCTATTTTGGCCGGAATAATTAAATCGGCCCCGCTTTTGTCCAGATACTTGGCTTTGTATGAATAAAAATTGTGTTTGGGAACAATTTCTCCCAATCGGGAAGCTTGCGGAAAATCGTTGCCAAGAATAGCACACTCGATTTCTCGGCCCTCAATTCCCTGCTCGATTATAACCTTGGAGTCATAGCGAAAAGCGCTTTTTATTGCTGGCATAAATTCTTTTTCATTCTCTACTTTGCTAATCCCCACTGATGATCCAAGGTTCGCCGGCTTAACAAAAAAAGGCAATCCCAAAGTTTTTTTGAGGTTTTTAAACCGAATTGAGTTTTTTTCAGATTTTTGAAAGACAACAAAATTCGGAACTTGAAGACCTGCGTCTCTGAGCAGTCTTTTCATTATATCTTTGTCCATCCCGACGGCGGAGCCAACCACTCCCGCCCCTACGAACGGAACATTGAAAAAATGCAGGAGACCTTGAATGGTTCCGTCTTCCCCAAACGGTCCGTGCAGAATGGGAAAAACCAAGTCGATTTGAGCTCTAATCTTTTTTCCCCGAATAAAGAATTTTTTATTTTCAAAAAAAGGAGAGACGAACTCGTTTATTTTCGTAAGAGAGAAATTTTTCTTGATAAAATCTTTTTCCGTAACCGAGACCCAGGAGCCGTTTTTCTTGATGCCGACAAGTAAAATTTGATATTTGCGCTTATTGATGGCGGGAAAAACATTCTGAGCCGAGATGATGGAGACTTCGTGTTCCGCCGATCTTCCGCCGAAAAACAAAGCTATTTTAAGCCTTTTATTTTTTCTTGTGGCCATGGAAATGCAATTAGAATTATTTGAAACAATTTTAACAAATAATTAAAAAAAGAAAAAAGAGACTCCGAAGAATCTCTCAGGGATGAAATCATTTAATTGAATCTCAAAATCATAAATTTTTCATTTTTGTAACGATTGATTATTGCTTCTTGCTTTTTTCTGTCATCGGTGTAGAAAGCCCCGCATTGTGTGTTTCGACAAATATCCGGTCGGTTGGCATAATCAAGACAAAGGCCATTTTTTGAATCAAAATTTAGACAACGAAAAGTTCGCAAACGAACCGCGTCAGGGTTGCTCTCCGGAATATAAATCTCTCCCGTTTCCACGAAGGGCCGACCGATTTTTTCCAGTTCGAGCAATGCATAGCCTCTGATTTTAACCGGACTGCAACAATCGCTACATTTGTGTTCTAGACAAACATTTTTTTCCATAGAACCTCCTTTTGGACTAAAGAGCTTTTTGCCAAATTAACACAGATTAAGCCAAAAAGCAACAATTTTCTTGTTTTTTTAAAAAAAATGAGCATAAAATAATTTGGTCGATCAAGAAAGCTCTTTAAAAAATTCAATATAAGATTAGGAGGCCCAATGAATTTAGTTGAAAAACTAAAAAAAATGCCGATCAGAAGATTCGATTTTGATTATGATTGGTATAAAGAGAACAAAAATTCGGGATTCCGAATGGCCAGAAGAATTTTTGTTCAAAAATTTCATCCAAAATGTCGAGAGGGGCTGATCAGCTGTTCCTCCCTGGGAATCATGAGTTTGAACTATTACAGTGAGGGACGCGGACGAAAAATTATTCACAATTCCGGTCGAAACAAAAAGAACGGTCTGGCTTTTGAAGACAATGTTTTTTTGAGACAGAGCCTGGCTTTCGATCTCAAACTTATAGACTACCGGCTCAAACCTTTCGGTCTTAGACTTTTTATTTTAAGCGGATATCGAGATATTCGTTTGCAAAGACTGGCGATTGAAGGTTTGTCAAAGCAAAAAAGAAGAAAAAATGCCAGGCCGGTAACCGAGTTACTTTCTAATCCGGAGAATTACTCTCCTCACACAACCGGTGGCGCAATCGATTGTGAGATTTGGGATGAAAAGAAGAAAAAATTACTTCTCACCAAGCTGGACGATAGAGAAAAAATAGATCTTTTTTGGCTTGAAGATAAAAAGAATTTGAGTCAAAAAGAGGAAGAAGTCAAATTAAATCGTCGATTGTTGCATAATATTTTGGTTAGTGAGGAAATTTTGGGTCAAAACCATTTTATCCATCACCCTTCCGAATACTGGCATTACGGTCGGCATGAAAGATTGGCCTCTTTTTTCTCGGGAGGTGGCCATCCTGCTTATTACGATGTGTTGAATCTTGATTGACGATTAAGCCCCACTCTTAGGAGTGAGGCTTTTTTCTTTTAATTCATTTTTTATGTTACTATAAAAAACATAGAAATTATTTTATTTTTAATTTTTTTTCAGATCATGGTCTCTCTATTTAAAAAAAATTTTCGTTATTTACGATCAAGCCTTAATTTTGCCGTTAGAGGGATAAAA
This sequence comes from uncultured bacterium, assembly GCA_937952315.1. Taxonomy (GTDB): domain Bacteria; phylum Patescibacteriota; class Minisyncoccia; order CAIUEV01; family CAIUEV01; genus CAIUEV01. Next base: position 88,673 of record CALFZX010000016.1, read on the forward strand.
TACGCGTGGAAAACGGAGCAGAATTTTCGTTGGGAGCTTTTTGTCGCCGTTTTAGTTATTTTTTGCTCCGTCGCTTTGCCCCTGAGACCGATTGAACAGTTGCTTGTCTGGTTGTTGGTAGTTTGGGTTCTGACGCTCGAAATAATCAATACCGTGCTGGAAAGAATGATCGATATCATCAAGCCTAAAAAGCATCCCTATGTTGGAGCAATAAAGGATTTAATGGCTGGTGCGGTGCTTGTCTCGGCCGTCGGTTCCGCTATCATCGGAATGATTCTTTTTTTTCCCTATTTTGAAAATTTGATTTTATCTATTATAAATTAGCCCTATGGAAAATAAAAAAATAAAGGTAATTACTGCCGATTGGGAAAGACCTGAAGCGTTTTTGCTTTCGGACTATATTGTCGGCGGTGGTTTCTCCGTACTAAAAAAAATCATCAAAGGAGAAATTTCCGTCGCTGATGTGATCGAAGAATTGGAGCAGAGCGGATTAAGAGGGCGCGGGGGATCCGGCTTCCTCTTAGGGCTTAAATGGAAATTGGGACGGGAATATTCTCTGTCGGCCAAAAAATTTATTTTTCCGGCTCGATCCTCGGCCTATTTTATTTGTAATGCCGACGAGTCGGAGCCGGGAACTTATAAAGATCGTGCTATTTTGGAAAATAATCCCTATCCGGTTTTTGAGTCTATTATTGTCGGTTCTTATATTCTAGGAGCCAGCGAATCGTTTATTTATCTTAACGGGAACTACAAAGAAACGGCGGTTAAACTGAAGAAAACTATTTCGGAGCTAAAAAAGGCCGGCTGGTTGGGAAAAAATATTCAAGGAAGTGATTTTTCTTTAAAGATAAAGCTTTTTCAAGGAGCGGGTAGCTATGTCTGCGGAGAAGAGACGGCTTTAATCAACTCAATTGAAGGTAAAAGAGGCGAACCGAGGTTAAGACCTCCCTATCCGGTCGAGTCCGGTCTTTTCGGCCGTCCAACAGTGGTAAATAATGTTGAAACATTAGCTAGCGTGCCATTCATTCTTCAGCACGGAGCGAGTAAATTTAAGAGTTTAAGCCGAAGCCAAGAAAGTTTTGGCACCAAGATCTTTTTACTGAACGGTCCGGTGAAAAAGCCAGGTCTTCATGAAGCGCCTCTGGGAATTACGATTAAAAAACTGATAGAGAAATTCGGAGGTGGCTTAAATACGAATAAAAAAATAAAATTTGCTCAGGTTGGCGGATCCGGCGGGTCAATAATTATGCCTTCCGATTTTGATAAGCCGCTCGGTTTTTCCAAGGAGGAGATCCCGGCCGGTTCAGGTGCGATCCTCTTGGTTGAAGAAGGCTTCGATGTTCGAAAATTGATTTCTGCTTGGTCTGGTTTCTTTCGACGAGAATCGTGTGGCCAATGTGTGCCTTGTCGAGAAGGGACTTATCAACTTTCGCTTTTGGCACAAAAATTGGCCAAAGGAAAACTCAATAAGAACGATCAAGAGAAGATTAAAGATATTATTTTTACGATGGAAAGAGCTTCTTTTTGCGCCTTTGGAAATTTTGCGGTAAAGGGTTGGAAGGGAGTAATGGATAATTTAGTCGATGAGATTATCGAATAAAGTTTTAAGATGGCAACACTATTAAGAAATAAAAGGGCTCTGTTTGACTATGAAATCCTGGAAACTTTTCGAGCCGGGATTTTTTTGGCGGGTAAAGAGGTCAAGTCGCTTAAAAACAAAAGAGGCAGACTGGAGGGATCGTATGCGCATATCCAGCGAGAAGAGCTTTATTTGATCAATTTTTCTATTCCGGTTTATCAACCTAAGAATGTTCTAGGACAAGTGGAAAGTGATCGAACGCGAAAAATATTGCTCAGAAAAAAAGAAATAAAATCATTGATTGGAAAGATAAAAGAAAAGAAATTGACCCTCCTACCACTGAGAATTTTTACCGCCAAGGGAAAAATAAAAATTGAATTGGGATTGGGCAAAGGGAAAAGAAAAATTGACAAAAGAGAGACTATTAAGAAAAGAGAAAGCGACATTGAGATGGAAAGGGCAATGAAAAAATTAGCTTTTTAAAGCAGTCCGGTTCACTTATTTTTTATTGTCTTTTACATTTACCACCGGTGAAATTCTCTCCCGGCGGGCATTTGCACAAGCTACCGTCTTTAGTCCAATGACCTCCGGAATCTTCACACTTGGAGCGGGTTGTCACCCCGCTATTATTTTTTTTGACAGGAGTGGAAGTCACCGGTTTTGTGGTTTTCGGTTGAGGAGCCGGTTCGTCTTCTTTTTTCACGGCAGAGCTTGTGGCTGTTTGATTATTAGTGTTTTCATTTTTTTCCGCTCCTACGGAAATAGATTCTTGATTGTCGAGATTGACATTTTGATTCTCGTTTTTAGTGTTGATATTGCTGTTTCCTTCTGGATTGGAATTTTCGTTAGCGGGATTGGCGTCTATCGGAGGAGTATCGGCAACTTCTACGGGTTCGGCCGGCTTATCTTCGGAGGAAGAAAAAGAATCCCTGAGAGGAGAAGTGAAATCTTTCTCTTCAAAAGCTACCACTTTTTTTTCTAACGGATTGATAATAATTTTTTCGTTCTCCCCCGCCTCTTGAGAACTCTTATCTTTATAGTTAACTTTCACCTTTCCTTTAAAAACATAAATCGTGCTATCTTTCTCCTCTACTTTAACAACTAAATCGGTTCCCAGGACGGAGATCTCGCCATCGCTTAAAATTATTTTAAAAGCTTTTCTTTTATCATTCTTTTCAACTAAATAGCGGACTTCTCCATCGGTTTGGGACCAAGAAATTTCCCCTTGATTTTTAAGGAGAATCAGTCGGGCGAAATTACCCATAGTTATTGTGCTACCGTCATTGGAACTTATCTTAGCCTTTCCGTCGGCCAAAGTTCTCATTTCATAAGCGATTTTTCCTTCCAAGGGCAGTTTTTCCGGCTCCATCCATGAATTTTGGCTACTGTCTCTATACTCAAGCCCTCCCTCTTTTTCGGTAACTTTTACAGGGTATTCTTCCCCCAGAGAACTAAAATAAAAGCTAAGACCGAATCCGCCGGCGGCTAAAATAATCAAATACAAAAACCAACGAAGTGACTTTCGTTGATTCAAGGCCGTACGATTGTTGGTCTGATTTGGATAAGAATAGGGGCTATAAGCGTTAATCATTTTTAAGCTTTTAGAAAAAAATATAAAGCAATTAAGATTTTCCGCTTGTATCAAGAGTCTCTGCCAAATTTTCTATTTCCGAAGCCGATAAGCCTTTTTTGACTACCATGACTAGATCGTCCTTTGAATTCTTTGAAATCTGAGCATTCTTGGGAAAAATTTTCTCAAGCCTTCTCCAAATATAAAGCTTGGGCTTAGAAAGATAAAGTAATACGCTACCGCAAAAAGCTACCAAGCTTTGGTTGTAGGGACGAACAAAAGCAAAAGACGCGGAAATCCCCATGATTATAATTCCGACAAAAACAAAAACCTGAAATTCGATCAGCTTCCAAAGAAGCAAGCAAATCCCTCCCCCACCGCCAAGCCAGCCAAGTTGCTTGACGGTAAGGGGGCCAACTATTCTATCTTCAATATCGACATCTTTGGGAACTTTGAATCTCATGGATTTTTTATTTTTAATTTTTGCTCATACTTGCTTGGCTCAAAAAGCTTTTCTACTGTTGAGGCTTGTTCTCTTCAGGGGCTTTGCCACTAGCTTGTTCCTGCTTGTATCTGGTTATGGCATCTGTTACTTTTGAATCGTTTTTAAGATCCTCGACAAAAACCACCTGATCTTTGTTGATCATCATTCTGTCTTCCGGACCGTGGAGTTCATTGCCAAGCTTGACTAAGGAAAGCTCGGTTTTTTGTTCTTGCTGTTTAGCAGTGTTCGTGTTATCGTTATCGTTTCCTTCCGATTGTTGCAAAACCGGTTTAACTTGTAGGTAGTAGATGTCGGAGAGTCCAATGTAAGAAGGGTCATGAAAATCAATTCTACCGAAGTAGACTTGACCGTTTGTTAAAAAAACAGCTTGATATTTTGCTGGGTCTATCTTCATTGAATCGTTGCCCGATCCGCCGGTGACAATCTTTTCTCTTTCGATTATTCTTTCGCCACCAACTCCGTTCGTCCCCTTCATTTCTTTAACAATCATGAAGACGATACCGGCTACGACGGCCAAACCGATCAAAATTACCAAGCCCCAAAGAACGCCTTTTTTACCTTCACCGTTGGATCGAGAGCTTCTTCTGGGGGCAACATCCCAATCGTCATCTTCTCTCGGACGACGACTTTCTCCAGTTCTTTCCAGAAAGGAGTCAATCTTATGATCTTTTTCTTCGTTTCTCATTTTTTTTGATTTTTTAATTATTAAAAATGAAAGAACTCTGATAAACATTTTAAGCGATTTTTTTGAAAAACAAAATTTAGCTAATTTTATTCGATACAACAATCTATAGCTTTTCTTAGCAGTTCTCTTAATTTCAATTTAAATCCGACCGGTTTTTTATCGTGTTTATTTAGAGCCGAGGCGGGAATTTTTTTTATGGCAGTACCTTTTTGGGTATTTTCCGCCATTGTTTTCTTAATGTCATTTGTGCCGATGAGTTTCATATTTAAAGCCCAGAACATTCCGTAAAGATCGTAAGCCTTATGAAAAAGATCTCTCGCATCTTCTTTATTCCCCATCCCTTGCTGTTTGGTGCCTACTTCCATCAAGCGCATGGAGGCGGCTAAAAGATGCTTAGAAATACACCAAACTTCACCTTCGTATTCTTTAATGATTTTTTTGAGCAATTCGCCTCTCATTTTTCTAACTTCCTGCAATAAATCAAAATATTCGTCTTTGCCGGTTTTTTCAGCGGTAAAAAAGAAATGCTCCTCAATGCTGATTAGATTCATGATTGCAATACTCAAATCTTGATCGGAAGAAAGATCCATTTTATCTTTTTTCTTCATCTCGTCTATTCTTTCGACAAATTTATTTAAGTTCTCGATCGGTCCCTTTTTTATATTTTCATTCATGGAATTATTTTTTAGAGTAAAAATTTATTCTTGAAGAGTAATGCCTAGTTCATCTAATTGATCGGGGACAACGACGGTTGGTCCGTCCATTAGGGGGTCTCTTCCCTCTCCTGTTTTGGGAAAAGCAATGGTTTCTCGAATATTCGGTTCATTTAGCAAGAGCATCATAATCCGGTCAAAGCCAAAGGCGATTCCCCCGTGAGGCGGAGTGCCCGATCCCAAAGCTTTGAGCATATGAGAAAAATTGTTTTCGATTTTTTCTTTTGAATAACCCATAATTTCAAAGACTTTTTGGAGAGCCTCGGGATTGTGGTTTCTTAATCCGCCGCCACCGATTTCATAGCCATTTAGAACAATATCGTACTGAGCTGCTTGAATATTTCCAATATTTTTCTTTTTGGCTAAGTCTTCCATCGAAGATTCTATCGGCGCGGAAAAGGGATTATGAGTGAAAGTCCAGCCGCCATCATCGTCTCTTTCAAAGAAAGGAAAATCGATTACCCAGCAAAAGGCTAAAAGGTCCGGGTCGGTTTTGTCTTCCCGTAAATCAGGTTTATCGGTCCCGTACTTCTTCATCGCTTCCTTAAAAGATAATCGGGGGAATGGCTCCGTTTGAATTTTTTTATTTGGAAAAACTGTCTTGACAAAAGCGATTAGCATATCTTCGCTAGTTTGCATTATTTTTTTTTGGTTTTCAAAACTTGTTTCTACATCAATTTGAGTGAATTCCGGCTGACGATCGCCTCTCGTGTCTTCGTCGCGGAAACAGCGAGCAATTTGAAAATACTTTTCAAAACCGGCCGACATCAAGAACTGCTTATACTGTTGAGGTGATTGAGGCAAGGCGTAAAACTTTCCCGGGTCTATTCTTGCCGGCACTAAAAAATCTCTCGATCCTTCCGGTGTGGATTTGGTAAGACAAGGAGTTTCTATCTCGAGAAATCCGTTTTTCGAATAAAAATTCCTAACGAATTGCAAAGCTTCGTGTCTTTTAACCATATTATTTTTCATTCTTTCTCGGCGCAGATCAATATAGCGAAAACGCAAACGGATTTCCTCACTCACCTCTTTGCCGTCTCCCTCAACTTCAAAGGGGGGCGTTTCCGCTTTATTGAGAACGGATATTTGCAAAATTTCCAGTTCGATGTCACCGTTAAACTTGTCTTTCTGAACGGCTCTTTCCGGTCGAGGGTTGACTTTTCCTCTCACTTCCACTACCCATTCGGGGCGAACCTCCGAGCCTGTCGCATGCGCTTCATTGTTATTAGGCAAAATTACTCCTTGGACTTTGCCGGAGAAATCTCGAAAATCAAGAAAAATCAATTTTCCTTGATCTCTTCTAACATCGATCCAAGCGCTTATTTTTACTTCTTTCCCCAATGATTCTTTAAGTTTTGCAATCGGAGTTCTTTCCATATCAAAAATATTTTAGTTCTTTAAAAGCTGGCAATAGGATAGCAAAAAGATAAAAATGTGGCAAAAAATCAAAAAATACCAAAATCACTTGACTTTTCTGTAATCTTTCCATAATGTTTAGCGTTCAAGTACTTTGCAAAATCTATATCAAGGAAGGAGAATGCTATCATGATTAAAACATTTTTTGTGCCTCTGCTTATCGGTTTGGCGTTGAGCAATGTTTTCGGCGCCGGTCCGGAGACGATTCCGATGGACGGACTAAAAACATTTTCGGCCCAGGCCGCCTATCGCGAGTATCTCCAAAGCCTCAATGAGACTTACGGAGAATATAATCATGAAACTCTAAAAAGGCACCCCGAGATAACGGATTCTATTCTGAGGGTCAAGCCGGATTTTAAGAAAAAGGACATCGCCACGGCTTTCCCCAATGTTTTTTTTAAAACGAAGGATGGCCGAATGCTGCTGATTTTGAGAGGATGTACGCCGCACGATTGTGCCGGCACCGTCCATATCATCGCCTATGACACTCTCGCTCGAAAAGCCTATGTTCTGAGGGAGAAGTATGATCGCGAGGCAGTGCAAATTTATGGCACTCCCGATCAGACAGTCAGGCAGGTTATGATCAATGTTTATCTGGAATAGTCGGCCATTTTCTCCCAAACAACAAAAGACTCCCTTGAACCAGGAGTCTTTTTAAATCTGGTCGGGATGCCGGGACTCGAACCCGGAGTCTCACGAACCCGAATCGTGCGCCTTACCAATTAGGCCACACCCCGAGATAATTTTCAATTTTCAAACAGTGATTAATTTATTAATGTCTCAATTTTTCAAAAAAAATCAGATATTGATTCGTGTTTGAAAATTAAAAAATTAAATCATTGAAAATTGTTTAGAAATTAGAAATTGAAAATTAAAAATTATATTCCTCCACCAGCTTATTAAAGACTAAATAAAACAAAACCGTCAACTCTACCCTCACTATCTTTCATCTTTCATCTTTCAACTTTTAATTTTTTAACTGTTCTCTCTCTACCAACTTCCCCCTCCGCCGCCTCCGAAACCGCCGCCGGAAAATCCGCCGCCTCCGAAACCGCTCCCGCCGCCGGCAGAGACTCCGCCCTCGTTTTTTGTTCCCATCGCCAGGTTTGTAACTTCGGAGAAGGCGCTGAGTGAATTAACAAAGTAAAGCGCATTAAAAGTGTTGAGATTACCTGATCCTTCATACCAAGAAGGATTTTGATTGTAGATTCCTTCAAATTGTTTGGCCCAGGCTCTTTCGACTCCTAAAATCATAGCGTAGGGGAGAAGTTTTTCAAATAATTCCGGTCTTTTGGTTGGAGCATTATGAAAATTAATGCGATCTTTCTCCGCCACTTCCAGATATTCTTTCAGCCCGAGAATTTTTTCTTTGGCGTTGACGCCTTTAAGGGTTTTCTTTGGCATAAAATAGCCAAAAATAATGACTAAAAGACCGGTTAAAATAATACTGCCGGCGCCAATTAGACCGAAAGCGTTGCCGGCAAAAATAAAGCCGACAATGGCGATAACCAAACCGATTAGAAAATAAGTGCTTCTAACTTTGTGAGGATTGCGCGGAAAGTAACCTTTGCTAACGAGACCGGTATACGCCAAGTCTCGAAAATTGTTTATTTTTTGAGGAAAAACATTTTGAAGCTGTTCTAGAGTGACGGCCGATTGGGCACCAAGACCGAGAATAGTCGCATAAATTTCTCTTTCGACGCCGGCCGGAAGATCATTTTGTTTAAGAAAAAATATTTGATAATTCGGTCGATTTTTGAAAATACCAAAGAGGGGCTTTTTCTCGATCTCTCGAATTCTAAGATACCCCTTAACTGCCAAATTGATGATTGAAGAAGAAAAATCTCTGGGATCGGCCTTTTCGTCGATGAGAGTACCGACTTCAACAGGACTGAGATTGTCCGGTGGCCCATAAAAAGGAATAATTGTTTCTTTGCCCCTGGGATCTCTGCCTTTAAGAAACCAAAGAATAAGCAAAAAAACGGCGGTTGTTAAGGGAAGAGCGAGAAATCCGTAATAAATTAGATTATATTTCAGTATCAGCCAAAAACTTTGACTTAAATTCGGTTTTTCGATGAGACCGTGAGGCAGACCGGTGATAATACTCAGTCCGTTATTTTTGGGCAATGACCATTTAGAATTAAAATGAACTTTATTTTTACCCGTAGCTTCAAAAAGACATTCTTCTTCCGTTGATCCGAGAACGCCGGTGAAGCAACCGAAGGCCCATTGGGAAGTGTCAATTTCTGCGGGAAATATAACGGTGGCTTCCGCTTTTTCGATGGAAACGCCCCAACCATTGCCCGTAACATTCCAGAAGAATTCATCTCTTTTCTCGTTGCCCGCCGGTTGATAAGCGATTACATTTTGAACGGAATACTTTAATCGATAAATGCGTTTCCCTTCGACTGTTGATTCTTCTCGGCCGAGTCGAATATTTTTATTGTTTGATTCGGTTGTTAAATTATAAGGAACTTCGTTCCAGCTTTGACCATCTTGTGATTCTTCCGCGGAAATTAATTTAAAATTAACTTTGTAGGCGGTTTTTTTATTTGGAGATTTTTCAACTTCGTATTTATACGGTAAGTATCTGATAATTCCGTGTTTCGGCTGAGGAAAAAAGTAGCTTATCTCTTCCGTAACTAGAACTTCACTGTTGGATTGGATAACAATCTCCGATTTGAAGTGCTCAATTTTTTCTTCATTTTCAGCCAAAGTAGATTGTAAGCAGAAAAAAAATCCAAATAAGCCGGTAACAAAGAAAATAACAAAATTTCGTGGTCTTATCTTCACTGTTAGAGATTTAAAAATAATCAAGCAAAAAATATCTTATTCAATTCTACAATTCTATTTCTTTTTCGTCACTCCAAGTTTTTTCGTTAATTATTTTTATTTTTTCCTCTCCGATTACGAACATATAGTCATCGATGTAGACGGCTCTTTTGACTTGAAATCCGCCGACGGCCCGTTCGAGCTTTATTCCTCCTTCATAGGAAAAAATATAGCCACCCTCACCGCCGGGAATAAAGAAAACTTTTTGTTTCTCGTCCAGCAAAAAAGCGTGATGGTTGCTACCCGCTTCGCTCCAACTTTCTTCCATACGATAAGTGGAAACTTCTTTAGGATTGCTTGGGTCACTGACATCAAAGGAGGAAATTTTAACTTGACCGTTTTCCTCGCCGATACCTAAAATTTGACCGTTGGGTAGGGGATGCAAATAGGAGGAATAACCCGGGATTTTTAGTTCTCCTTTAAGCTTGGGATTGTTTGGAGAAGACAAATCCAAGACGAAAAAGGGGTCGATCTGCTTGAAAGTAACAACGAATCCTCGATCCTGCAAAAATCTTACGGCATAAATTCTTTCTCCCTTTCCCATGTCTTCAACGGCGCCGACTTGATTTAAGTTTTCATTCAAAATATAAACATCGCTAGCTTGTTCGTTTCGGCTATTAACATAAAACCCGCCGGGAAAATAGTCTAAAGGCTCAAAAGTGACTGCGATGCGAAGATTTCCCTTGTATTCATCTAAGGAAAATTGATTTAGCGGGCGGCCCGGCACTTCGCCGTTGGCTTTAAATTCAAGATTATCGTTGCCGATTTTAACGATTCCCGTCATTTGATGCCTTTTTCCTTCTTTCTTCGCAAATTCCGCTAGTTGATTGTTGACTTCGTTGCGAAGCTTGGTTAGTTCATCTTTGCCGAGAGAACGAAGTTCTGTCTCGATCAATGACTCCAGCTCCGTATTTTTGGCCCTGGAACTGATATCGTAATCCTCAAGTTTTTTTATCTTCTGAGCTAAATTCGTTTTGAAAATATTGGGGTTGTCTCTGAGAAAAGCGGTAAAAAGCTTAATTTCATCCGTCGGTTTTTGATAGGTCAAATAAATTGCATTTTCAGACATATAAACTTCCGATCCGTAGTTGGAACCAACAAAAGCGGTTTTATCAGTCACTTTGCCGGTTTCGATATCCAGAGCGATGAAAGAATAGGTCGTATCGGCGGGAATCGGCTCAGTCGGGTGGTAAATCTCGGTGCAACTTAGTTCTATCGATTCCTCGTTTCGAACCATCGGACGAATCGGGCAGGGACTTTCAATGTCATTATAGCGGTTAGTAACGAGAAAAATTTTTCCGTTCATCATCCTTGAGGCGACAATTTGATTCTGCTCCTCAAAACTCCAACTCCATTTTTCCTTGGGTTGCTCAGGGTTCGAAACATCGTAAGCGTATATTTTTTGTTTATTCTCGGCGAGAATAACTAAAGTTTTATCCTTTAGAAAAAGATTACCATTGTTTTCCAGGCGGCCGATTTTTTTAGCCTCAGCAATAGGAAAGGCTTTGATAATTTGAGTTTCGTCAATTGACCGAGGTCGATCAGGGTAAGGGGGAACAATACCAATTTTCTCGCTCATTCGTTCATCCATAATTATTGGATCGGAACGATAAAAATCAAAACTTCTCTCTTTGGAGTAATAAATATTTTGGCCGTCCGTCTTGACGATATCCGGTTCGTCAATACTTAAGACTTGTCTATTAGTTTCGGAAAATCGATTCGGTTCCGCGACTTCCGTCGAAAGGTTCATCATCTTGTTAGAGGCTTGGCTGCTGCCAGCCTCCGAGTTCCCCGCGAAGCTTTTATCGGCCGGCATACTCATTGTTTCCATTTGAGCAAGTCCCGAAGAGTATTGTCGTTGAGATTGATTTTCCTCTAAATACGCTTTGAAATCAGCTTCGGAAGCAAAAGGTTCGATAGCAGAAGATGTTGAAACGGAATCTTTTATCTCGTCTAATTTTTTCCTAAAAATTGTTTTTTCCTCGCCGGAATAATCTATTCTGCTCCAAAAGACGAAGATTGTCCCCACTAACAGCAATGTCAGACCAATAATAATCGCTATGCCGGCGCGACTGTTTATTTTTTGCATTTTTAAAATTAAATATTAATTAACCTTTTTTCTTAATCAGAACAAAAAGGAAAAATCCAACCATAAGCATTGCTAAAAACATCAAAAAGAAAATTACTCGAATATCCTCAAAAACAGGTGAAAATTTAACATTCATACCGAAGATGGAAGCCAGAATTCCTACCGGTAAAAAACTGACGGAGAAAGCGGTGAGAATATTGACTATCTTATTCAGCTTATGGGAAAGCAAGGTGTTGTTGGTGCGATGAAGAGTGTTGGCCGTTTCCCAGTAATTCTCCAGGGTATTCCAAATTTGAACATTGGTGGAGAGAATGTCTTCCGCATAAACGGAGAGAAAATTATCCTTCTTGACTTCTTCCTTGGAAAAAATAGATTTAAAAACAGGCAATTGTGGTTTTAGAATCCGTCTGGCGTCCAGAATATCTCTCTGTAAAAAAGTTATTTCTTTGAGAGTTTTACTTTCCTTGTTGTCAAAAAGATCGTTCTCGATGGCGTCGGTTTTGGTGGCCAGTTGATCGAGAAAAGGAAAATAACTGTTTAGAATTTGACTGATCAAAATGAGTAGAAGATAGTAAGGTCCTCTCTGAAAATATTTTTTTGAAAATTCGATATTTCTTTGACACTGATTAAAGAATGCTTCAATCGGAGAGTCTCCTTTCGAACAGACGGTGACGACAAATTTTTCATTGACTAGAATATCAATCTCTCCAACTTCTTTAAAGCTACCGTTTTTAAAAAAAATCGGAAAATGTAAAACCAAGAATAAATAGCCGTCGTGTTCGTTAAACTGGGGTCGATAGAGGGGGGAAGTCAGTTTACCGATAATCAAGGGATGCAAATTAAACTCTTTCTGAACAAACGAGATGTCTTCCGCCTTGATATCCTCAACGAAGATCCAGGAGAATTTTTGATGGGAAATCGATTGCATTTTTTTTTATATTTTTTATTTTATTTTTTGACGATTCGACCGGTTAAACTGAGCGGTCCGACACTCTCAATTCGCGCCCACGCCCAGTCGCCTTTGCTTATTTTATTATCGATTTTTTTTTCGATTGCGCAAATTGTTTTTTCCTCGAAGCTTTTACCCAAGATAATAAGCCCATCTCCTTTTTCTTTAATGCTATTGACAATAAATTTTATTTTTTTACCTAAAAATTTTTGATTATTTTGAACGGATATTTTTTTCCAAAGTTGATCCAGCTCTTGCTGGCGTCGTTTTTTTTCTAAAGCGTCAACGGTTTCTTTGAGTCTTCCGGCGGCCGTTTCCGGTCTTTTGGAGTATTTAAGGCTATAGAGCATTTCAAAACGAACTTTTTCAATTATTTTTTTCGATTGCTCAAAATCTTTTAGAGTTTCTCCCGGAAAGCCGACGATAATATCCGAAGAGATAACAATTTCAGGGTGGATCTTTTTCGCCATAGCGATAATTTTTAGATATCGTTCAACGGTGTATTTTCGATTCATCAAACTTAATATTTTGTCACTGCCCGCCTGGATTGGTAAGTGGAGATTGGAAGAAACTTTTTGGCAATCTCGCATCGCCGATATCAACTTGGAAGTGACATCTTTCGGATGAGAAGAAATAAATTTGATCCAGAAATCGCCTTTCAAATCGTTAATCCTTCTGATTAGATCGGGAAAATCCCATTTTTGGCCGTTGCGATCCAAACCTTTATAGCTATTGACATTTTGACCAAGTAAAAAAATTTCTTTTCCTCCGTTTTCTATCGCCTCCTTTGTTTCTCCAATAATATTTTCCGGCGAACGAGAAATTTCTCGACCACGAGCAAAGGGCACAACGCAATAGGCGCAAAAATTATTACACCCCGTCATTATGGGAATAAAAGCGCGAAAAGGTTCTTCTCTCAGTGGCTTGAGGGAATAAAAATTTTCAAACGCCTTGCCTTTTTTTTGAATTATTTTTTCTATCTCGTGCTGAAAATCACCCAAGCGACCGGCGGGAATAAAAATATCGACAATATCGTTAAGCGTTTTTCGAACATCGGGTCGGTGAGCGAGACATCCGGTCAGAATCAGATGGGTCTCCGGCTGATCTTGCTTGATTTTTTTGATAAGACTGATAGCTTTTTGCTCCGCCGTCTGTCGGACGCCGCAACTGACAAAGACAATCAAATCACTTTGGTTCTTGTTAGATAAAATTCCTCCTCTCTCCACCAAAAAAGCGGAAAACCTTTCGGCGTCCGCTTGATTCATTTGACAACCGAAAGTTTTGATAATAAACGAAAATACTTCGGTTTTTAAGGGCATTGTATTTTAACTATTTTTCAATCTTCTTATTTTTTGGTTTCTTTTCTTTCTTCTCTGTCTCCACGAATGATCCGCCGACTTTTTCAACGCCCTGCCGAGCCTTTTTCGAAAGCATCAGCCCTTTGAAGGAGAGCTTTTTGTCTAATTTTCCATTAGCCAAAATTTTTATTTGCGCCTTTCTTTTGGTTCGACTTCTCTTGTTTAGCTTAACAATACCTTTTTCTCGTAAGCTCTTGGGAGAGACTTCCTCTCCGTCTTGGAAATGTTTTTCAAGAACTTGAAAATTTAAAATAATATTCTTTAGTTTAGGAGAGGAGAAGCCGGATATCTTAGGAGCGCGAGCAACCATAGTGGTGTCTCGACCTTCAAAGCCGGGAGCGATATTGCCACCAGATCGAGCTTTTTGACCTTTATTGCCTTTGCCTGAGTAAGTGCCTCTCTTTCCTCCTCGACCGATCGCTCGTTTCTCCTTTTGCCACTTCGGCTTTTTAATCTCATGAATTTGCATAATGTAAAATTTATAAACTTAAGCTTTTAACGATAAAAACTATCTTTCTTGTTTTTTCGACTTGGATTTATTTTCTTCCTTAATCGGTTCGGCCGGTTTTTCAACTTGAGTTTCTCCCTCTATTTTTTTACTTTCCGTTTCTGTCTTTTTTCCCTCAATCGTCTGAGATTTTTCAGTATTTTTCAGATTCTTTAAAGCGCCCAACATTGCTTTAGCAGTGTTGATTTTGTTGTTCGAACCGAGGCTTTTAGCGGTTAAATCCTTGATTCCGCCTAAATCGGCCAAAATTCGAAGCGCTCCGCCGGCGACAATTCCCTTTCCTTCCTTCGCCGGTTTCAATATGATTCGAGCACTTTCATATTTAAAATCGATTTCGTGGGGAATCGTGCTCCCCCTTCTGACAAAAGATACCAAATGTTTTTTGGCGTCGTGGATAGCTTTACCGATAGCCAAAGAAACATCCGATCCTTTTGCCACGCCAACGCCAACCTTACCTTTGCGATCGCCAATTGCAACTGTTGCTCGAAAACTGAATCGTCTTCCGCCCTGGACCACCCTGGCGACGCGAGCGACATGCAACAAGCTGTGATCAAAATCTTTCTCTCTCTTGTCTCTTCTTCTGTGACTATTTTCCTTCATTTGGATTCAAAAATAATAAATAAAAATAAAACTAAAAAATCAATCCGCCCTCTCTGGCTGAATCGGCCAAGGCTTTGACTTTACCGTGATATTTATAACCACCACGATCAAAGACTACTTTGGACACGCCTTTCTCTACGGCCATTGTTGCCAATTTTTTGCCGACTATTTTTGCCCAGTCAACTTTTGTTTGAGGAGTTTTTGCCTCTTTTTTCAGTTTGAGACTGTTCACGGCAAACAAAACCTTGTTATTCTCATCATCTATCAATTGGGCGTAGACAAATTTGAGACTAAAAAAAACATTCAGTCTCGGCATCTCGGCCGTTCCTTTAACTTTTCCTCGAACCCGAGAATGGCGTGACTGACGAGCGATATTTCTGGAATTCTTTTGACTTGGCATAATGATTATAAATAAAAACAAACTAAAAATAGCTTTAACAGAAAGCTCTTAAAACTTGGTTGTTATTATTAACAATAAATTCGGATTGAGCAAATTTTTACCAGACAATCTCTTCTTCATTCTTCACCTCTCGTTGTTTTGTGCTATCCGTTTCTTGGTTTTTAATAAAATTTTGAGAGTCAAAAAGGTTGCTGGTAACATAAAAAGAAGGAACCCCGCCTTTTTCGAAGGAATGAGTCCAGAAAATTCGAAAATCCCTTGTTTGGCCGGCTAAAATTGAATTGACGGTAGTTTGATTAATGGCAATAATGGCCTGATTTACATCTTTGACGATTGAAAAAATCTCAACCGTTTTTAGGTCGAAGGGGCTTCGGTTAATGATGCGACCTCTAACCTCGGCGAATTCGTAAGGGCTATCAAGATAATTCAGCTTAAAGTCAGAAATTTGAAGATCCGGCTTGGTGAAACTTCTGAAAAAACTCCATTCTTTGGCGTCGCCAATTTTAAGTTCCGGCACAAAATCATCTTGACAAACTAAATTGTATTCGGCAAGGTATCTTTCTTCCCCAGGATAAATATAAAATTCATCTTTTTTTATTGTTTTGTCTCCCCAACTGAAACTGTATGGAATTTTTTGTCCGGCCAAGCTATTGTTGGGATTGTTTATAACAGCGACTAAGTCACATTTATTGTTGCCTCCCCTGATAATTTCGAAACTTTTGGTTACAATTTTGTCCGCTTTTGGCGTTTCGGTTTTGCAAGCCTTTTCACAGGCAGTTCCGCAATCAACGCCTTCTTCTTCTCCATTTTTGATACCGTCGAAACAAGTCGGATCGGTTTTTAGAAGACGGTTGATGAGAAAAACCGAGCTTCCGATCAGCAGAAGGACTGTGAGCACTATAATTATTTGTTTTACGCTCCTTTTCATTTTTTTATTTTATTTATTTCTAATTCTTTTTATAATGATCCAAAAAGCGGTAATTGGAAGCCACAAAAAAGTTGTCTTTTTCAAGACGAATTCTGACCAAACTTCGATTTTTGCTTTGTCCCTGGCCATTTCAATAAATTAAAATTTCAAATAGCGAGCCACCCGATCGCTGAAACTTTCCTCTTGCTCTTCTTCTCGCAAAAAACTAACTAGCATTTTCCGAATTTTTATAGGATCTTCATCGCCAAAAGGAATATGTATGTGCGGAAGATAGGCTTTTTTGTGTTTTAGGCTGATAACTTTGAACTCTGGCGGTTCGAAAAAAATCCAAAAAGAATTCAAATCCTTGTAAGGGTAAGTAAATTTATCGACAGAAATTCCTCGATTGCCAATGCTGCAAGTAATTTTTCGCGGTTTTTTGATGGAGAACATATAAACGGTTATACCGAGCAGAATAAAGGTTATTGAGGTAATAATTTGTTTTGAAATAACAAAGTATCCGACCAAAACAAAAAATAAAAGACCGCCCACCACAAACCAAAGTTTAGATTTATGATAATAATTGAATTCGTCCGTCTCCCAGCTCATCAGAACATTTTGTTCGCCGATCGGCGAAAAGACGGCTTGGTTTTCGGCCAAATCGTTTTTTACTTCCCCCTTCGAATCGCCAGTTTTTTTTCTCAAATCTAAAATCATTTATTTTTTGAATTTGAATTTATAGGGATAATGTTTAGTGTGTAGCAGTTTTTCCGCTTTGCGACTCAACGGACGATAAAGAAAATCTCGATAAACTTGCTCTACCACCGGATTTTTATGAGATTCGCGAATGGCCATTTGCTTATCCGTATCATAAATGGCTTTAATCCTAGCTTTTCTGATCGTATCATCTGTCGGTATCGGCTGTCCCCCGCCACCGATGCATCCACCCGGGCAAGCCATAATCTCAACAAAATCGTAAGGGCATTTTTCTTTTAGCACTTTCTCCACTATTTTTCTGGCGTTTTCCAGTCCGTGAGCCACCGCTATTCGGATCTCTTTGCCGGCCAAATTTATGCTTGCTTCTTTTATCCATTTTATACCACGAACTTCTGAAAATTCCAATCGCGGAAAACTTTTTCCCGTTAAATAAAAATGAGCGGTTCTTAGGGCGGATTCGGTTACTCCTCCACTGGCGCCGAAAATAAGACCGGATCCGGAGGGTACTCCCAGCGCGGGATCAAAATCCGAGTCGGGCAATTCATTGAAGGGAATGCGAAAATTCTTAATCAAATGGGCCAGTTCTCTCGTAGTGAGAACAAAATCAATATCTTTTTGGCCGTTATTACAAAATTCTCGACGATCAATTTCGTATTTTTTGGCAGTGCAGGGCATTATTGAAACAACCACAATTTTTTTCGGATTGAGACCGTTTTTTTTGGCATAATAATTTCTAATTAAGGAAGCTAACATAA
Organism: uncultured bacterium; assembly: GCA_937952315.1. Taxonomy (GTDB): domain Bacteria; phylum Patescibacteriota; class Minisyncoccia; order CAIUEV01; family CAIUEV01; genus CAIUEV01. The sequence continues at coordinate 106,256 of CALFZX010000016.1, forward strand.
GTTGAGGTGATTTTGCGGAAGAAAGATGAGGGAGAATAGCGGGATAGTGTTGCTCTGCAAAAAGCACCCAGGCCGGACAACAGCTGGTAAAAAGAGGTAAATGACAACTGCTATTTTTATTTTTGACTATTTCCAAAAATTCGGAACCTTCTTCGACAATGGTAAAATCGGCGCCCGTGACTACATCAAAAATCGTATCGAAGCCGCATTTTCGGAGAGCGGTAACCATTTTACCGGTAACGACGGTGCCGGGCATAAGTCCGAACTCTTCCCCCAGGGTGACTCTAACTGAAGGAGCGACTTGAGCGATAACAATTTTGTCCGGGTCTTTAATAGCCCTGACGACATCGACTAAATTACTTTTTTCTATAATGGCGCCGGTTGGGCAATGGAGAGCGCATTGTCCACAAAAAGTACACTCCAAGGGCGTGTAATTTTCAGTTCCGATGCCTAAATTGATACCTCTTTTTTGAGTGTTCAGAGCTTTAACCTTTTGAATTTCGTCACAAGCTTTAACACAGCGACGACATTCAATGCATTTCGTGCTTTCTCTGGCGATAGAAGGGTTTTCTCGATCAATAACTCGACGACTTAAGTTGTCTCGCAATCGTTCAAGAGCTTCTTCGCTTTTCATCTCGGCGACTTTCGGAACGAATCTAAACTCGTCAATCGAATATTTAACGGCTAAATCTTGGAGTTCGCAATCTTGATTACGAAAACAGGTGGAACAAAGTCCGGCGTGCTCCATAAAGAGCATTTCCAAGAGAGTATTTCTGATTTTTGAAATATCTCCGTCGTCTGTTATAATTTCCATCCCTTCCATTGTTTTAACAGAGCAACTGGGCACAAATTTAAAATCTTCATTTTCTCCAAAGCGAATTTTCACAAGACAAATTCGGCAATAAGCATTACTTTTTTCGAAATCGGGATGAGAGCAGAGAGTGGGAATTTCGAATCCGTTATCTTCCAGAAAATCAATTAAGCCGATGCCGATTTTTGACTCAAAAAATTTACCGTTAACTTTGATTTTTGTTTTCTTTTTAATCTCCATTTTTTTCTATGATTAAGGCACTATTGTTTTCTCCGCTTCTTCGCTTTCATCCGACTCCTCTTCGAGTAAAGCTTCTTCTTCCTCAAGGGAGTCCAGCTCCTCCTCTGTCATCTTCTCTTCAGAATCAACCATTTCCGCCAGATAGTCTATTTTTGTCCATTTATCATTAGTTTCATTGTAGCCGTATTCTTCGTAATAATAATCGAAAAATTTATCTTCTCCGCTGATCAGTTGCCAATCCTCCTCGCCCTCTTTATATTTAGCTAACTCTTTAAGTTTCGGTGCGTCACCGGAAAAATCTTCCACTTGATAGAGTGCTTTCATCCCACCAATTTCCGACTCGCTAGGAAAAATTTCCAAATAAACAAAAGTGTTGCCAACAAAAGAAATGCCGGCGCTTGATATATCCCACTTATCATTTTTTGGCGGGAAAATCAATGTGTCCAGATTCTTTATTAAATAAGCGATTACCTTTTGTCTTTTATTTTCATCGGGTAATTCGTCAAGTTTTTTTTCTTCCTCCAGCGGTTCGGTGTCCTCTATCTCCACTTCTTCCGCATCGGCCTTGGATTGATCGGCCTGATTTTCCGACGGTGTTTGAAGCGATGGATTCTCTTGGTCTATCGGTTTATCTTGATTTTTATTTTTTACAGAATAGCCGAGCATTGCGAGACCGATGATCAAAACCGAAGCGCCGACCGACCAATAGATTTTTGAATTTTTAATTTTTTGCATAATCTTATTTTAATTCTTATTTAAAAACTAATCGAATTGTCTTTCCACCTCGTCTCTTTTTTTTCGTAAAAAATCGATCCAAGCTTCAAAAGCTCTGATAATAAATTTAAACGGGGCCTCTACCAAGAAATCTAAAATGAAAATAAAGACATTGATACGAGAAAACTTGACAGAAAGAAGACGACCAATGCGGACGAACGGCAGGAGAGCGGTATCGAAAATAAGACTGAAAATACCTTCTTTATCCTTTGTGACTACCAAATCACGAGTTGATTGTCTGATTAAGGCGCCAAAAAAACTGACCGTACCGGTAAAAATAAGGAAGATTAGGGTGGCGACAATGTTAAAATTCAAATAGCCGAGCAATTTTATCAGAAGATAAAGCACTGTAAAGAGCACTGTGATGTAAAATAAATCAAGCATCCTTTCCGCCCAAGCGCTCTCTCGGTCGGAGATATTTATCGTTTTTAGCTCCTCTTCCAGCTTTGCTCGATAAACGAGAGTGCTGACGCCTTTTAAAATTTCTTTGGTGTTTTCTTCGTCCGGTTTTCGGGCGGAAGAGGCGATCAAGCTTAGTAAGATCGGTGGAAAAAAGAGATTGATTGCAAGTGATTTGTATTCTATTGATTTTGCTTTGAGCATCATTTCGTAGGGGACTTCCAAGAGTATGGCTACTATCATTTTCGTTAAAAAAACATAGAGAATCCCGCGACCGATTCTTTTTTTCAGTTTTTTGCTTTCCGCCAAGTAACGCAAATTGCATTTGTTTTTAACTTTATCCCAGAGCAGGTATTCTTGAAGGGTAACGGCGCGCGCCTCGGCCGGATTGTCCATCACGGCTTCGTAGAAAAAAGCGGAGCAGAGCATATATTTTTTAATCGGGAAAAGAATTTTTGGCATCAAAGGATGCTCGGCGATAACTTCCATTTCAAATCTCTTTCTTTTTAACAATTTTATGGCTTCTAAAATTTCATTTTCATTTTGTTCTTTCAGGCTGGTCCATTTGGGAAAATAAATATTGAAAACCAAGAACCTGATCATGGCGCGATCCGATTTTCGCAGATTACGGAAAACGGCCAAGTAAATTAGCAGATTTAGCAGTTTTTTTTCATCGAAAAAACAATTTTTTTGAGAAGCTTTTTTCTGCTCTCCCATTATAGAATTTTCAATCGGTTCGACTAGTGATCCAACGCCCAAATATTCTTCCGCTAAATTTTGAACCCCCTTGATTTTTGAGCCCGGTAGAGGGAACGGAGGACGACTTAAGTTGAACTTGATTTTTGGTCTTAAAGTCTCATAAATAGCATAAATTAGGGCCATTTTTTCTTTCTGAGGATTGATTTGGTTCTCGATCTCCTCAGAGGCTAAGGAAAAAAACCACCGTCTAATTTTTAAATTTTCAGTGGCACTTTTTATTCGGCTGTTAATAATTTGCAAAGCTTTGAGGTATCGAGCGATTATGTTTTCTACTTTTTCAAACAGCTCGTCATTGGCGTCAGACTGATTGATGTGTCCGGCCATAACTAATTCTTTGAAAAGCGCATAAGCCAGATCTCGTTTGGTTTTTCTTTGTTCGATGTCCACCAGTCTTTTTAGGATGCGATAAATGGTGGTTCTACGAAGTAAGTGCTCCTCTTTGTATTGGACGGCACTTCTAACTTTTTCATACCATAAAGCCATTTGACCGGCAATTTCAGAAGTTTCCATTCTAAAAATGGTCTGCCTGGAGGTATTTTTCTCTTGAGCCGTCTTTTCCACGACTTCAAGAAAATATTCAACGGAAGGATTAATAATTTCTTTTGTCATTTATTTTTTAAAAGAGTTGATTCGAAATGAGCCACCCATCGGAATCGAACCGATAACCTATTGTTTACAAAACAATTGCTCAACCATTGAGCTAGGGTGGCGTAAGGCCTACCACCTCACCTCAAGATTCTAAGCTAAAAATAAAAAAAGATAAAGTATTTTTATCTACTAAGAGCTTCAATTGCTTCAACTAAGCCTTCTTCCGATTGCAGACCTATTTTCCGGTCAACTTCTTTGCCGTCGAGAAAAAGCACGATCGTCGGGATAGACATGACTCCGAAGCGAGAGGCGATAGACTGGTTCTCGTCTACATTCAACTTATACACTTTGGCTTTGCCTTCAAGCCTTTTGGCCAGTGACTCTAAAATTGGTCCCATGGCTTGACAGGGTCCGCACCAAGGAGCCCAAAAATCAACTATCGTTACCCCCTTCGATTCGACAACGGATTGATTAAAATCCTTTTCGTTAATTTCCAAAGACATAATTTTTTAGTTTAAAAATTAGTTCAACCTTTTAATAAATCATCTATAGTTAGAACAATAGCGTAGCCCAACAGACCAATGACCAGCCCCACCACTCCGGCCGTTACCGCTTTTTTCGCTCTTTCTATATTTCTATACTCCCCCTGAGCTGTCAAGTAAAGAATCCCGGCTACAATGAAAGAGATAACCGCCAAAATGCCGAAAATACTGAGCAACCAATTGAGAACTCTCATCAACACGGAGGCGATGGGGTGATCTTCTCCCGCACCCGGATCGGGCACTCCGCCTTTTCCCGACCAACCGTCAAAGATGCTTCCGTAGAGAAAGATTTTTCCTTTTAGTTTATCCGACCAGCGGACTATTTTATCCTTAATCTTCATTTAAGCTGAATTAAAGTATTATTTTTTTATTGAACCATGTCGGGAGAAACGGGTAAAGCTCCTCCGCCCCCCGCTCCCGGACTGTACGGTCTTTGATAGCCACTGGCCGGATCATTCATGTTAACGGGATCTTGAGGAGTGGCCGAATCGTTTCCTCCGCCGGGACTGCTATCTTGATTCGGGCTGCCAGTATTTACACCGCGACCGGAGACGATAGAATCGATAGTTGAAACAGCGACAAACCCTAAAATTGACACGATCACCCCAACTACCGCATAGAGAATGATTTTCTTAGCCTGTTCGATTTTGTCGCTTTCTCCCTGAGAAGTAAGGTAAATAAAGCCACCGTAAATAAAAATTATAACGGCCAAAATCCCGATGAAAGTTATGGCCCAGTTGACAACGGAAGTCAAGATGGAAAAAAGGGAGCGATCGGTTAGGCCGGTTACTTTCAGTGATCCCGGGTCCCATCCGTCGGCCCCGGCCTCCTTGAATAAAAGAAAAAGCAAACAAATAAAAAATAAAGAAGATATATTAACAATAGATTTTTTAGCTAAATTTTTTTTCTCTTTTTCCATTTGTTTTTTTAAATGTTTTTAAAAATTTCAGATGAATAATTTTGCTACAAAAAACAGAAAAATTGATAAAAGAATCATCCCGAAGGAAAGAAACAATGAATTATGGGCTTGGATCATTCTATCCTCATCGCCCGCTCCCAAAAAATAGGAAAAAAGAGTGATGAAAAGCATAACTGTTCCAATGCCACCGACAAAGACAGAAACGGCCAAAAGAAACGGGGAAATAAACTCCGCTCGCGAAGAAGAAGCGGAAATCGAAGGAACACTTACATCCGCTTCTCTAAAATTATTACCGATAATTTCAAATAAAAAACTGAGCATTTAAATTTTTTCTATTTATTTCGCTAAAATTAGGATCCTTGATTACCTTGAGTGATCATCTGGACAGTGTAGACGGCGACAAAGCCTAACATGGCTACAACCAAACCGACAATAGCGTAGGTCATGGCATTTTTCGCTTTTGTGACTTTTGCTTCGTCACCGGCGGCGGTCATATACATAAAACCTGCATAAATAAACATAATAACTCCTAGAACTCCAATTGCCGTGATGGCGAAATTGATAAATTTCAAAGCCATGTCGAAAATCGATCCTTTGGCTATTCCAGGGGCTTGGCTCGCTACGCTGGTAAGACCCGCCTGAGCTACGGGAACAAATCCCAAGTACTTTCTGGCACTTTTTTCTTTTTCGTGATTCATTTTTTTTCAATAAATTATTAAAAAATTATTTAGTAATCATATCAATCGTCTTGACGACCACAAATCCCATTAAAGAAACGATTATACCTACGATGGCATATGTCATAGTGCTTTTGGCTTTACTGATCTTCGATTCGTCTCCGCTGGCCGTTAAGTACATAAAGCCGGCGTAAATGAAAATTATAACAGCCAAGACACCAATAGCGGTAATGGAAAAATCAATAAATTTAGTTGCTATTGTAAAAAAATTACCTCTTGGCATCTCAACATCATCCAAACCATCACCAAATCCAGCTTGGGCGATCGGAAATAGCGATAATAGGTTTACAGTCCATTCCTCTCTTTTTGTTTTCATTTTTTTTGTTTAAAAATTTTTAATAATTATTTCTTCTGCAAAAAATTGGCAAAAAAGATAATTATTAAAAATCGATCTGGTCTCGGGCTTTAAAAACCCGAGACCAAGCTTTCGATTTCTAAAGTTTCAAGTCACTAACTACTTCGTCAATTTCACGATTGCTGTTCTCTTCTGAGGGTTTTTCCTCTCGAACAGTGTCCTTGTCCTCTCTTCTTGGTCGGCGACCACCTTCTGGCTCGCTAATCTTTAAGTTCACTCGAGCATTGTTTCGTGCTCCCACCACTCGAAGAAGAGTTCTTAAAGCTTTGGCCGTGCTTCCGTCTCGACCAATAACCATTCCCATGTCCTCGGGATGAACGCTGAGAGTCACTAAAACTCCCATTTCGTCGACTCTTCTTTCCGCTTTTACTTCTTCCGGGTGGTCGACGATGGATTTAACCACGAACTCCACAAATTCGGCGTCTTTCGGTGTCATCTTGTCAAATTTAAGGATTAAATTTATCTGACTTATATAATAAAATTAAATGACTATTTTTTACCTGTCAAAATATTTTGGCTTATTTTATGAAAACACAGTAAGAATCATTGCCGGCCGGCCCACCCGTGTCGGTATTGGCGCATTGAGTACCTTCCAATAAGCAAGTGGCGCATATTCGATAGAGCCCGTAATTTGGCGCCCCGGTGCAATTGCAGGTAGTGCAATTGCAGAGAGTGTAGACCGTCGATCCGTCTTCTTGATTAGATACATTGTCAATCAATTGAGCGCTTACCAAAGAATTCATCATAGTTGACCAATTATCCATAGTTGGCCAAGTTCCCTTCATCGAATAATACATGGAAAGAGACCCTCTGACATTTTCTACATTGGACATTCTCCTAGTGTCTTTTGCGTTCTTCTGTGATCTTGAAAAAGAAGTAATCATAAGAGCGGTCAGAATACCGATTATTGCGATAACAACGAGCATTTCAATTAGGGTGAACGCTGATTTTTGTTTTTTTGTTTTTGTCATTTTTAAAATTAAAAATCTTTTAGTTTTTCCGCTAAGCCGTGCTTCCTTAATCTTTCCAAAGCTTTAGCCTCGATTTGTCGAATTCTTTCTCGAGTGACACCGAATTTATGCCCGACTTCTTCCAGCGTTCGAGTGACACCATCCTCCAAACCGAACCGAATACTTAAGATCTTTTTTTCGCGCAAAGTTAAATCGGAAAGAGCGTCTTTTAATTGTTCTCTCAATAAAGTATGACTGGCAATCTGGGTTGGCAAATTGACTTCTTCGTCGGGGATAAAATCACCCAAGACGGTTGTGTCCTCGTTATCGCTGTCACCGACGCTGGTTTCCAAGGAAATCGTTTCCTGAGATATTTTTTGAATATGCAAGGCGCGTTCCGTATCGATACCCAATTCGGCGGCGATTTCCTCCGGAAAGGGTTCTCGACCTAGCTCTTGAACTAAACGACGACTGGCCTGAGTGTATTTGTTAATGGTTTCGACCATGTGGACGGGGATACGAATGGTTCTTGATTGGTCGGCTAGAGCTCTGGTTATAGCTTGACGAATCCACCAAGTAGCATAAGTAGAAAATTTATAGCCTTTTCGGTAGTCGAATTTTTCTACGGCGCGGAAAAGGCCAAGATTACCTTCCTGGATTAAGTCCAGTAAGCTCAAGCTACTTGATCGGCCGACATATTTTTTTGCGATGCTGACGACCAACCTCAAGTTAGCTTCGGTTAATCTTTGCCGAGCCAATTTATCTCCCTTTTCAATTCTTTTGGCCAGCACAACTTCCTCCTCCGATGAAAGCAACTTGACTTTTCCGATTTCCCGCAAATACATTTGAATGGTATCTCCGCCTAGAGGTTCGTCCTGTGAAACTTTTTTGTTTTTCTTGCTTTTTTTCGGCTCCTTTTTTTCACGAGTTTCGTCGAGCAACTCCGCCTCGCCCTCGACTATTTCAACGCCGGCCAAAGAAAGATTCTTGTAAAGTTCTTCTATCATTTCTATTTGTTCTTCCGTTTCCGGCACCACCTCAAGAATTTCCGCTTCGGTGACAAAGCCCCTTTGCTTTCCCTCTTGGATCAAACTTTCAATCTTGTGTTTATGCAAATCCGCAGTTTTATTCGGCTTTTTTTCTTTTAGTTGCCGTTTGTTGTTTTTGATAACGGATTTGTTCGGTTTTTTGACATTTTTTATTTTTTCCGACGATTTTTTTAATTTAACCTCTTTTTTTTGAGGATTTTTCTTTATTACCTTGGCGGTTTTTTTTGAACCTTCTTTGGTTTTCTTCATGAGAAATAGTAAAATTAAAAGAGATCGTTATTATTCCTTCCGTTCCTTGCAACGGATACAAACTTGGGCTTGCGGTCGAACGGCCAATCTTTCCCAAGGAATATCTTCATTACAGTTTTCACATCGTCCGTAAGAGCCATTTTCAATTTTTGTCAAGGCTTTTTCCACTGAGGCAAGTTCTTCTTCCAGCGAGTGCTCGCGCGAAATATTTTGTTCATATTCCGTTACTTCTTCCGCGTTATCGTCAATTTCATCACCTAAATTGGGAAAAGGTGTTTTATAATTGCCTTCGATCGCATTATCTTTTTTGGCGAATCGGGAAAGTTGTTCTTCGATATTGGATTTTTCTGCCAGTAATTTTTCTTTGGCAATCTTGATTTGTTCCTCGGTTAGCATTTGTGAAAATTAAAAAACTTAATTATTTTCGGTTTTTACCTTAAAAATCGCTATAGATTCACTTGAATAAATGGGATCAAAAAAATCGGATTTCCAAAAAAGAAAATCATCTCCCTTAGGTTTCAATATAACATAATTTGTTTGAGTTTGTCCATAACACGATTTTGATTGCTTGCTATCGGGGACAATTATCATTTCACGAGGACAAGTATCAATTTCGTTATAGGGGTCCACCGTTTCATACTTGTAGTCATAAGTTCGAGAGATAAAATAATCATAGCCTCGTTGCAGAAAAAATTTGATCCAACTGTCACCGGAAAGAGTGCTGTGATCTTTCAGCATGACCGAGTTAGTTTCGGTTTTTTCGGCTAAATATTTAGAGGCTTCATACAATTCTACCGTTTCTTGAAACTTATTTAAACTGCTGTAAGTGGAGCGAAAATCTTTTGTCCCGTCAAACAGAAAAATGGCGATTAGGATAAATAAGACAAGAATAAAACGGCGATTGTCTAAACGAGTTTTCATTGCGGATAGAAAAAACGCTAATCCGTAAGCGGAAAGTACGGTTAAAGGAAATATGAGATAAGTGGCGACTCGGCGACTGGGAATGGAAATATTAAAAATTTGGGGGAAAAAGGATAACAAAAAAAGAGGCAAGAACCAGCTAAAAACAAAAGCAAATTTGAGCCAAGAAAAATTTTTAAAAATCAACGCCAGACCGAAAACGGAAAAAATAATTTTCAGCCAACCGAATTTACCCGGCAGAGATGCCCACTCAATGCCGGTGTGGCTTGCTTTTAGAGGCTCTCTGGCCACGGTTTCAACCGCATTATTCTCCAAATAGAAAGGCAAATAAACAAAAGCGGTTAAAATAAAAATAAAAATTAAAACAAAAATCAATTGGGGAGAAAAGAAGAGGTTTTTGACGAATAAAAAAATATGCTGACTGATTTTTCGCGATTCTTTCTTGAGGATAAAAAAAGTGGCAAAAAGCCAAAACAAAAAGAAGAAAAATAAATTGAAAAGCAGAAGAAAAGAGCTGAGGTGATGAGTGTAGAGAATGCCGACGAGAAGAATCAAAATCAAAGCTAAAATCGAGGATAAGGCTGAATATTTTATTTTTTTACAATCTTGTTTCAGGCTCTTAAACCAAGAAAATCCGAATAGAAAAACTAAAATTAAAATAGAGCAAATCAAATAATTGCCGAAAGTGTTGCCGACCACTCCTCCGTTAACATAACGACCTTGAGGCGGATCAATGGTGTAGTAAGCACCAAAAAAGGCTAACGCCAACAATGCGGTTCGACTTTTACCGGTAAGAACAAAAGTGAAAAAAGCAATGCTTAACGCTGTCAGCAAATTAAAAAAAGCCAGCAAAATCAAAGGCAAGGCGGAAAGCAGGCTTATATTTGTTGTTATTGAAAGAAAGGCAAAAATCAAATGCTCCCCGATGATAACTTCAGCGGTGTCGTAAGCGGGAACCTTCCCTTGGCTGACAATATTTTGAGAAAAATACATATGGTGACCGAGATCGGTGTCCTGAGGCAAAACATCGGGTAAATAAAATAAAACGCGAATAGTAACGGTAAAAATCCAGATCAAGGCCAGAAGAAGAAACAGACTTTTTTTGGTCGAAATAGACTTTTTCAAGCCATTCGATTTTTGCTTTTTAACAAAGAAGAATCCGGCTATCAGGCAAAATAGAGAAAAAAAAGTCAAAGACCAGAAAGAAAATTTTATTTGCCAATAATCAAGGAAAATCATTAAAAAATTGACAAAAACGAGTCCCGTCGCCGGAGCAAACAAAAAATAAAAATAGCGATTCAAATAGGGGCGAAAATTTTTCGATAGAGCTTTTCCGAACCAAGCAAGATTTTTTTCAGTAATCAAAAGGCGAGCTAAAAGATAGCCCGGCAATAAGACCAGAGAAAAAAAAGTCAATACAAAAACAAGATAATCAAACAGGGCGAAAGCAAAAATTGGCATAAAAAAATTATTTATTTTTGAAATTCCTTTAAATAAATTTTGCCTATAACAGACCAATCGAAATGATCTTTGACAAATTGACGAGCTTTTTTGGCTAAGCTGATTCTAAAATTCGGATTTTCGATTAAAAAATTGATGGTGTCAATCCATTTTTTGTTGTCCTTCTGGGGCAGAATCAGACCGTTCCTCTTTTGAACGACAGCGTCCTTCAGGCCCTCAATGCCGGTCACTAACGGTAATAACTCAGTTGCGCCGGCCTCGATCGCCGTTATACCGAAGCCTTCCTTGTCTCCCGGTACTTCAATATTGGGCATAACCAAAAGATCGGAGGCGTTCAGCAGAAACTTTTTTAATTTGTTAGAGACGAAGCCCAGTCGAAGCACTCTTTCAGTTAAATGATTATTTTCGATTATTGTTTTGACTCGGGCTTCAAACGGGCCGGACCCGGCCACTATCAATTTTACATTGGTTGGCAGTTCGGTGAGAACATTTTCGATGAACCAATGCAACCCCTTTCTTTCCACGATTCGACCTAAAAAAAGAATAATGAAATTTTTTTCATCTTCGAAAAAATTGTTTTTAACGAGCATTTTAGCTTCCATCGCTTTTTTTCGGGCGAAATTTTCTTTCAGGGGCGATCGGTAGTTTTCCTCCGTTGCCGTTCCGTTGGGGATGACTAAAATTTTTGCGCGATCCAGACCGAATTTAATTCCCGTATTTTTCGTATCGTGGCTGACGGCGATCAATCGGTCCAGTCGGTTGATGGCCGGCAAATTAATCTTTCGATAGATTGAGGATTTATCCGCGTAAGTGATGTCCAAACCGTGAAGATTGCAAAAAACTTTAGTTTTTCTGAAAAAAAGCTTTAAGATTACTCCCAGAGGCGCCATTACGCCGTCCGAAAGATGAACTACCCGAATATCGTGCATTAAAATGAGAAAAAAAGCTTTAATTAAGGCCCACGGGAGAAAAAGAGGAAGCAATTTTTTACCGTAACGATTAACAATGGCCTTCGTTGGCACTAATTGGCCGACGGTCTTTATCAGGTTGAAGCTCAAGGTTTCCATGCCCCCCAAAACGGGAGGATAGGTTCTGCTGATAAACAGGATCGGTCGAGAAGGGCTTTGTTCTTCCATCGGTGATTTTAAAATTATTTTATTCTAATGCTAACGAAAAAGATTTTTCCGAAAATTTTTACTTTATTAATTCTAACGGCTGTTTTCTCTCCCACCTACTCTTTTGAGTTAATAAATAAATCTTTCGGTTCAACTGTCTTTCCGAAAATTTTGGTCTATCTTTTTGATTTTGTCACTCTTCTTTTTATTTTAAGCTCAACGGCTTTTTTTTGTGTGAATCGAAAAGCCTTGCAACTATTAAAAAATTTTTTAAATCGCAATCGTTTTTTTATTTTTTGCGCTTCTATTTTTGCTCTTTTGCCAAGTTTATCCGCCGGCTGGAGCGGCGACCCGGAAATTTCTTTCATAACGGGTGCCCGGTTTTTTCTGATTAGTGTAGCGATTCTTACGGTAATTTTTCTAACTTCCCACTCCTTCTTTTTTTACCGTATTTTTTTTCTTACCATTGTTTTCTCAGCGATTACACAATCATTTTTCGCCATAGGCCAATTCTGGTCGGGAGGTTCTTTGGGCTTCAATCTGCTGGGTGAAAGTTATTTGGGAGGAGAAGTGCTCGGGTTGGCGCGAATCTATTTGGGAGAAAATTTATTTTTAAGAGCTTACGGTACTTTGCCCCATCCCAATGTTCTTGGCGGTTTTCAGCTTTTTGCTTTTTCGGTGGTGCTATATGATTTTTTAAAAAACAAAAAGATTTTTTCCTCGAAAACTTATCCGTTAATTTTTTTCAGTTTTTTACCGGGTTTAATTCTTTCTTTTTCTCGTTCGGCTACGGTGGGACTGCTTTTAATGTTGGCGGGGACAATCTTATTTGTTAAAAAGAAAAATTTTTGGATCAAATCCGGCTTTGGAATTATGGTTTCGATTCTCTTGATCCCGTTGCTATTTGTTATTTTTGCTTTCAGTTCACGAGGATTAGTTGACGGTTCAATTTGGAAAAGCGAATCGGTCGTTTTAAGAGCGGAGCTGATAAAAGCTAACTGGGAACGACTTGTTTCTCAGCCAATTTTCGGAAGAGGCTGGGGAGCCGGACCGGGGGAACTGTCGGCTTTTTCCGATTTTCCCTTTTATTTTTTTGAAAAACAGCCAGTACACAATATTTTTGTTCTTGTCTTGGCCGATTTGGGAGCAATCGGAGGAATTTTATTCTTTTTAATCTTATTCTGGTCGCTTGTCCATTCTTTTCGATCGAATCGGTTAATCGCGTTAACGACGGTCATTTTTTTGAGCATCGGTCTCTTGGATCATTATTTATTAACTCTACCGATTGGTAATTTTATCTTTTTTTGGTTGGTTTTTGGGTTCTTAAGAGAAGAAGAGCCAAGGCGAAGAAAAGCAATGCGATAGGTAGAAACAAAAATATTTTGTTCGCCGTTTGAAAAATTAAAGCGCCGATTCCCAGCGCCGCAGTGACCGCGCCAAGAAAAAGAGTCACTTTCCAGGCAGGCCAACCGCAAGCAATTAACCTTTGATGCAAATGTAGCCGGTCTCCACCGAAAACCGGCGCTCGTCCCTTTAAAATTCTTTCAAGCGAGACCAACACAAAATCAAAAATCGGGATGCTCAGGACTAGGGCGGTGGTTGCCACTTTACCGCCGGAATAAAGCGAAACGGTCGTTATTAAAAAACCTAAAGTCCAGATTCCAACCGTGCCGAGATAAAAACGAGCGGGTGGAAGATTAAAGGCCAAAAATAAGATCAATAAAAAAAACATAGCGAAACAGAGGTGAGCGGTGCTGGGTTGGTTGACTTTTTCCGTCAGGCTAAGAAAACCGAGAGTGCCAAAAGTTATAAGGCTGACAGTGCCGGCCAGACCGTCAATGCCGTCAATCCAGTTGAGAGAGTTGATTATAATAATCAGCCAAAAATAAGTAAGAACGATTCCGATCAAGATTCCCGGGAAAATAACCTCTCCCTGCGGTAGGCGAATGTGTTGGATTGAATCGCCGGCCAAAATTAGAATCAACGCCAAAAGACTTTGAATTGAGATTTGGTATTTCCACGACATTTTTTTTAGATCGTCCAGCGTTCCGAAAAGCAAAATCAAAATAAGTCCGATCGTCAAACTGATGAAATCTTTATTGAGTAGGAAGCCGCTATGGCGAAGTTGAGTCAAACAAATAAAGCAGAGAATGACTAGCAAAATAAACAGACCGCCCATTCGTTTATTCTTCAGAGCTTGAAAGAGCCAACCAGATAGGAGCTGATTTAAGAAATTGGCCAACGCCAAGACAATTAAAATCGAGGAAAAAAGGGTAATAAATATTTCAAAAACCGAAAATTGCATATCGAAGCAGATTAAACTTTATTCATATCGCAGAATTATTTTTCTATCTTTTAAGTTTTTAGCAAAGGAAATTTCCATTTGATAGATTTTTCGTTGAGGTGCGATAGCTTTAATTTTTTTAGCTAAATCTAAATCGGCAATGCATTCCGGCCACTCAATCAAAACCAGATTGTCCCGATTGCTGATAATATTTTCAAAAGCTAGATCTTGAATTTGAGAATAGCTGTTGAGACGATAAAAATCGAAATGAAGAATTTTTTTAGGAACATTTTTCAAATTAAAGGAATACTCACGACAAAGAGCAAAAGTGGGGCTGACCACCGTCTCTTTGACTCCTAAGCTTTTTGCTATCAGACTCGAAAAAAAAGTTTTGCCCGCTCCTAAAACACCGGATAGCAAAACTGCTTCATTCGCGGAAAAGTGCGAAGCGATTCTTTCGGCCAACAATTCCATTTCTTGTTTTGAAGCGATTTGGAAAACTTCTCTTTTCATTTCTAAAAACTTAAACCTAAAGAATTGGATATTCGGGCATTCGTAACCCCGATTAAGATTTGTTTGGGGTCGTCAATTTTGGTTAGAATTTTATTCAGGCGACGAGAAACTTCAAATTGAATCGGTTTCCATCGCCTACCTTCGTCAAAACTCAAGTACATGGCCATTCCGGCCAAGGCAATCCAGCCGTTATTTTGACCACTTTCGATCAAAGCTAAATCAAGGACGGGATTATTTTTGGGATCACTCAAAACGGAAATTTTTTGCCAAGTTTCGCCTTCGTCTTGACTGCGAAATAAACCTTTTTCCGTCGAAACGAAAAGACCGGTTCGATTCTTCTTGAGAAAATAAAAATTATTACCCAAAGAGCCATATTCGCCCAATTGAATCTTAACAAAATTTAATCCGTTTTCTGAAGATTTCCAAAGATTTTGATCGGTTAAAACCCAAATTTGACCATTTTTTTCTTCATCGACAACTAAATTTTTAACTTTTTCCGGAAAAGAAAAAAGCGCTTGCCAGGTCAGTCCGCCGTCGTTACTGCCCGTTAATAAATTCAAAGAATTAACGGCAAAGACCGTGTTAGGGGTAAAGGAGTGGCTTGCAACTCGTTCCACCACGCTTTCCTCTCCGCTTTCAGTGTAGACTTCTCGCCAATCCAAACCGCCGTTTTCCGTTTTTAGGATTTTACCGCGATTATTCAATTTGGCTGATAAATAAAAAACTCCCTTCTCTTTTCTCTCCGGAGCCAGTGAGTACACTGTGTCGGTTTCGGGTATGATTCTTTTCCAACTGTCACCAAAATTATTGCTAACGAAAAGCCCCATTCCCTCAATCAACCAAAAAACAACAGCTGGATTGTTCGGATCGGCAACCAAATCCAAGGTGTTGGTCGAGCTTAAATTATTTTTTTCGTCCTCCTCGATTTTAGTGTTTTGAGACCAATTTCCGCCCATGTCTGTTGTTTTATAAATACCACCGTCATCCTGTTGAAAAGAGCAGCTGGGCAGAGAAGTAGGCAAAAAGGCTAGCGGAGCAAGAACGAAAAGACGCCAAAATTTTGACATTTTTTGCTTTTTTTAAATTAAAAAATTAGACTGAAAAAAGTTTTTTGCGAAATATGACTTTGGTCAGCCCGAAAGGACAAAATAATTTTAATCTTTATTTATCGAAAAATCCAAATTTTTCGATAAGGGATGAAATTATTGCAAATCTCATATAATTATTTTAGAAAGAATATATCTAATTTAAAATTAAGAATTGTAAAATGCAGAAGATCCATAGCGAAATTAAAGGTCAGCTTAGATCCATAAAATTTCCCGAATTCAAGATCGGTGATTTGGTGAGAGTACATCGTCGGGTTAAAGAGGGGAATAAGGAGCGTGTTCAGATTATCGAAGGGGAAATTATTGCTCATAAACATGGTTTTGAACCGGGAGGGGCTATTACTTTGAGAAGGGTGACGATGGGGGTGGCGGTTGAACTGGTGATTCCGGTTTTTTCTCCCTTGACGGAAAAAATGGAGATAGTAAAAAGACAGAAGGTGAGAAGAGCTAAATTATATTTTCTTAGACGAAGCAAGGATAGGAGAATAAAATTGAAGGAAGACATGAATGCCACGGCACTTATCAGGGAGGAAAATGCTCGTTTGAAGATAGAGGAGAAAAAAGAGAAAGAGGCGGCTAAGGCGAAGGAGGCGGAAGAGAAAAAATAGTCGGATTGAGGCTTAAAGGCTTCGATTTCGGGCATATAGCTCAGTTGGTTAGAGCGCGTCACTGATAATGACGAGGTCCTAGGTTCAAATCCTAGTATGCCCACCGGAAAAAATAATTATCGAAAAGGAATTGGCGCGTTGATAAATTTTTTCGATCGATAATTTTTTATATCTAAGAATGCGTTCGTAGCTCAACTGGATAGAGCGCTTGGCTTCGGACCAAGAGGTTGAGGGTTCGAGTCCTTCCGGACGCACTATTTAAGAAGCAAAAAGCCTATGACTGTCTACAATATCCTCTTTCCTTTTCTAATTTTGGCAGCTTTGGGGGTGGTGATTTTTATTTTGGTTAGACACCTGGGGGAAGTACCGGCCTATCCGGAAGCGCATGTAAAAGAGGAGAAAAAAAGATGGTGGCAAATATTTTTAGGCAAGGGAGAAGGTTTTTTGAGAATGCTTCGATCTTTTATTTTGAGTATTGACGATAAATTAAACGATTCAATTAAAACAGTCCGGGAAAGAAAAAACGATATCGGTCGAAGCCTTAAGGACTTTAGGGAAAAAAAGAGGCAACAGCCCGCGGAAAGGGTTGAAAATTTTTCAAGTCAAAACTTAGAGCGTCGGGAACCAAAAATTGAAGTATCCTCAGATATAAATTCCCAGGAAGAATCGCCCGCTCCGGTGAAAGAAGAGGCTAAAAGCTATCCTTTGGGTGTCGTCTCGGAAGAATTTTCAGTGAGCAAAGAAAAATTATCAAGAGAGGCCTCGCCGGATATGGTTAATTTACCGCCGGAGATAAAATCGACACCACCCGTAAAGAAACCTATTCGTTTTAAATTTCCTTTTCCAAAGGAGACTATTCCTGTTCAAGAAATAGTGAAAAAAACTTTTACGGCCGATGAACTAAAAAACGAAAGAAAAGAATATTGGAAGAAAAAAGAAGCTATGCTCATTCAAAGCATTGTTCGGGAGCCGAAGAATGTCAATCTTTTTTTGCAATTGGGCCGTCTTTATTGCAACCAGAAAAATTGGATTGACGCTAAGAATGCCTTCTATGAAGTTTTGAAACTGGATAAAATGAACATAAAAGCCAAAGAAGAACTTAAAAGAATCGAGAAGAACGAAAATAAAGACTAACAGAATATCGAGTTTGAAATAAAAATTTACTCTTAAACCATTTTTTATTATGGCCAGTACTTTCTATCGCATATACCGACCCAAAAAATTTTCCGAGTTGGTGGGTCAGGAAGAAATAAGAAAAATTTTGGAAAAATCACTGGTGGAAGATCGGCCAGGTCATGCCTATCTTTTTACGGGGCCTCGAGGAACGGGCAAAACAACGACAGCCAGGATCTTTGCCAAAGCGCTTAATTGCCTTCTTCCCTTAAGAGAAAGGGACGGGGCGGAACCTTGCGGTAAATGTTCAAACTGTCAGTTGATCGATAAAGGGCAAACTACGGATTTGGTTGAAATTGATGCCGCTTCTTACACGGGGGTTGACAATATTCGTCAACTTACGGAAAACATCAATCTGGCTCCCGCCAATTTGAATTATCGAATTTTTATCATAGACGAAGTGCATATGCTAAGCAAGGGTGCTTTTAACGCGTTGCTTAAAACACTGGAGGAACCTCCTTCCCACGCGGTTTTTATTCTGGCAACTACGGAATTTACCAAGGTGCCGGCTACCGTCGCTTCTCGTTGTCAAAAATATTTTTTTCGGCTTTTTCGGCCGGAAGAAATTGTTGGAAAGTTGAAAAAAATAGCTCGGCAAGAGCAAATCGAAATCGAGGATGAGAGTCTTAAACTGATTGCGGAAGCTGCCGAGGGAGGAATGAGAGATGCGGAAAGCATTTTTGCGCAGGTTGCTTCCGTCGGTGATAAAAAAATTACTTCGGAAGCAGTTAGGTCCGTTTTAAGAATATCCGGTAGCGAAGAAGAAAATATTTTATTGGAAAATTTATTAAAAAAAGATATAATAGCCAGCCTTTCCGGCTTTGACGAATTGGTCAAAACCGGAGCGGAGCCTTTCATGCTTTCTCACCGAATGCTAAATAAATTGAGAAAAATTTTATTGTTAAAAATCAATCCGGAGGGAAAAAATTTATTGATTGCAGAAAGTGAGGCTTCAAAAATGCAGAGCATTACAAAATTGGCAAATAAGATTAATATCTCGGAAATTTCCAATTTGATGATGAAAATAATCCAAAATCAACCCCTGATTAAAAACTCCAGTCTGCCCTTCTTGCCTCTCGAACTATTGATTATCGATTATTGCAAAACCGGAATGGACAGTTCGAATGTGCCAAGCAATGCCAGCTCCGTCGGTGAATTGCCCAAGGAAAATTCTGAGAAGAAAAATCAAGAGTCTGCCAAGGTTAATAAAAAATCGAAAGAGCCGTTACGGACGGAAGAAGATAAAATTCCCAATGAAATATTCAATGAAAAATTAGACCAAAAACATAGTAAGATCAATAGCGAAAAAGAGGAAAAAGAACTTTTAAGCGAGAAGCGAAATGATAATTTTGATATAAAAGCGGTTTTAGAAAGCTGGCCAAAAATTTTGGAAAAAATGAAAGATTTACAGCCGGCCCTGCTGTCCATTTTGAGAGTCTGCAGTCCGGTGAAAATTGAAAATGAAACTTTGATTATTTCCACTCCGTTTAAATTTCATCAGGAGAGGCTTAATGAGGCAAAGAATCGAGCTCTGTTTTGCGCTGAGTTAAAGACGGCTACCGGTATCGAAAGAATCTGTGTTCTAGAAGATAAAGCGGTCAAAGCCGAACCAAAAAAAGAAGATGAGCTGGTGGATCAAGTTAAAAATTTACTTAATTTATAATTAAAAAAATAATGAACAGTCTAAAAACAATTTTTCTTTTCGGTTTGTTGGGGTTATTTCTCGTTTTTTTGGGAAGAATTTTCGGCGGATCGACCGGAATGTACGGGATGCTGGTTTTTTCATTGATTATGAATGTGGGGATGTATTTTTTTTCCGATCGAATTGCGATAAAATCGGCCGGCGCTAAAAAGATGAGTCGAAAAAAATATCCCGGTATCTATCGGGCCGTTGAAAGTTTGTCCAAGGAGGCTAAAATACCGATGCCAAAAATATATCTTAGCGGTATGAATCAGCCGAATGCCTTTGCTACCGGAAGAAACCCTCAGAATTCAGCCGTCGTTTTGACAAAGGGTCTAATCAACAACCTTTCTCCGGCAGAGGTAAAGGGAGTGATTGCCCACGAATTAGCTCATATAAAAAATCGGGATATCTTACTGGCCACTATCGCTTCCGTGATTGCCTCTTCCGTTTTTGCTCTTTCCGATTTCATTCGTTTCGGTAGCCTGTTCGGATCTTCCGATGAAGACAGAAACCCGATTTATGATATTTTGATTTCTCTATTGGCGCCGTTGGTGGCTATTATTATCCAGATGGCTATTTCTCGAGAAAGAGAATTTAAGGCCGATGCAACGGGGTCAAAAATCAGCGGAGACTCGGAAAATCTGGCTCTTGCATTGGAAAAAATAGAGAATTTAGCTCATCGAACGGAGACGCCGGAGGTTAATCCCGCCTTTGCCAGTCTGTATATTAGCAATCCGTTTGGAGGAGGAGAGATTTCCGGTTTTATTCAGAAACTTTTTTCTACTCATCCACCGGTGACGGAAAGAGTAGAAAGGCTGAGAAATATGCGTAGATAATTAACATTCGGTTTTTTATAATATGGTTGGCGATAAAGTTTAATTAAGAAAAACGCCCCGATTCTGCTCGAGGCGTTTTTTTATACTTACCGCTTTGAGAAACTCGATTAATCCTTCTTTTCTTTGTCGCCCGAATCGGTTCCTTTTCCTTCTTGATCCGAACTTTGATCTTTTGATTCGGCGGAATCATCTTTGGGTTGCTCGGCGCTTGGCTGGCCGTCTTTCATGTTCTGATAAAGAATTTGACCGATTTTTTGAGCGACTTCACTCAGCTCTTCCGTGGCCTTTTTAATTGCCTCTTTATCGTTTCCTTCTTTAATCTCCTTCAGAATCTTAATCTTGGCTTCAACCGGCTCTTTATCGGTTGCAGGAATTTTATCGCCAGCTTCTTTAATCGCTTTTTCAGTCGTGAAAATTAAAGTATCGGCAATATTTTTTGCCTCAACCAATTCTTTTTTTTCTTTATCTTCGCTGGCATGCACCTCCGCGTCTTTTCTCATTTTTTCCACTTCTTCTTCGGAAAGACCGGAAGAAGCTTCAATCCTAATCGACTGCTCTTTCCCCGTTGCCTTGTCCTTAGCGGTGACATTAAGAATACCACTGGCATCAATATCAAACTTAACGGCAATTTGAGGCACTCCTCTTGGTGCGGGCGGAATGCCGTCTAAGTGAAAACGGCCTAAAGTTTTGTTGTCATTGGCCATTTCTCTCTCTCCCTGTAGCACATGAATTTCAACAGAAGTTTGGCTATCCGAAGCGGTAGAGAAAACTTGCTCTTTAGAGGTCGGAATAGTGGTATTTCTTTCAATTATAGGCGTTCTAATTCCTCCCATCGTCTCGATTCCAAGAGTCAAAGGGGTTACATCCAAAAGTAGAACATCTTTCACATCGCCTCTTAGCACCCCTCCCTGAACAGCTGCGCCCAAAGCGACAACTTCATCCGGGTTGAGAGAAACATTCGGTTTTTTTCCAAAAAACTCTTCCACTTTTTTCTGAACCAAAGGCATTCGAGTTTGACCGCCGACCAAAATTACTTCGTTAATCTCCTCTTTTTTAATTTTAGCGTCTTCAAGGGCTTTTTTGCACGGCTCCAAAGTTTTGGTAACTAAATCGGAAACCAATTCTTCCAATTTGGCGCGACTGATTTTCAGGTTTAGGTGACGCGGTCCATCGTTTCCCATAGTAATAAAGGGTTGATTGATCTCCGTTTCTTGAGCGGTAGAAAGTTCGATTTTAGCTTTTTCCGCACTTTCTTTAACTCTTTGCAACGCCATTGAATCTTTTGAGAGGTCGATACCCTCCGTTTTTTTGAATTCGGCAATAATCCAATCGATAATAACCTGGTCGAAATCGTCGCCCCCCAAGTGAGTATCTCCGCTGGTTGATTTTACTTCAACCGACTTATCCTCACCGCCAACCACTTCAAGAACGGAAACATCAAAGGTTCCGCCACCCAAGTCGTACACAATAATTTTTTCATCTTTATTGCGATTAAAACCGTAGGCTAAAGCGGCTGCTGTTGGCTCATTTATCACTCTTTCCACTTCAAAGCCGGCAATTTTACCGGCGTCGCGAGTGGCTTTTCTTTGAGCGTCATCAAAATAGGCCGGTACGGTGATCACGACTTTATCAATTTTTTCGCCCAACTTCGCCTCTGCATCCGCCTTCATTTTTTGTAAGATCATCGCAGAAATTTCTTGTGGCTTTTTCCAGTCATCACCGATCTTAATTTCAATACCGCCGTCACTACTTTTTTGCAGTTGAAAGGGAAACAGCTTTATATCTTGCTGAACTTCTTGGTCATCAAATCTTCTTCCAATCAATCTTTTAGCGGAAAAAACGGTATTTTCCGCATTGGTAACAGCTTGTCTTTTCGCCGGCACTCCGACCAGTCTTTCTTTGGTTTTGGAGAAGGCTACAATGGATGGGGTGGTACGATTCCCTTCCTGATTCTCGATGACTTTTGGCTTATCTCCCTCCATAATTGCCATGCAGGAGTTGGTAGTGCCCAAGTCAATACCTAAAATCTTACTCATGGTGTTTAAATTTAATTATTATTTATTATTTTTTATCAAATTGATTTTAAAAAATATTTTAGCACTCGTCAAGTTTGAGTGCTAAAAATAGTTTATGCAATTTTTTATTTTTTTTTATCGTAATAAAACTAGGATATAATAAATCGATAGTTTTTTTATTTAAATCAAAAAATAGAGATGAAGAAAGCTTATTATTACTGGGCCTTAGCTCTTTTTATTGTTTTGGGTGGAATCTATTATTGGTATACCGGCAATCAATCGACTGATAATCAAGTCGAGTATATAACGGAAAAAGTTAGCAGGGGCACTCTTACTACGACCGTTTCTGCCAGTGGTAATGTTGTCGTCGATCAGCTGGCGACCGTTGATCCGACCATTTCCGGCACCGTCACGAATCTTTCCGTTAAGGTGGGCGATTCGGTTGAAAAGGGGCAACCGCTTTTTGAGATTATAAACGATGATTTGGAAGTGGCGGTTAGAAAATCGGCCGATTCCTTAAAACAGGCGGAGCATAATGTTGAAACAAAAGAAGTGGCAGAGGATCAGGCGGAGGCGGACTACGAAGCCGCCGTTAAAAAAGACAAGAAAGACCCAACCGCTTACACAAAGGAACAGCTGGAGGTTTTAAAAGATAAAATTGAATTAGCGGAAAATGCGGTCGAAGAAGCTGAAAAATCTTTGGAAACCGGCCGATTGGAATATCAAAATCAGAAAAATGAGGCGGACAAAAGAAGAGTCATCTCCCCGATCAATGGAACGGTGAATGAAATTAACATTAAAAACGGTGACGATTTAGGAAAAAATTCAACCTCTAACACCGCAAACGCCCCGATTATTATTGGCGATCTGAAAACTTTAAGAGCGGAAGTGGCTGTCAACGAGGTAGATATTGCCAAGGTGAACATTGGCCAAAAAGCGGTTTTAAAATTAAATTCTTTGGATGAGATGTCTGTTTCTGGCAAGGTGGAAAAAATAGACTCATTGGGAACTGCCAGTCAGGGAGTGGTAACCTACAAAGTCACCATCAGCTTTGACATTCTCGATGAACGAATTAAGCCGGAGATGAGCGTGACGGCTTCAATCATTACCGAGGTGAAACAAGATATTTTAATAGTACCGAACGGAGCCTTAAAACAGTCCGGAGAGTTTAATCTTGTAGAAATAATGGAAAATGGGAAACCCAAGCAAATTGAAGTTCTGACCGGATTGGCGAATGACACCGAAACTGAGATTAAAAGCGGACTTTCCGAAAATCAAGAAATAATAACTCAAACTATAAATAACGCTGACGGCAATACCAATAAAAATAGAAGTAGCACTTCCGGTTTTAGAATGCCCGGTATGGGGGGAGGAATGCCAAGATAGTTAAAATATTTTCATGATTAAATGTAAAAATTTAACCAAAATTTATCGTAATGGAGATGTCGAAACGATCGCTCTGGGTGGTGTTTCCTTCACTATAAAAAAGGGGGAATTTGTTTCGATCATCGGGCCTTCCGGATCGGGAAAATCAACTTTAATGCACATACTGGGGGCTTTGGATAATCCAACCGACGGAAAATATTTTTTGGATGGGCAGGAGGTCTCTCGATTGAATGAAAATCAATTGGCCGATTTGCGTAGAGAGAAAATCGGTTTTGTTTTTCAATCTTTTAATCTTTTAAAGAGGACAACTGTTCTTCGTAATGTAATGTTACCTTTGATTTATTCCGGGATTTCAATCAAAGAGCGAGAAAAAATGGCGCGAGAGGCTCTAAAATATGCCGGTATGGAAGAAGGCAAATTTAATAACCTTTCAAATCAACTTTCCGGCGGGCAGATGCAAAGAGTAGCCATTGCCCGAGCGCTCATCAATAAACCGGCTATTTTGCTGGCGGACGAACCGACGGGAAATTTGGACACAAAAACCAGTCGCTTGGTAATGGAATATTTTAAAGAACTTCATGATCGAGGGCATACGATTATTATTATCACCCACGAAGACGAGGTCGCCGATTACGCCGAAAGAATTATTTCCATTCGAGACGGGAAAATAGAATCCGATCGAATCAATAAAAAATTTAAATATCTAAGAAAAAAAGATGCTGATTGATTTATTGCGGGAAACAGTTTGGTCTTTAGCGGGGAATAAAGCCAGATCCAGTTTAACAATTTTAGGAATTGTTATCGGTATCGCTTCCGTAATTACTATGGTTTCAATCGGACAGGGAGCTCAAGCCTCAATTGAAAACAGCATCCAATCAATCGGATCAAATTTAATTATCATTTATCCGGGAGCCGGCAGGAATGAAGGACCGGTAAGATCCAGTCGCGGTAGCGCTAAAACTTTGACGATGGAGGACGCGGAAGCGGTAAAAAATCAAATTGTCGGGTTGAAAGGCGTCTCCCCCGAGATTGCTAACCGCTATCAAGTGAGGGCTAAAGGTCAAAATACCAACACCCAAGTAACCGGCACTACTCCAAGCTACACAACGGTTAGAAACATAAAAATTTCCATCGGCACTTTTTTTAGTGAACAACAGGCAAAAAGCTCCGCTAAAGTGGCCGTACTCGGGCCGACGACACGAGATGATCTTTTTGGCGAAAACGCTAATCCGGTTGGATCAACTGTTTCTATCAATAATGTTGAATTTAAAGTCATTGGCGTTACCGAGTCAAAAGGTGGATCCGGTTTTAACAATCCGGATGATGCTATTTATATTCCGATTCTAACGGCCGGTAATTTTTTGGCCGGTGAAAGTTATTTATCTTCGATTAGCGTAGCGACGGAAAAACAAAGTGCCATGGACTCATTGCAGGAAGAAATAACCAATTTACTACTTAAAAGGCATAAAATAAACGATATCGCCAGTGCCGATTTTAATCTGATGAACCAAACCGACATTATCAGTACCGCTTCCAGCATTACCGGAACTTTCACTATTTTGCTCTCCTCCATCGCCGGCATTTCTTTGTTAGTTGGGGGAATCGGCATTATGAACATGATGCTCACCACCGTAACGGAGCGAACTAGAGAGATCGGTCTGAGAAAAGCGGTTGGCATTAGAAAAATTTATATCAATCTGCAATTTTTAGCGGAGGCCGTCGTTTTAACCTTTATTGGAGGAGGAATCGGCGTTGTTTTGGGCTGGATGGCTTCATTGGGGGCGACTCAATTTTTTAATATCAACACGGAAATATCAATTTCATCGATTTTAATGGCTTTCGGAGTCTCAGCGGTTGTCGGGGTGGTCTTCGGTTTTTATCCCGCTCGTCGCGCTTCCAACCTCAGCCCGATTGAAGCTTTAAGATATGAATAATTTTTAAATTATATTATGCGTTACAAACAAAATGAAATTATCATCGCTGCAATAGCCATGATAGCCGTTGCCGGTCTTTCTTTTTACGGTGGCACTTTTTATCAAAAAAATTACGGTCAAAAAAAAATCGGTGCTTTTAGTCGAGACGGCCAAAACGGATCGTTTAATCGACAGGGAAGAATCGGTGGAGGAAATTTTAACGGTAATCCAGGCAATCGGCCTAATCGCGATGGATCTTTTGCCACCGGCGAAATTATTTCTAAAGATGACAAAAGTTTGACGGTAAAAACTATGGACGGCGGATCGAAAATTATTTATTTCTCCGATGCCACTACTATAGGTAAGTCTATCGCCGGTAGCAGAGACGATTTAAATGAAGGTGTTTCGGTAATGATAAACGGGAAAAACAACAGTGACGGTAGCTTAACGGCCGAAAATATTCAGATTCGACCGGTCGGAGACGCGACGAAACCGATGCGTCAGTAGGCAAAAATAAAATGATGAAAAAAATAGAGCGCTCTAAAAAGAGGGCTCTATTAAATTATAAAAAATGCGACTTTGCCTTTATTTCTTTTCTTCAACTTCAAATTTTCCCAGATGGGAAGCCATTTTTTTCTTCAGTTCTTCAGCTACTTCGTCTTCCAATACTCCGGCTTCATCAATTTTCTTCAATAACTTCTCTGCTGTGTTATCCAAATATTCATGCAAGGATTTTTCCGCTTCTCTGATTTTCTCTACGGGTACCCGATCGAGTAGTCCTTCGTTAACAGCTAAGACAATTGCTACTTGATGGCTAACCGACATCGGCTCGTATTGGTTTTGTTTGGAAATTTCGATCAAGCGTTTTCCTCTTTCGATCTGATTTCGCGTTGATTCGTCCAGATCGGAAGCAAATTGAACGAAGGCGGCCAATTCTCGGAATTGCGCCAAATCAAGTCTCATTTGACCGGCTACTTTTTTAATTGCTTTTGTTTGAGCAGCCGATCCCACCCTTGAAACGGATAATCCAACATTTAAAGCCGGCTTGATTCCTTGATTGAACAATTCATTTTCCAAGTAGATTTGTCCGTCGGTAATGGAGATAACATTCGTTGGAATATAAGCGGTGACATCGCCAGACTGTGTTTCGACAATCGGCAGAGCGGTAATTGAACCGCCTCCGTGATCGTCACTCAGGCGAGCGGCTCTTTCCAGCAATCGAGAATGCAAGTAAAAAATATCGCCAGGATAGGCTTCTCTTCCGGGCGGTCTTCTAAGAAGTAAGGAGATTTGACGATAAGCCCAAGCATGCTTTGAAAGATCGTCATAGATGATCAACACATCTTTGCCTTGATCCATAAAGTATTCTCCAATCGCGCAACCGGCATACGGAGCCAAGAAGGAAAGTGACGCGGGATCTGAAGATCCGGCTAAGACAACAATCGTGTTATCCATCGCGCCCTTCTCTCGAAGTCGACTGACAATTTTTGCCACTTTGGATTTTTTTTGGCCGATAGCTACATAAATACAAATAACTCCTTTGTCTCTTTGGTTGATGATCGTGTCAATTGCTATGGCCGTTTTCCCGGTCTGGCGATCGCCGATAATCAACTCTCGCTGACCGCGTCCAATCGGGACAATCAAATCGATTGCCTTAATTCCTGTTTGCAAAGGCGTGGTAACAGCTTTTCGAGCAATAACACCGTGAGCAATTTTTTCAATTGGATAAAATTTTTCTGGGCGGAATCCCTTTTCACCGTCCAGGGGCTGACCTAGCGGATCGACAATTCGACCGACCACCTCCTCGCCGACCGGAATGGAAAGAATCTTGCCCGTTGATTTTACGATATCTCCTTCGTGAATTTTTTTAGCGTCACCCAATATGACAGCACCGACGCTGTCTTCCTTAAGATTAAGCACTACTCCTTGGACACTGTTTTCGCCGATTTCCACCATTTCAGAGGCCATCGCCTCATCCAGACCGGAAATTAATGCCACACCGTCTCCAACCTCAATGACTTTACCGATTTTTTGGATTTCTACTTTTTTCTCGAATTTTTCGATTTCTCTTTTGAGAGAATTCAAAATTTGCTCTTTGGCTTGCATTGTATGATAAAATTATTCAGTTATTTAGCTTTAAATTGAAAATCTTTGCTTAATTTTTTCCAGCTGAGAAGCGACCGAGCTGTCCACTAAATAATTATCCCAAATTATTTTAGTTCCTCCAATCAAAGAAGGATCAACTTTCCATTCCGGCTCCGCTCCACTGTCTTTTAGGTATTCTTCCCATAGTTTTTTCTCCTTTTCATCGCTTAAAACTATGACAACTTTATTCTTTCGGCTTTCTATTTCCTCGTTTATCAACCTTTTAAATTTCTTCATTTCCTCCAACCGATGGTGCTTGTCTAAAAGTTTAAACCAAGAATCGATAATGGATTTCTGCTCTTTTTCATCTTTTGCTTTGACAAGCATTTCGCTGACGGACTCAACATAGTTTTTCAGGGAATACATGAAAAAATCTTAAAGCTTAGATTTCTGGCTGAGTGCTTTTTTTGCCTCTTCATTCCAGTCTTTACGGTCCGTATCCGAAATTTTTTCCTTCAAAAATTTACCGGCCAGCTCAACAATCAGATCTCCCGACTCCTGCCTTATCTCATCCATAATTTTTGCCTTTTCTCTTTCCAGTTGCACTCTTGTCTCTTCTTTGAAATTTAGAATTTCTTCTCGCGCTTTATTTAACGCTTTCTCTCGGCTATCCCTTGCTTCCGATTTTGCCTTTTCCAAAATCCGGTCAGCCTCCAGCGTTGCCTCTTTGATCTTTCCCGCTATGTTTTTTTCCGCTTCAGCTAAAACTTGTTCCGCTTTTTGAGCGTTATTCAAGCCTTCTTTGATTTTCTTTTCTCTTTTTTGAATGATATCGAGCAACGGCTGATAAAGATAGCGTTTCAGAATATACATCAAGAGAAAAAAATTCACTACCTGCGCTAGGAGAATCTTACCATTGATGCCTAACTTATCAAGAATTTCCATCTTGTTTCAAAAACTAAAAAACCTTAATTAAATTAAACCAATTTGATAATCAAAGCGACCACCAAAGCATAAATAGCAATAGCTTCAGCGAAGGCAATGGCTAAAATCATCATAGATTGTATTTTTCCGGAAGCTTCCGGGTTTCTTCCCACCGCTTCCAAAGCTTTACCGGCTAAAATTCCGATACCGATTCCGGGCCCGAGAGCGCCGACTCCGATAGCGATAGCACTGGCAATTTCTTTTAAACCGCCCGCTTGACTAACTGCTTCTTTTGCTTCTTCCATGATTTTACTTCTTTAAAATTAAATTAAAACAAATAAATTAATTAATGCTTTACCGTAGCCATTTTTAGAAAGACTAAAGTTAAAGTGGTGAAAACCAAAGCCTGAATCAGGCCCACAAATATTTCTAACATAAAAAATGGCAAAGGCAAAATGTAAGGAACGAGAAACATCATCGCCACCAGCAAGACTTCCCCCGCAAAAACATTCCCAAAAAGTCGAAAGGAAAAGGAAATCATTTTGGAAATTTCTCCGATCAGCTCAAGAACTCCTACAAAAAAATCGATGGGGCTCTTGAAATTAAAAAATTTGGAAGCGTGCCCTTTGAAGCCCAGAGCAACGAAGCCGGTCACCTGGACGGTAATCACCGAAATAACGGCCCAGGCAATCGTTGCGTTCAAGTCAGAGTTCAATGAGCGAAAGAAAGGTACGAATTCCCCTTCGTGATTCTCAAAACCGAAGGTGCCAACTCCCGGTAAAAGACCGAACCAATTGGAGAAAAGAATAAAAATAAAAAGCGTAGCCAAAAAGGGAAAAAATTTTAGCACCTTCTCTCGATCGGGCCAGACGCTCTCGAAAAAATTCAGCAATGCCTCCAAAATCTGTTCCGCAATGCCTTGGAGTTTACTCGGCATCATTTTTGGTTTTTTTCCGGCGACAAAACCGACCAAAATCAAAAAAGCCATTACAATCCACGCCGTCACAAGTGTATTTGTAATTACAAAATTTCCAATTTTGGCGATGGTCTCCGGCACCAAGGAAATATGCATTTTTTTTGATTTCGATTTATAATTTAGAAGTGCGTCGTGAGGGATTCGAACCCCCGACCAATTGGTTAAGAGCCAACTGCTCTACCAGCTGAGCTAACGACGCTAAAAATCTGCGGTAATTCCGCAGATTGTTTCGCTCTGTGAATATTAAAGTAAGCAAAAACAGCTTTGTCAAAAAAATTAATTCTTTGTCTTTTTAGTTTTTATTTTCTATCATTCATTAAAACAATCTTAAGCGATCAAAATGAATAAAAAAGAATTTGTACTGGCCGCCAATTGGAAAATGAATCCCGTCACCCTCAAGGAGGCGGAAAGAATGTTGGACGGCATTGAAACGGGTATCGCGCGACTGGGACGACAGGACTGCGGAACCTCCCTTAATGTTATCGCTTTCCCGCCGGCCGTTTATTTAGGCGCGCTGGAGAAAAGAAAGACGATTCCCTTCGGTATCCAAAATATCGGCTGGGAGTGGAAAGGCGCCTATACGGGAGAGATTTCCTATCCGATGGCGGAGAATATCGGCTGCAAATATGCGATAATCGGTCATTCGGAAAGGCGTCGCATGTTCGGTGAAACGGACGCAACGGTCAATCTAAAGTTGCGCTCGATACTCCAAGGCAACCTTAAACCGATTGTTTGCATCGGTGAAACGAAGGAGGAAAAAGATAAAGGCCTAACCGCCAAAGTGCTGAAAGAACAAATTCGAACGGCCTTTGAGAAGGTCAGCGTTCTCGCTTTGCCTAAAATAATGATTGCCTATGAGCCGGTTTGGGCTATCAGTAGCATGGAAAAAGGTGTAAAAGGCGAAGCGGATGATCCTAGTAATGTTCTGAGCGCTTTAATTTTAATCCGTAAAACACTTTTCGAGATTTATCATTCCGATGTGATTTCCAAAGTAAAAATTATTTACGGTGGAAGCGTAAACGGAAAGAATGTTGACGGATTTATTGCGCTAGATAAATTGGACGGCCTTCTAATCGGCGGGGCCAGTTTAAATATTTTTGAGTTTCTTACCATCGCCAGAAAAGCTTACGAAGGCAGTCAGCTGACTTTGGAAAAAATTATTCATCATTAAAATCAAATAGTTAATATGATTTCTTCTCCCCCGGATATTTTGATGATTGCGCCCACCCCCTTTTTTGAAAATCGAGGTTGCCATTTAAGAATTCGAGAGGAAGCCGAATCTCTTCAAAGGGCCGGTTGTTCCATTTTGATCGCTGCTTTTAGACAAGGAAACGAAGTAAAAAATCTTAGAATCGAGCGATCGTCGCTGGACTTGATTAATTTTGACAAAGGTCCGACAGCCAGCTGGAAAAAAATTCCCGCTTCTTTCTTCCTTTTTTTAACTACCTTAAGATTAGTTTTTAAATATCGGCCCAAAGCAATCTATTGTCACTTGTTGGAAGGGCTGTCAATTGGCATCGTAACGCTATCAGTGGTTAGAATTTTTTCCCTTTGGACCTATAAACCGATTTTGATTTTTGACAGTCAAGGTAGCCGCGCCGATGAAATGAAAAGTTACGGCATGATTGAAAATTCTACCATTTTGAATTTTTTTCGCGGATTGGAAAAATTTTTACTTCGTTTTCCCGATAAAATTTTCGTTAGCTCAATCAATTACCTCAAAAAAATAAAGGAAATGCCCGGTCTAAAAGATCGAACGGAACAATTAGCCGATGGACCGTCCTTTTCTCCGGGAAAAGATATTGTTCGACGAGAAGAAAAAATAAAAAATCTAAAAAAAATAAATCATTGTTTTGAAAAAAATGATTATCAAAGAGTGAATAAATGGCTCGAAGAAGAAAAATTTATCATAATCTATACCGGTAACTTCGGTCCGGCCAAAGGATTGCCCGACTTTATCAGACAAATACTCCCCCATTTTAGCAAGAAAGATTCGATTCGCTTTATTTTTGCCGGCGAGGGCGATTTGAAAACAAAAAACGAGGAGATTGCGGTTTATTCGTCGAAGCTTGAAATTGAGAATCTTCCGCTCCTGCTTTCGCTGGCCGATATTGGCCTCGACCCAAAGCCAAAAACCAGCACTGAAAGCAGTGGCAAATTAATTAATTATATGGCCGCTGGATTGCCGGTTTTAGCTATAAAAAGTCCTAATAGTTTATACTTCGTTGGCGACGAAAGACAGTTGGTAAATAGATTTAAAGAATTAAAAACGGCCATTACCAAACTGGCCAAAAATAAACGGGAGCTAGAGATGATGGGCAAGAAAAATCTTCAAAGAGTTAAGGAAAAATTTTCTTGGGATTTGCAAATAAGAAAAATATTGGCGATAATAGGCCACCGATCAATTTAAAAGAATTAAAGAATCTATCTCAATGGAGACATTCGTGCTTGTTTTTTCAGTTATTTTTGGCGTTATTCTGCTTATTTTCAATGTAATAACTTGGCTTAAAGTCAGAAAAATCGAGAACAAAGAAAACATTCTCCTGGCCGAGGGGAAAAAATTGGACTGGGAAAGTCTTATCCCGGCGGTAACCCGAATCGATCGCGATGTAAAAGATCTTTATGATATCAGCAGTCAGCTTAATCGAGTGAGCAAGAAGGGCGTTTGTAAAATGGGTATTTGCAAATTCAACTCTCTGGGAGAAAAAAGTGGCAACCAAAGTTTCGCTTTAGCCTTACTGAATTATAAAGATACCGGTATTATCGTTTCCTACTTGAAAACGGCCAACGATTCGAGAATGTTTATTCGAAACATCAAAGAAGGCAAAAATGATCAGGATACGCAGTTGTTGGAAGAAGAAATTAAGGCATTGGAACGAGCCAAACAAGTTGTTTTTTAATTTTAAACTATAATTTTACTAATATGCAAGAAGAAGCAGAGAAGAAAAAAATTGCTCTGCCGGAAAATATTTCAGTGAAAGAATTCGCTAAATTAACCGGTAAAACTGTCTCCGAGGTGATTGCCGTTTTAATGCAAAACGGCTTTCTGGCTACGATCAATGAATCTTTGGATTCGGAAACGGCCACTATCGTTGCTTACGATTTGGGTTTTGAGATCGAAACTCAAATTGAAAACGAAAATAAAGAATCGGAGAGAGACAGCGATCTTAACGCCATAATTCGGAAAGACACCGCCGACGAAGACCAATTGGAAAACCGACCGCCAATCGTGACTATTCTCGGGCATGTAGATCACGGCAAGACCACTTTGCTTGACACAATCAGAAAAACTAAAGTAGTCGACCAAGAGTCGGGCGGAATCACTCAACACATTACCGCCTACCAAGTTATGATCAAGAACAAGAAAATTACTTTTGTTGATACGCCCGGTCACGAAGCTTTCGAAAAAATGCGTTCGCGTGGCGCGCATATTTCCGATATTGCCATCATTATTATTGATGCTTGCGACGGAGTTAAGCCTCAGACTAAAGAAGTTATCGAAAAAGTGTTAAAGAATAACATCCCCTTTTTGGTCTGTCTGAACAAAATCGATAAACCGGAGGCCAATCCGGAGAGAGTCAAAGGGCAACTGGCGGAATTGAATGTTTTGGTCGAGGGTTGGGGTGGGAAAGTTCCCCTGGTGGAAATTTCCGCCAAAGAAAACAAGAATATCGATGAATTGCTGGAGACCATCTTGCTGGTAGCGGAAATTGAAGATTTTAAAGCCAATCCCAAAGCTAAGGCAGTCGGGCTGGTCTTGGAATCTCATTTGGATAAGAATCGGGGACCGGTTGCAACCTTAATTGTCAAAAATGGGACTCTGAATATTTGCGATTTTGTCGTCGCCGGAAGAGAAAGCGGGAGAATTAAATTGATCGAGGACTACAAGGGTGAAAAAATCAAGGAGGCGGCTCC
Source organism: uncultured bacterium (assembly GCA_937952315.1). Taxonomy (GTDB): domain Bacteria; phylum Patescibacteriota; class Minisyncoccia; order CAIUEV01; family CAIUEV01; genus CAIUEV01. The sequence continues at coordinate 139,543 of CALFZX010000016.1, forward strand.
GTCAACTCCGATCACCGTTTTAGGTTTTGAAAACTTGCCGGAGGCGGGTAGTATTTTTCAGACGAAAATTAAAACTAGAAATTGCAAGAAGGCGAACGAATGGGAATCGATACAAGCTAAAGAAAATCGATCTCGCTCTCCGCTGAAAAGAATCGAGAAATCATTGAAGAAAGAACAGTACAAAAAACTCAATGTAGTTGTGAAGGCAGATACTCAAGGCTCTCTCGAGGCACTGGAACAAATTTTAAACACTTTGATAGCTTCCGATGTGATGATTAAAATTGTTAAATCGGGTGTCGGTCAGATCACCGAATCCGATTTGGTGATGGCGAAAATCAGCGACGCCATTCTTTATGGTTTTCGAGTCAACGCCAACGCTAGCGCTAAAGAGGCGGAAGATCAAACAAAGGTTAAGCCCAAAATTTTCGATGTTATTTATCATCTGGTCGAGGATATTAAAAACGAAATGGAAAAAAATGTTACCATCGAAGAAGTCAGAGTAGACAGAGGAACGGTCAAAATTTTAGCCATTTTTAAAACCGGAAAAAAGGATATGATTATCGGAGGAAGAATCTTGGAGGGTAAATTGGCCAAAGGCGATTTTGTTGATATAATTAGAAACGAAGAAAATATCGGTAGTGGGAAAATTGTTGAAATTAAAAAAGGCAAAGAAGGGGTTGAAGAGGCGGTTGAAGGCGATGAATGCGGTATGAGTTTCGAGTCGACAGGTAATTTTAATAAGATAAAAGAGGGGGATAAACTTTTAGTTTATGCTCTTGAAAATCAAACAAAAACAATCGATTGAAATGATTAAAAAGAATCAATCACCAACCATAGGCATTGATGCGGCCGATCTTTGCTATTCCCGAATCGACGGCACAAGAATCTATATAAAAAATTTGCTTGAAAGGTTCGGCGCTTTAGCTCCCGAAACCAATTTTGAAATTTATCTTAAGGGAGACATCAATCCCGGTTTAAAGTTTAAAAAATATCCTAATTATCGGATTCACAAAGCAAATCTTCCTTTTCTTTGGACTCAATTGCGATTTCCTTTTATGCTTCGGCAAACACAGCCCGATGTTTTGTGGATGCCGTTGCACAACCTACCTTTTTTTAAGCCCAAGAATCTTAAAACGGTGGTAACGGTTCACGATCTGGCCTTTAAAATTTTTCCCGATTTCTTTCCCAAAAAAGACTTGGTCCTTCTGAACAAACTGACCGCTTACGCTGTCAAAAATGCCGATCGAATTATTGCTGTTTCTCGCTCTACAGCTAACGATTTGGCGGAAATCTACGGGGTTTCACCTTACAAAATAAAAGTAATCTATCACGGCTATGATCATAAACTTTTTCACCTCCCTAGCGATAAAGAAAAAGCGAAAATTCATGAATTTTTGGAGAAATTTAAAATTCCGAAAAACGCTAAATACCTTATTTATGTCGGCGCTATTCAGCCAAGAAAAAATTTGGGAGTATTAGTCAGCGCCTTTGAAAGAATAAAAACTCTTCATTCTTTCAAAGATTGGAAACTGGTTTTAGCCGGTGAAGAAGCGTGGCTGTTCGATGAGCTGAAAAAACAAATCAAAACTTCTATCTGGAGTAAAGATATAATCATGACCGGGAAGTTCGAGACCTCCGATTTGCCATATCTATTATGGGGAGCGGAAACATTTATTTTCCCCTCTCTTTATGAAGGCTTTGGCATCCCGATTCTCGAGGCTATGGCTTGCGGAGTGCCCGTTATTACGGCAAAAAACTCCAGCTTAGTTGAAGTGGCGGGAGAGGCGGGTCTCTATTTTGACGCTAGACGAGTTGACCAACTGGCTGCTCTGGTTAAAGATATAAATCATAACCCCGAAAAGAAAAAAGAAATGGTGGAGCGAGGTTTGGCTCGATGCCCAAGATTCTCCTGGGAGAAAACCGCTAAAGAAACTTTCAATTACCTGATTGACACCGCCCTGCGCTAGTTTTTTTGCTACTTTGAATTATTTGTGATATAAAGCTGAAAGTTAAAAAATAAGTGTTTGCTATGAAAAAAGGTATTCATCCCAACTACGGTCCAAGTGTAATTAAATGTGCCTGTGGCAATGAAGTTCAGACTTACAGTACTGTTTCTGAACTTTCCATAGAAATTTGTAGTGCTTGCCATCCTTTTTATACCGGGCAGAAGAAAATTGTTGACAGCGCCGGTCGAGTTGATCGCTTCAAGAAACGGCTTGAGATTGGTAAAAATTTGAAAGAGGAGAAGCAAAAACAAAATGCCCTCAAAAAGCCACGCAAGAAAAAATCCGTTGCAAAAGCTGAAATTATCAAAATTGCTCCAAAGAAAATTAAGAGTAAAAAATAAACAGTTTTAAAAATGAAATCCTCGATTCGTCCCTCTTGGGATGCTTATTTTATGGCGCTAGCTAAACTGGTCGCTTCTCGTTCAACTTGTCTCTCTCGACCAACCGGTTGCGTCATTGTCAAGGATAAACAAATAATTTCAACCGGATATAACGGTTCAATGCCCGGGGTAGCTCACTGCTCCGAAGAAGGACGGTGTTACCGACGGAGCATTCAAGCTCCCGATGCCGGAAAATACGATTTTTGTCGCAGTATTCACGCTGAGGCTAACGCCGTGGCCTTGGCAAGTAAAAAAGGGTTGGACTTGGAAGGAAGTGTCGTTTATGCCACCCTTTTTCCTTGTTTCGTCTGTACAAAGCTTTTAGTTCGCGCCGGTGTCAAGGAAATCATCTTTGAGAAAGGTTATGAATCGGTCGATAAAAACCGCGATCAACATTGGAAGGAGGCGCTTGAGTCAACGGGCGTCAAAGTCAGACCCTTCAAAATTGAAAGTGAAGATATCCAATTTATGCTAAATTTTCTCCAAGGTGACACTTCGGAAAGACGAATCAAATGAATAAATAAAAAATAATAAATTCGAAATGGATTGGCCAATCTATTACAAAGATATTTTGAGACTGGGAAGCGAAAAATCCACTTTAGGCATAGCGACCGGTTGGACTATTTGCGATAAAATCACAGGAAAATGGCCCAAAAGCCTTTATGCGGTCAGTGGTCAGCTTTATACGCGCACGGGGATCAATTTTTTGGTCAGAAACTTGCTGGCAAACAAAAAAATCCGCCACTTGGTTATTTGCGGACAGGATAGAGGCGACGCCGGAAAAGAGCTAATTTCTCTCTGGAATAAAAAAACAAGCGATTATTTGGACAAAGAAATCTCGAAAAAAGCAATTTTCGAGATGATCGATCATGTCGAACTGATTAATATGCTTGGTGAAGATAACCCCGTTACTATAAAACGACAAGCGGAGAAATTCAACCAAAGCTTACCCGCTTACGGTGAGGCGGAGATATTTCCCGAGACCAAAAAACTTGATTACAACGAACTTTATTGCCACTTCCCTACCGACTCTTCAGTTTTTAAAGTGAGAGGTAAAACAGTAGCCGAAGTTTGGTTGAAAGCGCTCAAAAATATTCTTCTGTTTGGCGAAGTCAAAGAAACGGACTCTATGAAGATGAAAGAGATTTTAAATTTGACGACCGTCATTGAAAATGAAAACGCAGACGATTTTTTTATTCCGGATTACCTGGGTTTTGACAAATCCAAATTGAATAATTATTTGCCTCAAATAATCGATAAAAATAAACTAAAAGGTCTTCATTATACTTACGGCTATCGGCTTGGGAGCCATTTTGAAATCGATCAAACGGAAAAAATGATTGAAAAACTGAAGAAAGATCCCAACGCTCGAGAGGCGGTTGGCGTTCTTTTCGATCCAAAAGTCGACATCGAGGCGGAACATCGACCCTGCATCGTTCTGATTCAAGCTCTTCGCAATCGTCAGAAATTAAATTTGAATGTTTATGTTCGCAGTCACGATATTTTTGGTGGCTGGCCACTCAACGCCTTCGGTCTTTGCAAGTTGCATCAAAAAATCGGCCGGGAAAGCGGATTAGCTATTGGCAGTCTTACTTTTATTTCCGCCAGTGCTCATATTTATGATTTCAATTGGGCGGAGGCGCAAAAAATTATTCAAAAAAATAAAGATTTTGAATTTGAAACCGATCCTCGGGGTTATTTCATTGTTTCCACCGATAATAAAAAATTTGAAATTGAAGTCCGACATTTTTCTCCGGAGGGATTTGAACTTAGAAGATGGTCTCAATCGGCAAAAAAACCGAAAGCGGCTTTGGATATAGCCAGAAAAATCGATAGCGATCTTGCCCTTTCCCTGACGGAGCATGCCCTCGATCTCGGCATTGAACTGCAAAAAGCGGAATCGGCGCTCCGGCTCGGCCTTAAATATACTCAGGATCAGCCTTTTCTGCTTGAAAAAATGAATAATTTTTAAAAACTAAAAGTTTGTTGTAGCTTTATTTTGAACAATAATCAATAATCGATTTACTATGTCTATAGTTATTACCAGCTCCGAACTGCGGACGCGATTTCTCAATTTTTTTCGACGGCGAGGTCATTCCATATTGCCCTCCGCCAGCTTGATTCCCGAGAATGATCCAACCGTACTTTTCAACACCGCGGGGATGCAACCCCTGGTGCCGTATTTACTTGGAGAGACTCACCCGATGGGTAAAAGATTGGCTAATTCTCAAAAATGCGTACGCTTAACCGACATCGATGAAGTCGGCGATCAAAATCATTTGACTTTCTTTGAAATGCTTGGCAATTGGTCTTTGGGGGATTATTTTAAAGCGGAATCAATCGAATGGAGTATGGATTTTTTGACATCCAAAGAGTATGGGTTGGGTCTCGATCCGTTCAAAATTTTTGTCACTGTTTTCAGCGGTGATGAAAAATCGGAGAAGGATTTAGATTCCATAAATATTTGGAAAAAAGTTTTTTCATCTTTTGGCATTGACGCTAGAGTTTATGGTGAGGAAGGACTGGAGACCGCTAACGATAAGCTAAAACCGCTTTTTAAAATTTTTCCCTTAGGCAAAGAAGACAATTGGTGGCCGACCGGCGGAAAAAATCCGGGTCCTCAAGGTCCGGATACGGAAATTTTCTATTATTGGGGCCAGGATTCTCCGAATTTGGAACAAGAAAGACCGGGCTTTAATGATGCCAACTTTTGGGAGATCTGGAACAATGTTTTTATGGAATTTAAAAGAGAGGGTGAAAATTATAAAAAACTGGAACAAGCCAATGTCGACACGGGAATGGGCTTGGAAAGAGCCGTATCCGTTATTACGGGAGAAAAAGATGTTTTTAAGGGAGATTTTTTCGTACCGGTGATAAAATTTTTAGAAACAGAATACGATATTGTTTATGGAGAAGATCCCGAAAAAACAAAAGCTCTTCGCATCATTGCCGATCACTTGCGAGCGGCCGTCTTTATTTTGGGTGAGGATAATAAAGTAGCTCCTTCAAATTTAGGACCGGGCTATATTCTAAGACGCTTGATCCGTCGCTCTCTGCGTTACCAAAAAAAATTGGCACCGGAAAATAAAATCCGTTGGGGCGTTAGCGAACGAGTCGCTCGACTTTTTATTGATAATTATGCTCAAACATATGACAATCTGGCACGAAATTTTTCTTTCATTATTCAAGAAATTAAGAAAGAGGAAGCCCGTTTCGAAAAAACTTTAGAGCGGGGCCTCAAAGAATGGGAGAGAATTGCAAAACAAGGAAAAATTTCCGGTGAAGATATTTTCAAACTTTTTTCCACTTACGGCTTCCCAACCGAACTGACCGAGGAACTGGCAGAAGAAAAAGGCATAAAAATAGACAAGGAAGGGCTGGAAGATGCGATAAAAAACCACCACGAGGCTTCGCGTAAGGGAGCGGAAGCGCATTTTAAGGGTGGATTACTCGACACAAGTGAAGAGACTACTCGTCTCCATAGCGCCACTCACTTACTTCAAGCTTCCTTGCGAAAAATTCTCGGTTCAGAGATTGAACAGAAAGGAAGCAATATTACACCCGATCGACTTCGTTTCGATTTCTCCTTCGGTCGAAAAATTACCGACGAAGAATTAAAAAAAACTGAGGAAATGGTTAATGATATGATTAAATCAGCTTTGTCTGTCGAAATCGAAGAAATGAGCTATCCGAAGGCTTTGAAACTTGGCGCTTTAGGTTTTTTTAAAGACCGTTACGGCGATAAGGTCAAAGTTTATACTTTCGGACCGAAGGAGGGACCGTTCAGTCGAGAAATTTGCAATGGTCCGCATGTCAAAAATACGGCCGAGCTGGGACATTTTAAAATTATTAAGGAGGAAGCTTCCAGCGCCGGCGTTCGTCGAATTAAAGCTATTTTAGAACAATAATGCTCGCCAAAAAAAATCGGCTCGGAGGAGCGGAGTTAAAAAAAATTGTTTATTCGATCAAAAAAGAAAGAACAAAAAATTTTTTGCTGATTTTCGATTTCACTAACTCGACGAACGGTTCGAAAGATGAATCTTGCCCCAAAATTGCAGTTTCTATAAGTAAAAAAACCGTCAAAAGGGCGACCGACCGTCACCGGCTAAAAAGAAAAATTACTAATTGCCTGCGAGAAAAGGTAATCGACAGGTTGCCTGAAAGGTTAAGAGGCGTTCTCAAACTTCAATCCGACTTCGGACAATTAACCGATTATCAGCTCAGCGCCGAGCTGGAAAAGCTTTTTTATCCCTTTTTTAAAAAATAATTAAAGCTACGGTTCAAAAATAAATTCCGGCTCTCCCTCGTCTTTATTCTCCCAATTTATTTCACCGATTCGACCGACATTTTTCAGATCTTCCTCAAAGGGTTTCAGTGAATCGCACCACCCGATCGGTCCGATAAAATTTGCTTTTTTCAATTCCTCATTCAATTTGATACCCCGTTTCGATTTATATTTTCTAATAGCTTCCACCGCCTCGATGATTAAATTACCGTTTTCCACCGTTTGTTTATCAAATTTTTCCGTTTTCGGCCACTTTCTTAAATGAATTGAAATTTCCGAATATTTTTTGTCTCTAAAAAATTGCTGGTAAATCTCCTCTGTGATAAAAGGAACAAATGGAGCCAGCAAATGGCAAAAAATATCTAACAAATAAACCAGCGTCGTTTCGGCCGATTTTTTTGCTTCTTCACTTTGACCGTACAATCTGCCCTTAATCAGTTCCAAATAATGGTCTGTCAGTTTGGTCCAAAAAAACTTTTCGATTTTAATTTTGGCCAATCCAAATTCATAATCGAGCAAATCAGCGGTTACCTCAGCCACCAATTTTTTTGTCTCTTCTCTAATCCAAGCATCTGTCGGATAAAGCTTCTTCGGTTTTTCCGGTAAAGTTTCCAGATTCATAAAAATAAAGCGAGTGACATTCCATAATTTAGTTAAGAACTTTTGTCCGGCGCGCATATCGTCTTCCGAGTAACGAACATTGGCTCCGAGACCGGCGTTGCAAGCCCAGAGTCTTAAAGCGTCCGCCCCGTAGCGATCGATTACTTGGTCGGCCACTACAAAATTGCCAACCGATTTACTCATTTTTTCTCCTTTTGCATCTGTTCCGTGACCGGAGATCATAACGGCGTTCCAAGGCAAAGAATTAGTGTGCAAATGCGATTTTACAACCGAATAAAAAAGCCAGGTACGAATAATATCCAAGGCCTGAACTCTTAAAGACATAGGATAAATAGCGTCAGTCAACTCACCCTTACTTTTCCATTTCGCATTGATCAAGGGGGTAACGGAAGATGTCATCCAAGTATCCATTACTTGTGTTTCCCCAATCAGATTTCGGCTTCCGCATCTTTGACAATTTTTGATTGAATCGGGCCGCTTATTGTCCCTAGGATCAACCGGCAGTTCGTCCTCCAAGGGCAGAATTATCTCACCGCAATCATTGCAATGCCAAACGGGAAAAGGAACTCCAAAAAAACGATCTCTTGAAATGCACCAGTCCCAATTCAGTCCTTCCACCCAATTTGTGTAGTGGATTTTCATCGATTTCGGATGCCAACTAAGCTCATCGCTTCTTTTGAGGAGATCTTTTTTAAGATCGAGAATTTTAATGTACCATTGGCCGGAAGACAAAAACTCAACCGGACTTTTACATCTCTCGTGTACGCTAATATTATGAACTATCGGCGACTCCCCTTCAAATAAATTTTTTTTCTTCAGCTCCTCCACTATCTCCAAACGGCTATCTCTTACTTTTTTTCCTTGATATCGACCAGCGAGTTTGTTAAAAACTCCATTTTCATCAAAAATAATTCGACTTTCCAGCCGATCGGCTCTCCACTTTTCGACATCATTTTGATCGCCCCAAGTGCAGACCATCATCAAACCCGTCCCCTTTTCCATCTCAACTTTGGGATGAGTTTTTATCGGTACAGATCTCTCCGCCAACGGAATTTTAATTTCCTGGCCGACCAAGTCAAGGTATCTTTCATCTTTTGGGTTAACATAAAGAGCTACACAAGCAAAAATCAATTCCGGCCTTGTGGTTGCCACAATCAATCTTGAATCTTTATTATCACCGAATTTAATTTTATACATTACACTTTTCTCCTCTCGGTCTTCCAAATCTGCTTGGGCCAAAGCCGTGTGGCAATGGGGGCACCAATGAACGGGGCTTTCTAAACGATAAATCCGTTTTTTATTGAATAGGTCGAGAAAGGAAAGTTGTGCC
>CALFZX010000017.1 GCA_937952315.1 uncultured bacterium
AAGAAGCAGAAACTACCTACTATTCCGATTTTAACCGCATTTTTGGTGCTCATTATTTTGCTTTATTTCTTAAAAATAGAATTCCGCCTAGGGAAAGTAAAACTAAAATTGAGGCGATGATTATCAAAAGAGTATTGTTTTGCCGATCTTCGGTCGCGCTGATTTCTGAATTATCACTATCGACACATTGCCCCAGCTCCATCTTTTGGCTATCCGTCAGCTTCCCTCCTTGATCAACTATTTCCAAGTTCATTCGCTGACAAGCGCTTGATTTCAGAGAATTTTTTGCGATGAAGCAATTTTCTTCTTCCGCGTCTAAAGCTCCCTCCTCCTCTAGAAAGAGTTCATCATTAACCGTCAACTTTATCTTACCTTTAAATTTACCCTCCCAATTGGCGTTGCGAACACAGAAGAAAGGTTTTTGTTGACCGTTTTGCTCCACCAATGACAGAAAACGAACGATTCCTCGATTTTTATCTTGAATGACAAAACGCACAGAGACAACTGACTTGGAATTGCCCGCTAAAGAAATTTTCAAGTCATAAACACTTTCACCGGCGTCAGGTTTGAATGTATAACTAAGCTTATCCTCTCCGTTGGCCAAAATTGTTTTGCTTTCCTTTTTACTTTGAATCAGATCGGCCGGGTTCGTTCTTCCCCAGCGAAAAAGTTCGTATTTAACTTCCGTGTCAGCCTTTTCCGCACTTAAATTTTTAAGAGCGGTTTCCACCGTAACGGTTTCTCCCGTCACCGACGGAGCCGGAGCGCGATAAGCATAGTCCTTGCCATTAATTTTTATGTTGTTTTTATCTATTTCCACTCCCCCCTCATTTCCTTCAACACCGAAATCAAATCTTGCTCCCTCCGAAAAGACCGTCAGGGGATTGCCGAGCAAATCAAAATATTTTTCTTGATTGACAAAAAGCAAAATATAGTAATCTCCGTCCTTAATTTTCTCCGGCACCGACCAGCGCAAAGTAAAGGGCAATTTTTGCCCGTCTTTCAATTGACCGTTTTCTAAAGCGTAAAATTCATCGACCAAATAATCACCCTTCTGACCGTTTTCGCTTTCGTCCCTGCGCCAAACTTGAGTCAGGATACCCAAGTTTTTAAATTCCGCTATCGGAAAAAGTTCCGGCGCTTTGCAGGCGTCTGCTTGATTATCATTAAGCTCCAGACAAATTTTTTGAATATTTTGAGCGTTTTCTTGACCTTTGAATTCATAGCTAAGATCTCCCTTGACTTCTAGTTTTTCCCCGGGTTTGAAAGAAAATTGATTTTTTTCTTTGATCTCAAGGCTCCAAGCTGTAAAGGGAAAACGATGGTTGGGAAAGGAAGATTTAATTTTTTCCGACTGTCCACCGTTAAGCGCCGTTGGCGGAGGCAACTGTTCTAAATATTCAATATACTTCGCTTTAAAATCAGGATCGCTTTGGTCTTCCGCCGACACCGGACTTGATGTAATTCCTCCAAACAAAGCAAAAACCACTAACAGTCGCACGATTGTCGAGATTTTTTTGCAGTTCAACATTTTTGTTTTTTTAAACTAAATTATTTTTTAAAATTATAAAATGTTTTTTTAAAAAATAAAACAATGCTTGTCTTTTTTTAAAAAATAAGCTTGAATTTAGATTACAAAGCCCGATTAAGGCTTTAAAGTTTTGATATGGAAAATATAATCGAAAGATACTTCACTCAACATCTGAAAACTGTTCTTTTTTCCGCTCAAATCTTGGCAGAGTCAAGAAAAAACGGACCGAAGGACATCTCCAGTTTGGATATGCTCAAGGCTATGTCTCTGCGACAAGGAAGTGTCGGCGGTAGCCTATTGGAAACGATACTCTTTTTTAAAAACTGGAAAAAACGCTTCACTCTCAGCAATCCAAAACCGATTCAAAATCAGTCCTATACTCACCTGTCTTTTTCCAAGGAGGCCTATCGTTCTCTCGTCGAAGCTCTTCGTCTCGCTCAACAATTCAAATTCCCCTATGTCGGCACGGAACATTTACTTTTTGCCATTTTAAGAAATCAAGACGAAAAAACCAAAAAAATTACAGAAAAATTTCAATCGGAATTCGCTAAAATTTATTCTCAATTAAAACAGATTCTCAACCGAACATTCGAAGAAAGCGAGCCTTCGGTCAAAATTATCGGCCCGCAGAACACCATTTTTGATTCAAAAGAAAGCTCCTTCGAGCAAAACGAGGAAGACAGAAAAAAAAATTATCTTCTCAGTGAAATGACCGACATTTTCTCTTCTTTTATTCATAATTCTTTTCAACCGGAAAAGCGAAAAAGTTTTTTTGTGCCTCCACCGCAGATAGTCGGTCGGCGCTTTCAGCCTTCTTTTGGATTGATTAACTTTGATGAGAAGAGTTCGAAAACTCCTTTTTTAGAACATTTTGGACGCAACTTAAATCAAGAAGTGCTCGATAAAAAGATCGATCCCGTTATCGGTCGAGAGCAAGAGACGGAAAAAATGATCCGAACTCTAATCAGAAAACTGAAAAATAATCCCGTTCTGGTGGGCGAGCCGGGTGTAGGTAAGACCGCTTTGGTATCCGCCTTAGCTGGAAAAATCATCAATTGCGAAGTTCCTCCCGCCTTGGCTAAATCGGTAATTTATAGCTTGGATGTGGGTTCTTTGGTCGCCGGAACTACTTTTCGCGGTGAATTTGAGGAGAGAATTAAAAATATAATCGGAGAAGCGGAACAAAATTCGGAAATTATTCTTTTTATTGATGAAATTCACAACTTGGTCGGTGCCGGCAATGCTCAGGGCAGCTTGGACGCGGCAAACATTTTAAAACCCGCTCTCGCTCGAGGCTCAATTCGCTGTATCGGCGCAACCACCTCTAAGGAATACCAAAAATACATTGAGAAGGATGGCGCACTCGAAAGAAGATTTCAGCCTATTTGGCTAAAAGAGCCAAGTTTAAGAAAAACCGAAGCGATTCTGTTTGGTCTCAAAGAACATTACGAAAATTTTCACAAAATTATTATCACCCCCGAAGCTATCAAAAAAGCTGTTTCTTTAGCCGATCGCTTTATCGCCGATCGTTTTATGCCCGATAAAGCGATAGATCTGCTGGACGAAACCGCCTCCTTTGTCGTCATGGAAAATTATCGGCAAAGCTACACTGAACGCCTTCAAAAATTGGCTCTGCAAAAGGAAAAAATCGAGTTCTTAAAAGAAAAAATAGTCGAACAAGACGATTTTGAGTTGGCTGAATCGATTCTCAAAAACGAGAAAGACCTTCATTGTTTAATTGAAAAATTCAAAGCCAAAGCACAGGCGGAAGAAAAGTTTAAGCCGACCGTAACGGAAAAAGATATTATTAGCGTTTTAGCGGAAAAACTTGATCTGCCTGAAGAATTATTGGCGGAAAGTTTCAATGAACGATTGGCCGATCTTCCCAATGAGTTGAACGCAAAAATTAAGGGTCAAATCAAAGCCTTAACCCGAGTCACCGGCACTTTGAAAAGATCTTTTGCGGGAGTGGCCGATCCGCATCGACCGGCCTGCGCTCTTCTTCTGGTTGGTCCAAGCGGGGTCGGTAAAACTTATACCGCTAAAGTTTTAGCCAAAAAACTTTTTTTGCGTAAAGACGCTTTGATTCGAGTGGATATGAGCGAATTTTCCGAAAAGCACACCGCCTCAAAACTGGTCGGATCCCCTCCGGGCTATATCGGTTACGGCGAAAAAACCGGATTTATCGAAAAAGTCCGCAAAAATCCCTACAGTCTGCTTCTTTTTGATGAAATAGAAAAAGCCCATCCGGAGATTTTCAATCTATTTCTACAGATATTGGAAGACGGCCACCTGACAGACGGTACGGGGCAGAAGATCAATTTCAGGAATACGCTGATTGTTTTTACTTCCAATATTTTAACGGGTGAAAACGCTCGATCCCCTTTGGGGTTTAGAGGTAAAAAAAACGACAGGGAGGCGGAGCTTTCGGAAAAGACACTCAAAAATAAATTGGAAAATTTTTTAAAGCCTGAATTTATCAATCGGCTTTCCGAAATTATTGTTTTTAGAAATTTAGATCGAGAGAATCTGAAAGAGATCGCCGGATTAGAATTGAAGAAATTGGCTAAAAGGCTCAAAAGAAAGAATATTCTGATCCGAATAGCTCCCAAAGTCACCGATTTTCTAGCCGAAAAAAGTCTGGACAAAAAAGAAGGAGTTCGTTTGCTTCGTCGCAAAATTCAACGAGATTTGGAGGAAAAAATAGCGGAAAAAATAGCCGGCAAGCACACTTCTGTTCGTCGAATCAGAATTTCTATCGATAAAAAAAGAATTCGCGTTCGCTAAAAATAAATTAAAAATATGGATAATATCGCCTTGGAGATAACAAAATTACGCCAAGAGATAGAACGACTGCGCTATCGCTATCATGTCCTAAATGATCCGACTGTCGGCGATGAAGTCTACACTTCTTTGAGAAAAAAGTTGATAGAGCTGGAAAAAAAATACCCTCAATACAAAATAGCCAACTCTGAGACGGAAAGAGTGGCCGGCAAGCCGCTTGAAAAATTCGAAAAAATCGTCCACTCCGTTCGCCAGTGGAGCTTGAGCGACCTTTTTGATGAAAACGATTTAAAAGATTTTGAAGAAAAAAATGCTCGTTTTTTGGAAAAAAAGGGGCGTAAAGCAAATTTTAACTATTTGGTGGAGGCAAAAATTGACGGATTGCACTTGGTCCTAACTTATCGCAAAGGATTGTTGGTAACGGGAGCCACTCGCGGAGACGGTCAAATCGGAGAGAATGTCACTCAAAATATTAAAACTATTGAAAGTCTTCCGCTCAAATTAAAGGAGAAGCTCGACATCGTTGTCGAAGGAGAGTGTTGGCTCTCCGAAGCAGAATTAAAACGCATAAACACGGAAAGAGTCCAAAATGGCGAGACCCCCTTCGCCAATGCCAGAAACGCGGCGGCCGGCTCGATTCGCCAGCTCGATCCGACGATAGCTCACTCTCGAAAACTTGACTGTTTTCTCTATCAACTTCATCCTTCCTTAAACGGTTATTTTCCCTATTCGATCAAGAGCCAATCGGACAAGCTGAAGCTTCTCAAAAAATTAGGTTTTAAAGTTAATGAATTTTACTCGATCGCTAAAAATTTGAAAGAAGTTAAAAATTTTTATCAAAAGCTTGATCAAGAAAGAAAAAAATTGCCCTACGGTATTGACGGCATGGTCATTAAAATAAACGATTTGGCCGATCAGGAATTACTGGGCTTCACTGGAAAATCACCTCGTTGGGGGGCCGCCTACAAATTCTCCGCCGAGACAACAACCAGCCGAGTACTGGATATTATTGTTCAAATTGGCAGAACGGGCGCCCTCACTCCGGTCGCCAAATTGGAACCGGTTTCTCTGGCCGGATCGACCGTCAGTCGCGCCACTTTGCACAATGAAGACGAAATTCGGCGCAAAGACATTCGGCTGGGCGATCTCGTAGTGATTCACAAGGCGGGAGATGTTATCCCTGAGATAGTAGAATCCTTAAAGAATCTGCGTACCGGCACGGAAAAAATTTTCCACATGCCAAAAATTTGCCCTTTTTGCGGTTCTGAAGTCAGAAGGCCGGAAAGCGGAAAAAAGGAGCCGGAAGCCAATCTTTATTGTTCCAATCCTAAATGTTTTGCCAGAGAGAAGGAAAAACTGATCCATTTTGTCAGCAAAAAAGGCTTTAATATTGAAGGTTTGGGTGAAAAAATTATCGAGCAATTGATGGAAGAAGGCCTGATTAAAAATTTTTCCGATATTTTTAAACTGAATCGAGAAGTATTATTACCCCTGGAAAGATTCGCAGAACTTTCAGCGACGAACTTGCTTGGCTCCATTGAAAGAGCGAAAAAAATTAAATTGGAAAAATTTATTACCTCACTGGGGATTCGCTACATTGGAGAAGAAACCGCCTTTTTGGTCGCTAAATCCATCGCCGAAGAGGAAGAATGGGAAATCAAAAAGCAAAATCCGTTTAGTTTTTATCTTCTCGCTCGACAAAAAACTGCCGAAGATTGGCAAAGAATCAAGGGCATTGGAGTTAAGGCGGGAGAGAGTTTAACGGAATTTCTCAATTTAGAGTCTAACAAAATTGAATTGGAAGAACTAAAAAATCAGGGTATTGTTCTGATAAGCAATCATCTTAAAAATAAGCACCTTTCGAGTTTTACCGGCAAGTCTTTTGTTTTTACCGGCGCGTTGGCTAATTTGACTCGCGATGCGGCCAAAGAAAAAGTCAAGCTGTTGGGCGGAGATGTCTCTTCTCAGCTAAGCGGAAAAACCGATTTTTTGGTAGTCGGGGAAAAGCCCGGTAGCAAATTGAAAAAAGCGGAAAAACTGGGAGTAAAAATTTTAACCGAATCGGAATTTCTCAATTTTTAATTTAAAAAAAATGGCCTATCTTTTTGCCGAACAAAGAGCCAATTTCGCCGAAAAAGTTATTGACGCAATCGGTATTGATGATGATTTTATTAAAGAAACCTTTAAAAAGGAATTTATCTCCGTTCAAGAAATGAATCTTGGAAATTATGAAATTGATAAAATCTGCGATTGGATTCGAAGCGGACACTCTTCGGAGGCACGGAATTTCGTCAAAGATAATCTGCGTAAACCTAAAGAAATATATAATTTTTTAAAAAGCAAAATTTAGTAAAAAATTTAAAAAATAAAAATGCCCGAAAAAAATGCCGAAAAAATTATCTGGGAATCAAGCTCCAAAATAGAGCAAACCCCTGAACAAAAAAAAGAGACAACCGAACTGCCGAAAATAATAAAAACGGAACAGACCGGTGGCAATCTTCCAAAAAATCCCGAATCGACGGCTCCTTTTAGCCCAAACGAAACAGAAAAAATCAAAGAAAAAAAAATTGAGTTAGAAGATTTGACCAATCAGCTGGCTTTAATGCTCAAAGAAGCCGATCCTTCAGCAGAATCGGGAGAAAAGAAAATTCAATCCCTGGTAAAAAAAATAGTGGAAAGCTTGGTCGTCGACAACGACAATTCCGCCGACATTACCGCACGAGAAAAAGATCGCATAATCGAACAACTAAGCGAAGGGAATCTCGGCACTTACGGCTATCTGCAAGAAGTTTTCAATGAAGAGATCGGTTCAAAATTAAGTCGAAAAAGTTTTTAAAAAATTTTATTTTACCACTTGGGTTTATTATCGTCCGCGTAAGTATCAATCATCAGAGATTTCAATTCGTCGATATCTTCCAAGACAATGCCGGTGCCTCTCACTACGGCCGTCAGCGGATCCTCCATCACCTTAACCGGCATTTTGGTTTGTTCCGAAATTAATTTATCAAAACCGCGCACCAAACTACCTCCGCCGGCCATAATAATTCCTTTACGCATAATGTCGCCAAGAAGCTCGGGCGGGGTTTTCTCCAAAACATTTTTTATGCTGTTAACAATCGCTCGAACCGATTTCTGGATAGCTTGACGAATATCCGCATCGGTAATCTCCAGTTCTTTGGGTAATCCGGTGATCAAATCTCTCCCGCGAATAGCCAGTTTAATCGGCTTCTCTAAACGATAGGCGGAGCCGATAGCGATTTTCACATCCTCAGCCGTTTTTTCTCCAAGCAACAAATTAAAGTTTTCTCTGACAAAACTAATAATGTTTTCGTTCATTTTGTCTCCACCGACTCGCAAACTTTCCGCCACTACTGCGCCACCCAGAGAGATGACGGCAATTTCGGAAGTTCCCCCACCAATATCGACAATCATATTGCCACCCGCCTCCTGAATCGGTAATCTTGCTCCAATGGCCGCCGCGATCGGCTCTTCGATCAGATACGCCTCTCCCGCTCCACCGTTCAAAGTTGCCTCCTGCACCGCCTTTTTCTCAACATCAGTCACTCCGGAAGGAATACCCACCAGCACCCTCGGTTTAGCCAAATGAGAAAATTTTCCATCCCGCGCTTTATTGATAAAATAGGTTAACATTTCTTCCGTCACCTCGAAATCGGAAATCACTCCATCGACCAAAGGTCGGCTAGCAACAATATGCGCCGGCGTCTTACCAACCATTTTTTTTGCTTCCGTTCCAATAGCCAGCACTTTACCCGTCTTTTTGTTCATCGCCACCACCGAAGGCTCATTGATTATGACCCCCTTATCTTTAACATAGACTAAAGTATTGGCCGTACCCAAATCGATACCGACATCAAAATTGAACTGCCCCCTCCATCTTTCTAAAAATTTTTTCGGAGACCAAAAAAGCTTCCTGAATTTAAAAGCAGGCATAGAAAATTATTTGTTTAAAAGGTGAGAACGCCTTTAGATTATTTAATTAGCGCTTCTCTGGATTGTAACTACATTTTAATTTTTTGACCAGCAAAAATTGTCAAGTCGATCAACCGTTCACTATATCCCCACTCATTATCATACCAAGCAAAAACTTTGACTAAATCCGTTCCCACCACCATCGTAAGATTAAGATCAACAATGGACGAGTGAGAATTTCGACGAAAATCAACCGAAACCAATTCCTCCTGCGTCACTCCTAAAATTCCTTTCAGCTCGCCTCTGGACGCGGCAATGAAGGCATTATTAATTTTTTCGATCGAAACGCTTTGTCTTAATTTCACCACTAAATCAGAGGCGGAGACCACCGGCGTCGGCACCCTGATTGACATTCCATTGAAGCGACCGGCCAATTCGGGAAAAACTTTCGTCACCGCCACGGCCGCCCCCGTTGTCGAAGGAATCAGGTTCAAAGCACCCGCCCGCATTTCTCGAATATCTTTGGCCGGACCGTCCACCAGAACTTGACTGGCCGTATAGCTATGAACCGTTGTCATCAAAGCCTGCTCTACTCCGAATTCATCGTTCAAGATTTTGATAACGGGCGCCAAGCAATTTGTCGTGCAAGAAGCATTGGAGATAATTTGGTCTTTCTCCGGTTTGAATTCTTTTTCGTTGCAACCGACCAAAATCATTTTAATATCGTCCGATTTGGGTGGAGCGCTTAAAATAACCAGTTTTGCCCCCGCCTCAATATGCTTAATCGCCTTTTCCGATTTGTTAAAAACACCGGTACATTCTAAAACCACATCCACTTTCAGATCTTTCCACGGCAGCTTGCTCGGATCCGGTTCCGCAAAATAGGGGATATCTTTTTTCTCCAGAACCAATTTGTTCTCCCTGCCCGCGATCTCTTTATCCCAAATTCCATAGCAAGAATCGTATTTTAGCAAATAAGCTATGTCTTTGGCAGGCGTTAAATCATTCACCGCAACGACTTCTATTCCCTCCCTCTCGGCGATAATTTTAAATGCAGCGCGACCGATGCGTCCCAGACCGTTAATCGCAATTTTCAAAGCCATAAAAAAAATTAAAATTTAAAATAAAAAATTTTCGACAAAAAACTATTCTATACTGATTGCGCTAGTCGGACAAACGCTAACCGCTTCTTTACAATTTTCGATGCACTGTTCACTTGTGCAACTGTCGGCATTGGCCTCCGATTTACCGTCTTCCGGATTTATTGAGAAAACACTCGGCTCAATGGAAGCACAAGCTCCACAACCGATACATTTTTCTTTGTCCACAATTACTTTCATAATTTATTTTTAAATAATTAATTTAGTGTTTCCCTACCCCTACACCCCCTCCTGTATCTTCTGCTTGACATCGGTGGAGCTTTCTTCGCAATCGATTAACTGGTCGCCCACTTTGACTTTAGCTTTGATAATAACGGTTCCGGCGGCAGTGAGCAAGGTGGAGGCTTTGTCGTCATTACCGGTTGGGGTTTGAGCACCGGTTACCGTCCAAGTGGTATTGTTTTTGGGATCGACACATTTACCTTCAACCTTTAATTCAAGAGTATCTCCGACTCGGGAGCTGGGGGTTTTGGTGTAATCTTCACCGGAGCCTTTCACTCTACTTAATACTTCGCAGGAAGATTTTCGGTAAAGAGTGACTGAGGTGCTGGAGGGACATTTGATGGTTTCGCCGTCATCTTCGATAGTTAGTTCGGGAGTGAATTTTTCGGATAATTGGGAAGTGGAATATTCACAAGTAGCGGTTGGTTCGTTTGTAGCTCCCGGGCAGTTGGTCCACTTGTAAGTTGGATTTTCGAATTCATAGTTTGTGTGGATTTTGAATTTGGCGGTGGTTTTGTCTCCGCAAACCGAGTTTTCGGATCCACCCTCAGCGGGAACAATCAGACAAAAGCCAATTTTATCGGAAGCGATACCGTCGGTGGTGACTGCCGTGCCTTCGTTGTTCTTGCATTCCTTAGTCTCTCCGTTAGGATAGGTGACTAGGACTTTCGGTTCATAAGTATGGTTGTCCAAGATATAGTTGGTGCAAGTATGATTAACGGTTTTTTCAGTGGAAATCATTTCTTGTGAAGCGGGATCGTCTTTATCACAGAACCAAGTGTATTTGCTGGGATTGGTGCCTCCGAAGATCTTAGCTTCAAAAGTCACTTTGGTTTTGGGTTTAATCTTTTTTATATCAAAGGGCGGCTTGATTCGAGTGATAAAACAAGAACCGTTAGGGATAACTCCGCCACATTCCGGATGAGTGGATGCATAGGCGGGATCGTCACAGCAATCCGGATCATACGGACAGTTGGGATTACAGATACCGTCAGCAACACAAGTCTCTTCACACTGGGGATGAGTAGCGACATATTTGGGATCGTCACAGCAATCCGGATCATACGGACAGTTGGGATTACAGATACCGTCTTTGATGCAGACCGGATCGGTCACTTTGATTGAGTTAATACCCGCTCCGGAGAGAGTGTTAGCGTTATCGTTGTCCCAAGCTTCACAGGTAACGGCGTAGGTTTCTTTTTTGTTGAGTTTGAGGTCCACTATATCTCGGTAAGGATTGGCGGGAGCGATTTCTTTGAACATTTCTCCCTGTTTGAAAACCCCGTTATCGACAAAGAAACAATTATCGGTTTTACCTTGGGAGTCCATGCATTTCCATTTGATCTTGACTATCTTGTCGGAGCAGTCGTCAGGATCGATGACATCACAGTAAACTTTGGTAGTTTCTCCTTCACTTAAGTATTTCTTCTCGAAAGTAACAGTTGAGATGGGAGGACGATTAGCGACATTAATGTCTAAAGTGCTGGTGGCGGCAGGAATTTTAGCTTCTTCGGTGTTGATAGTAACGGCCGGTGAAGTGATGGTTTTACCTTCTACCGTTTCGCTGGTAGCACTGCCTCGACACTGACCGTAGTAGGTAGTTTCGGGGATATTTACGGTTAGTCGTTTAGGGCCGGATCCGTAAGGAGTGCAAACACCATTTATACATTTAATCGTTGCATCGCTTCCCGCCAGTGATTTTTCCGCATTTAGAACAAAATTGGCTGGAACTTTTTGAGCACCGCGACCAAAAGTGAAATCAGGTAGCTTGTATTCTTTCGACTGACTCAAGCAACTGGCCCGGTTGGCGCAGACGAGTATGTTGGTAGGAGGGCTTGGAAAATCGATAGTAAATATTCTTTCATTTCCACCTTGATAGCTACAGGAGTGGGTCAGAGATCCGAACCATTCCGCCTGAGGAGTAATCTTGGCCTTTACGGCATCGCACTTGTGCGCACTGGCCGGATTGATTGTTGTCGTTGTTCCCTGAGCCGTAGTTTCGTATTTAACCGTGTAGTTGTATTTGTTAGCTTGATTGCAGTTGAAGGAGCAACTTGTAATTCCTGCGCTTTTAACTTTTAGCTCCGAATAGCCAGCCATACTTGAGTTACCTTTACCTTCACTAAAAGATGTACCAGCCGGCCAATACATTTTTACATTATTACTTAAATAATTACCTTTTTCGTCAAAATAAACACAGCCCACCTTAGTCCAAGCATTCTCTAATTGACTCTGGGTAGGAATAACCAAGTCAATTCCCTGGTTATATAAAGAAGAGTTATCAAGAAATTCATTATATTTTAGACAAATCGAGTTTCCCTCCATTGAGAAAGAAAAAGCCCTGTTCCCCCCAACATACCCATAGGTTTGGCCAGACCAACTATTTTTCCAATCCACTTCTTCTTCACCGACCTTCTCAACATGAATACCTTTTGCCGAAACTTCACCGGAAATCGTTTGAATGGGATCGGAGGCGGCCGAAGAAAGTCCGGGAGCTCCGGTGGACAACAAAATAGCAAGCACAGACAAAGCCAATCGAGAAAAAGAGATTCTTTCCAGTAAAATCATTTTTTATTTTATTAAAAAAACAAATTATTTTTTATTCTAAATGATTTTTTAGAAAAAAGAAACTGTTATTTTTTACCATTTTTTTCAATTTCCTCTATTTTTTCTTCTAATTCTTCTATTTTCTCCAGTTTTTCTTCTATTTTCTCCAGTTTTTCCAATTTATCATCAATTTTATCTTCTATCTGCTCCAGATCTTCCATTTTTTCCTCCACCCGATCCAGCACTTCCAGTTTGCCGTTAGCTTTCGCCAAACCATTGATTTTCTCGATTTTATCAACCCGGTCTTCGATGGCTTCCACTTTGGCATCGTCTTTTTTATCATCTGCTTGGATCGCTTCAATCTCCTCCTCGATTTTAGCGTCATCTTTGTTTGACTGCCTAAAAAACATTACCAGACCGAGTGAAAATCCTAAAACCACCATCGCGATCAACGCAAAAACTGTTGGTGGCACTTGTTTCAAATTTTTTATACTCTTAGCCCATGGGGTATCGACAGATCGATTCTCCGCAATCATCGTCTGGCACTGATCGGAATAATGTTTGAGCGATTCTCCGCTAACGAAATTTTCATTAAATCGTTTCTCCGTCTCAGAAAAACGCACTAGAGCCTCACGACAATTTTCTCCTCGAAAAAGCCTCAACCCCTCACCCAGCTTTTGTTCAAAATCACCCGACTTAAAATTCAAATCTGTTGCCGAGTCCAGTTTAAATTTTTCAATTCCTTCTTTCACAATTTCAATCGGCACCGCAAAGGCAAAATTATCTCCACCTTCTTTCTGAGCCTCACCGTTTGATTGATAGGTAATCACGCCGATCGCCTCACCTATTTCGTTCAGTAGCGGACTGCCGGATGAGCCTTGAGAAATTTTCGCGTCCGTCTGAATAATTTTAAAATCTTGATTCTCCGAATCGCGCAACGCGCTAACCACACCGGCCGTAAAAGTTGATTCGAGCACATTCCGACTATTAATTTCCGCTGTCGCCGGGAAACCGAAAACAAAAATCTTCTTTCCACTTTCAACGGGAGAGGCTTCGGCCAGCTTCAACGCCGGCAAGTTCCGTTGATCAATTTTAATCAGACCTATATCCCAATTGTCTTTGTAAAAATTTTTATTGACGCTTACTAATCTGGCCGGAAATCCTTCTGCATAAAGCTCGCCCATCTTTTCTTTAGTCGAAGCCGGATTGAGCACGGCCACGCCCTCCTGAAAATTAAATTCACTATTTTCGAGCAGATATTCTCGAATTTTCTTGGCAAAATCTTTGAATTTTTCAGTCTGATCTTTTCGATTGATCGGGCTATCGGGTCGTGAGCCCAATTCGCTAATTCTATCTTGAACAATTTTAGAAACAATTTTTAATTTAATCGCCTGGCTGGAAACAACATGCGAGTTGGTCAACACAAAACCGTCTTCACTAATAATAAATCCGCTACCGGTAATATATTCGTCCACCGACACTTTGGTTGCTTCACCACTTGCCTCTTTGATTTCAAAGTTGTCAAAATCTAAATAAAAAGGTCTGATAACCGCTTCTCCTTTTACATATTGAGCAATTCTCACCACACTAGGCTTAGTTAGGGTCGCTAAATCTTCCTGAACGAGAGGAAGCATCTCTTCGGCTCGTAAAAGTTGATCTGCTTCAAACAATATTCCTCCGCCAAAAAGCAAAACCGAGAGAAGAACAAAAAATTTCTTCCTGCTAAACATAATATTTTTTATTTTATTTCTTTTTAAGTTCCAAAAATTTCTACCAAACAAACCTTTTGACAGATCTTACCAATTCCAGAGTCGGCTCCAAAGGTTGGTAATAGCTCTGAAAATCGATCTGAAAAAACCGGTTGGTTCTCCCTCTTCACCTTCATTAGAGCCATTTTCGTTTGAGTTGTCATCACCGCCACCGTTTGCGTTAACATTCGAATTGTCCCCTTCGATCGTTCGGCCCACTTCATTATACTCATCAAGCACCTCGTTCATTGCATCCTGTCCCGACTGATTGGAGTTTTGGTTGTCGGCCACTTCCTGACCGCCCGTGTTGCTATCGGTATTCCCGCCGGTTGACTGACCGGCATTTTGGCCGGTATTATTGTAAGCCAGTTGACGATAGAAAGGACGATAAACAATACGCGGAGCCGGATCTTCTTTGTCCGGAATATGTTGGTGACTTGGCCCTTTTCCCTTCTTCTTTTTCTTTTTTTTGATAGTCGTATTGTCGTTCGTGTTGTCCGTTCCGCCGTAACCGACCGAAGCGGCTCTCGTGATAGAGGAAGTCTCCAAACCAACGGCCACCGAAGTAAAAACAAACATACCTACCGCCAAGATTCCCAGAATAGATTGTTTGTTAAGAGCCACTTTCTCATTACGCATCTTCGAATTTTAAAATTGATTTTATAAAAAGCTTATCAAGTAAATTTATAACGGGATTAAAAAATAAGCAAATTTTTAATTTCCTATTTCATACAAAACCGTATTTTCATGTTCAAGAATTATTCTTACTCTTCTTGATTCAAGCGCCGGATAATTCAAAGTATCCTTGTCGCCCAAATCTTTGAAATGAATAATATAGTTTATGTTATTATCCGATAAAAAGTTTAGCAAATCTTCAGGATTTTCCTCATCTCGGACTAGCTCGTCCAATTCCAAATATTTTTCCTCTCGCTCTTGATCGTAGATCTCTCCCAGCTCAACGCTTCGACCAAAAAAATGACCCTCACCAAAGTATCTTTTCACCGGATTGGCTAAAATCAAATTGTCATTCCAGCCAAAGGACATATATCCGTGCCACGGCAGAAAAAGCGCCTTCGCCCTTCTTTCGTCCAAATAATTTTTTGTTTCTTGCCAACTAATCGGATAAAAAACCGGCTTGATTTGTCCCCAAAGGCCGAACCAAAGCAAAAAACCGAGAAACAACGGCACAAAAAAAACAAAAATCGCACGAGCGCCGGAAAAATCCCATTTTTTTTCCTTAAGCTTGGGTAACCAGTAATTCAGGCCCTGGGCCCCCAAGACAGCGTAACTCAGAACCAAAAGCCCACTCCATTTCTGACTGTCTCTAAAGCCCGACCAAAATGGCACATACTCAAAAATCCAACGATTTAATCCACCAAAAATTGTTTTGCTAACCCCGAGTGAAAAAATAAAGGCGAACAATCCCAGTAAAAAAAAGAAGACTGTTTTAATCTTTTTCTTTTTATCTTGCCAACCGAAATAAACTCCTGTTCCCGTCAAAAAAATTAAAATTCCAAAAGCCAGCCAAAAAGTCGCATAATCTTGAGGCCAAAGAAAGCTTTTCGCCCAAAAGTTTCGTTCGCCCCAAAAGCCGTTCAGTGAAAAAACATTCAGGAGAATGCCCACCCATTTGTAGCCACCGGCGGAAAAAGCCTCCCAGTGGATCGCATCAAAACGCGCCTCGATGGTCTCCGGTCGATTAACGGCGGGAATCAGCCACCAAAGAGAAACTAAAATCAGAGCCACCCCGCTCAACAGAGAATTTTCGACCCGTCGGCCCAAGTCCTTTTGACTTTGTCGAATAGCTTTCCCAATCAAAAAAACCATCCAGCAAAAACTCAGCAATACACTCATCAAAAAAAAGTGTATAGAAAAAAGACTGATCAAGAAAAGCGTAATCGTTAATTGAAGCGCTGAAAAATAGCTATTTTTTCGACTAAAATTCAAAAGCCGATCGATCAGAAGAGGCAACAACGCATAGCCAAAAAGATGAAACCAATGACCGGCAATAAATCTCGAATAGACAAAAGGGTTAAAAAGAAAAGTCAAAGCACCGAAAAATCTGACTGTTCGATTTTTTCCGACCGGCAGAAAAAGAAAAGCACCGTAGCCGATAGCAAAAAACAGGCCAACCAGAAATATTTTCTGCACCACCCAGGATGGTATCAGCCCAGTGGCCATGTGAATCAACCAATTAAGTGGCAACGCGTTATTAAAGCCTTCTTCACTTGGATAAACTTTCATTTCCGGTGCAAAAATTCCGTCCAATGTCAGCACATAACCGGGCGTTAACATTCCACCCATGATCAAAACGGCCAAACCCAAGAAAATCAGCGCGTCCGAATGACGATAAAACCACGCAGAGACGATTGTAAAAACAGTTTTCAAACCCGTCTCCGTGTCGGGTGTGAAATTTTTACCCTGTATTCTCATAATCCAAGATCTAAGATCCAATAACCAAGATCCCCGCCGACAGGCGGTCCGATACTCTACCATTTGCAACACCACCGTCATCACCAGAAAAAAATAGGCCTGCACGGCCATCGTTTCCGCCCAAGCGTCCTGCTTGAAAGAAAGCAGAAACGGACACGAAGCCAAATAGAGCAACGCTCCGCCGGCAATCACTCGGCTGTCCCAAGCATAAAAAAGAAACAGCAGAAAAATCAGCCAATTGGCACCGGCCACCAGACCAAACTGCCAACCAAAAAGAGTAGCGATAATCAAGGCGAGGATACCGCGCGCTTTTTTCTTGTCTAAATCCCTAAAAGCTCTTTCAAAACCGGCATTAATCCCTTTAACCGTGACATACCAAAGACGACGACTCTCTGCCACTATCTCTGTTATTCCCCCGCTGATCCATTTTTTGAGTTTTTCGCCCATTAGAATGCCGTTTCTTAAAATAATTGTTCTTTTCGTTTTAGAACGGCTTTATTCTTACGGCAAATCCAAGATTCGGTAGCTACCCAGATGACCGCGCAACATTAAAGGCGGACTGACGGAATATCTGACTCCGTTAAGAGTTGTTTCAAACAAATAATTAATATGAACATGGCCCGATACAACTTCCTTCACTCGACCACTCTCGGAAAAAATACTTTCCAGCTCTTGGTAATCAGCGTAAACATCACCGGGCAGATTGTCCCTGATTCGGAAAATCGGATGGTGCATCACTACTAAAATATTTCTCTCCGTCTCCGCAATCCGGTCACGCAACCACAATTTTTGAGTCGGACCCACTCCGCCAACAGATTTGTTGTTGGTCCCCTCGTTGCTATCCAAGAAAATAATCCGCCAATTTCCTCGATCGACCGCGTAGTATTTACCAGCCGGAAATAAGTATTTATCTGTTCTGAATCCTTCGTGATTGCCTCGACCCCACAATACTTCAACTCCTGATTGACGAGTCAGCCTTAATAATTTTTTAGCATATTTAGGGCTATTGTCATTGGTATTGTCACCGGTTGTAATCACCGTATTCACCCCGCTTTTCTTCATCCTTCTCAAAGCCTGTTTGAAATAAGCGGGATATTTTTTCGCCAACAGAATATTTTGACTATTATATTCGCTCTTTCGACTAATATTGCGTTTACCGGCATGGATATCGGTAATAATACCAATTTTATACGCTAACAAATCGGTAGGCATCAATCCAAAAGTTAGAAAGAAAACTACCAGCAGAGGCCAAATTTTTCTCAATTGAATTTTTTTCTCAATTTTCATCGATCCGGTAATTTAAAATTATTAATTATTCCACTTTAAATGACATTAATCTCGCTCTCCTTGAAGAAGCATAATCCGTAAAGGAAACGAAAATCCGCCCGCCGGAGAAAGCCAGCGCCGGATCACCCTTACCTTTTCGCGAAATAAAACCCTGTCGGTATTTTTTATCTTCCAAGTCAACCCAGCGATTACCGTTCCACTTTCTCACTCTCGTTCCCCATGCGATTTTTTTCTTGCCTACTTTTTTGTACTGGGACATGGCTACGAAAACTTCATCTTTTGAACTCACTCCGACCGTGCTTTCAATCGTTTTTTTCTCCGCAACAATACCATTCCCTAAAATCTGCCAATTGGTCCCGTCCCAAAAATGCAGATAGGTTCTGCCTTCTCGCTCATAAGTATAGACGGCATAAATCCTGTCCATTGAGTCAACATCGATAGATGGACTATAGGCAGGTGTCGCACTGACTAAACCGTCCGGGTGAGTAGCGTCCGCCACTGCACTCCAATTCGCGCCATCCCATTTCTTCACCGCCAATCGAAAATTTTGAGTCACATCTTCATAGGCGAAATACATACTGTCATTGATTTTCGAAGCCACTAAAGTCACTTCCGCCGCACTGCCCGGGCTGATCAAGCCATCAGGAAAATTATCGCTCGTCACCGCGCTCCAATTCACACCGTCCCACTTCAAGACTTTAATGCGTCCACCGCTAGCGATGTCTCGCCAAGTCGCGTAAAGCAAAGTTCCGGAACGATTAAATTTAATTTCCGGCTCCTCTCCAATGTCAAAGCTAATCAATCCGTCCGGATAAGTGCCATCCGCCAAATTCCGCCAAACGCTCCCGTTCCATTCTTTCACTCTCACCCGATTGCCGGCAACCACATCCATAAAAGCGACAAAAACTTTGCCGTTTCTGACTGCCAAATTGGGATTAAAGGCCTTCGCTCCGCTCACCGCTCCTTTAGGGTTATTATTATCAGCCAAATCAATCCACTTATTGCTCACCAGCTTTCGCACTCGGACTCGTTTATTTAAACGCTTGTCTTGAAAAGCTATATACATCTCGCCCGCCTCTGAAACAGCAATATCCGTTTCGTAACCGGCATTTTCGCTGGCAAAACCTTTATTGCCGGAAGCGGCAATGTGCCAACCATTCTTGATCCCCGCCTGCACCTGCACAGCCGACACCAAGCAAACGCCAAAGAACATAAGCGTCAAAACAGACAACTTAAATTGATATTTTTGTTTCATGAAAAAAATAATTTAAGAATATTCTTTTGTTTATTCTCAATTTTTTATTTATTTTTGCAAATTTAGACATAAAAATTTCTCTATTCGGACACCAATAATTTTAACAGCAGCGTCACCGCCCACGCCAGGAAAAGAAAGCAAAGTGAAAAAACAAAGGAGAAGAGCCAACCACCCATCTTTTTAGTCCTTCTGCTTTTGAGAAAACGGATGGTCCATTCGGAATAACCATTTTCTCTCAGCTTATCGAAGGCCTTGTTTTCATCCTCAATTTCCTGCAATGGTCGATCGTCCAAAGAAACTTTTTTCTTCCAAACAAGCAACCCTACCAAAAGAGCGACGATAGAGAAACAATTCAACAAACTGTATTTAATGTAAGTTATTTTTCTTTCTCCGCTCAAAGCTATTCTTTGTCTAAAAATCACCGTTGTCATGGCCCCCGCCAAAATAGAAACCACAACCAAAAGCGCTATGAAGAGCAGAATGGAATGTTCCGCCATGACTACAATGGGCAGAATAGAAACCGGAGGATAATTGCTAATCCACAAGTCTTCCGTAAAAAATTTGGGCTGTGTATCGATTTTGATTTTAGTATATCGACTTGGGGGATTAGAACCGAAAAAATCTTTGTTTTCAACAGTATAGCTGGTGTTGTTATTAATAAAATATTGAACCTTGGTAGCATTTTTAATGTTCTGATAAATCTTAGGTTTTTTAATGCCCATCACTCTTATCTCGACCGGTATCTTATTCTCACCGTAAACGCTGGTCGGATAGAGAGGAAAATAAATTTTATCCGTCGGGAAAGAAACAAAAATGCCTTTTTGAGACTGTGCCTGTGAGATTGTTGGTTTATTGGAAATTCTATTTTTATTTACATCTTGATTGGTGTTTTTATTAACATAATTCGAATTATTGACCGGAATTTTTTCCATTAGTTTGTTCAGCAAGCTTTCTTTTAAAACCGTTTTCTCTTCTAAAAAAAGTTTTGTTAAAATGTTACCGAAATTGTCTCCAGGGCCATAGTTATCATAGGGACTATACCCTCTTGAGGGAGGAGTAAAGAATTCAGAGGCATTGTTTGTCCTTTCATAAGTTTTTACGCAAAAATCTTTTAATTCATCGAAGTTTTTAGGATCCTTTAATATCTCCTTGGCAAATTCACTTACAGTGTATGTTTTCGAATAAATATCTATTTCGGGTGAGCTTTCCGCATTTTTCCTAAATATTAAATTGGGATGTTTTTCTCCAAAATCTAAAAATGCTTTTTTTATTCTTGGATATTGTGAGAAAATATCAGGATTCAGTTTCACATTTCCAGCACCCGTTAAATATCTTAAAAGTATTCCTACTTCCTTCATTTTTTTCAAATCAGGATTATAGTTTTCAAAATCAGTCATAACAGAAGCAAAAATTCCCTCCTCACTAATACTTGAGGGATCATTAAAAAACTTGTAGAGAAGACCTTCGACCATTAATTTATGTTCTTTGTTGCCAACACTTGGAGGTGCCGCAATCATTGAAGAAGAACTATCTGTAAGGGCATCTTGGCTTTTTCCGTTACTATCCATCCAAGACACCACGAAGGAAAAATTCTTCCCTAAGTAATCACCCAAAATAGGCAAAGAGTCGGCATCGATTTTAATATTTTTTTTCTCTAAATATTCTTTGAGGCCATTCAGCGTTTGGGCGGTGATTACCTCGGAAATTAAACCTTCTTTTTCGATGTGTTCAAAAACTTCGACATCCGGCTTTGATCCCTGCTCAGCCCCCAAAGAGAACCCCGCCGATGTCGTACCTTTGCTGGCGCTACCCCCTCGACCGACTGAAGACATCGATCTCACATAGAACAAATGTTTAAGAACCGGATATATTTGGGTTGAATCAAGATATTTCTTTGTTAGATCGAGATTAACCTTAGCTTCTTGACGCACTTCCTCGCCCTTAAGATCGGGGATTTCCTTGAGAATATTAATTTTTACCGTCTCCGGGTTAGCCGGAACGGGGAAAATCCAAAAAGCTTCCTTGCTTTCATTTTTATCCAAGCCAACGCTGATAATCATTTTTTCCTCTCCATCAACATAGTTAATAAAAGCCTGTTGATCAGTTTCACGCACAAAATCAAAAGTGCTTCTGCCGGGATTATTGGAAAAAGGTGAAGGCTTCACCACCATTCCGTCAGCTTGCACGAAACCCACTCCCAGAAACACAAACTGTGCACCGACGAGCAGGGATGCGATAATTTTTTTCATTTTTTGTTTTTAAATTTTTTCTTATTTTTATTATACGGAATTTTTTAAAATACAAAATTAATTCACTCTGCGATGTTCCCTGTTTTTTTGCACCTCTCCCCTTAAAACTTGTAACTTGTACTCCGGTACGGGCATATCGCGATGCGCCTCTATCCAACCTTTATTATCGTCTCTGGCTTTCCGCTTTCAGCTCCTCCAACATTTCTCCGCCCAATTTTTTGATGCGTAACCACATAATCTTTCCGTAAAGTAGCTGTCCTTCAGTTCTAGAAGGGCTTTACGCGTTAGGCAAGAAAAATTCTCTTTCTCTCAACGACCCCAATTAAGAATAAGGATCCTTGTCAATACCTCAATTTTACCCGGAGCTTACTTTTTGCAGGAAGGATTGTCCTTCCTTTTTTCTGGTAGCATATTTTCTTTCTCCAAGTCAGGCCTCATAGATTCAATAAATTTTTTATCTTCCATGGCACTTTCCTTGTCACTATTGATTAAAAGAGGCTCCGTCTTTTCTCCCCGGCAATCGCTACAATGAGCGGCCAAAGACCCGGGCAGAGAGGAATGGCATGTCTTTGAGCTGGTGACAACATCATTAAGCGCTTTCTCTAAACGATCGTCAATTGAAAATTCATTTTCATTGTTGAGACCGTATTTGTTATCACCCCCATACTGATATTTTTTTGCGTTCCTAATAGATAAAAAAAGCATATCTGACGGATACTGAAGCGTCTCCTGCAGGATCTTGTCCCTATCATGCTTTGACATTCTTTCAATTAAGTTCTCTCCGGGATTAAAAGAAACATCTCCTTCGTTCCCGACAACATTAATAACTCTACGCGCCATATAGCCCCTGATTTCCTTCTTGCTTCCATCTTTAACATTCTTAGGTAAAACTTGCTGGGGAAGTTCTTCTTGACCGGCCATTTCAATACTTGGGTTGCTGCCAATTTGGTTCGCCAAAGCAAGCAATTCGTGCTGACCTTTAGTAAAGCAAGCTCTACCGTACTCCTCAGTGATGGCGGCATGGGTAGCCTCATGTACTATCACTTGATCCATGATCTCGACCGGCATATCCGGCCTCAAAGCGATTATTCCATCATGGAAAAAAGCTGCCTGCATACTCCTTAGACTAAAAGGTAAAACTCTTATTTCCTTTATATAACGGCAAACCATCTTTAGTCTAAGAGGATCGACTTGATATATTTTTTTCAAAGCAGTTTCTATTTTTTGATCAAAATCATCAATCGCCCCCTCATATGACTCCTGCATACTGTCCAGGTAAGGCATTTGTCCTGCCTCTTCTACACTTACACCCATTGAAGTTAATTTTTTAGCATCGGGCATGTCGTTATTCAACGAGAAAGAGTCTTTCTCGACCAGCAACCCCTCTGTTTCCCCAATTTGTAACGCATCGCTGGCAATATCAACTAATTTATTTATTTTTGAAGGCACATTTTTATTTTTCTCAACTAAATTTTCAAATACATCCCCGATACTTTCTTCCTGCATTTCTGATTTACTTTTCGAATCAACAAAGGGATTAGTACTTGGTAAAGACTCTTGATACAGGCGATCGATTTTTTGCTTAAAGTTCGTACTCTTGAGGATGGCCTCTTTGTTTACATCAAAATAAGAACCGACATTACTAACCTCGATCTGGTTATTTTCTTTTGAGAACGCTATAACCGGCTCAAACAAACTATTCGATAAATCGGATTCATTTTTTCTCTTTATATTGTAAATTTGGATTAAATTTCCATCTTCCATCGACGCCAAATCCGTTATAAATTTGTCTGAATTACCAATATTTTTCAGTGTACCGAAAGTTTCTCCGCTCTTTATAAATTCTTGAACATTGGCGAAATCCCTCAAAGTCTTTTCCTCCGGTTGGCTCTCCGTCTCATTTTCCTCGCAATTGATAAACCACCATTGGTCTCCGTTTAAAGCCCCAGTACTCCGAAAAACTTCTCCGATAATTAACCAACTTGTAAGAATCAAGAAAAAAGCAATCAGGGAGGCTTTTGCCCTCTTTTTACTTTTTTCCAATAAGCTTTTATTACCGTGAGAAAAAATACGAACAAGCCCGGCAATCACCAAAAAAAGAGTTGCAACAGCAAAGGAAATACCGGTCAATAAAGTTATCGCATAGCTGATTGTTTCAACCAAATGACAGATTGAACAATCAAGCCCATTACAACTCACTAAATTTTTTTCCATAATATTTCTTTATTCTTTTATTATACGGAATTTTTTTAGAAGAAAAAATTAATTCACTCTGCGATGTTCCCTGTTTTTTTGCACCTCTCCCCTTAAAACTTGTAACTTGTACTCCGGTACGGGCGTATCGCGATGCGCCTCTATCCAACCTTTATGATCGTCGCCCGCTCCATAAAATTTCTCACCGATAAATCAATGATGATGTCGCGCACTCGAATTCTTTTGCGAAGATGCAGAGTGTCCATTCTTCGACAGCGGCTCAAAGCCACATAAGTTTGGCCGTGAGCAAAGGCGCCGTAGCCCATATCTACCAAGACCGCATCGTGAGTCTGCCCCTGAGCTTTATGGATCGTCAACGCCCAGGCCAATTTCAGCGGATACTGAATGAAGGAGCTGGTCACCTCTTCTCGAATTTTTCTCGCTTTTTGATCGTAGAAATATCTGATTTTGTGCCATTTTTCCCGGCCAACCGCGTGCGTCACACCGCCCACTTCCACTTCCATGCCGTCTCGCTCCAGTTTTTTCACCACCCCCAAAGTGCCGTTCACCCATCTTTTTTCTTTGTCGTTTTTGATAAACATCACCTGCGCGCCCTCCTTCAACTTCAACAGTTCGTCCGTCGGCAATTCCGACCGCGAAAGATCGCCCTCAATATCCGCCAAATAGCGGAAAAGTTTGCCCTTCAACTGATCCAGCTTGCGCGCATTAATGCCGTTCACAATCTGGTTGGTCGTCGCCAAAGTCAAAACTCCCTCCGCCGGCTCGCCCGAAAAAATCCGCCGGTTGAAAGCTTCCAGCAGCAGCTCGTCCACCTCTCCGCGCCGAATCTTGTCCAATCGATCTTTAAACTCTTGTTCTTTTTGCCGAAAAACCTTCGTCAATTCATATATTTGCATCGCTGTTTTTTGCCACACCAAAGCGTTAAAAAAATAATGACCGCCATAATTGTGATCGAAACATTTATGCAACTCCGCGTCGTTCACCACCGGCGGCAGCTGATACGGATCGCCGAACATCACAATCTGCACTCCGCCAAAAGGCAAAGCGCTTTTTCTGGCCGTCCTCAGCCGAAAGTCAATCGCATCCATCAAATCGGCGCGCACCATGGAAACTTCATCGATGACCATCACTTCAACATTGCGCAACACCGTCTTCGCCCGCGCCGTCAATTCGTGTTTTTTTAGCTGCTCCTCCGAAAGAAAAGTCGGCGGCAGCACAAAAAGCGAATGGATCGTCTGCCCGCCCACATTCAAAGCGGCCACCCCCGTCGGCGCCACCACCACCGCCTTCCGCGGCGATTTTTTCTTGAAATATTGCAGCAAATAGGACTTGCCCGTCCCCGCCCGTCCGGTCACGAAAATATGATCCTTGATTTGAGAGATAATCTCAAAAATTTTTTTTTGTTCAGTATCAAGCTGCATTTTGTTTGTTTTAGTTTCTATTATTTACCCCACAAAATCAAGAAAGTTGTCTTTGTTAATCAACTCGAATTTTGAATCGGGATAGGCTGAAATCCATTGGGGAGGAGGTAATTGATTAGTTTTAGAATATTTTATTTCATAACCGAAAATCGATCCGTCTCTTTCTTCCACTAAATCCACCTCTTGCTGCTGCCAGGTTCGCCAAAAATAAGTGTTAGCCGATATTTTTTCGTATGAGCGCTTTTTCAGTCTTTCAATAAAAACAAAGTTTTCCCACAAAGCCCCAATGTCGTTTCGGAGCTCTAGTTTGTTGAAATTAGCAATTAAAGAATTTCTCACTCCATTATCGTAAAAATAATATTTACTTTTTCTGGTTATTTCCTCTCTCAGATTGCCACTGAAACCTCGAACATTAATAATCACAAAAGCTTTCTCGAATAAATCAAGATATCGCCCCACCGTCTTGGTATCAATACCAAGTTTTGTCGCCAACTCCGCCAGCGAAACTTCATTTCCAATTTGAAATGCTAGCAGACGAAGTAAGTCCAGCAGAATCTTAGAACTTTTCACTTTTTCAAGTTCCAGAATGTCCTTCAACAAATAAGAATGAGTTATCTCCTCGACTTTTTCTCTTTTCTGATCGTCCGATTTGGCTGTTAAAATTTCTGGATAGCTTCCAAAAATAAGAATATCGGAAAGTTGCTCTCTCAAATCAAAATCACTGGTAAATTTTCTCAATTCCAGTTGCGAGATGGGAAACAAAGATAAAGTCCGCTTTCTTCCCGTCAAAGGCTCACCAATCTGACCCGCCAGTTCGAAGGAGGAAGATCCGGTCGCAATAATTTTAATATTCGGCACATTATCAACCATAATTTTTAAGGCCATACCGATATTCGGGATTCTTTGAGCTTCATCCAGTGCGATAACATCGTAGTCCTTGGCGAATTCCCTAATTTTAGCCAATTCCATAGAACCGAGAATCTCGTGAATTCTGGTATCGTCTCCTGTCTCGTATCTCCACTTAGCTTTGGTTCGATCCAAGAAACTCTTGATTAAAGTAGTTTTCCCCACCTGTCTTGGCCCAAAAACCACCAGTACTTTTTCTGGTTCAAAAAAATCCTCTAGTTTATCATATACTCTTGGGATTTGCATTTTTGTCGTTAAAATTTTAATTTTGCATCTGAATATTACCAAAATCCTTGAAATAAGTCAATTTCGAGGAGTCACGCTCCTTGAAATAGGGCTATTTCGAGGATTTTCAGATTAACAGACAAAAATCTACCTGCCTGCCGGTTTACCTCCCGATAGGGATGGTAGGCAGGGTAGGCAGGTTTTTTATTTTATTTATTTTTAAGAAAAATTTAAGCAGTTTAATTTTGATAATCGAAAAAAAAGATATAATCTTTTAATTAATGGTAATCCGGAGTTCGAAGCACCAAGCTAGACTCAACAAAAAATCCCGATTCGTTCGGGATTTTTTGTTTTTCTTCGTTACTAAAATATAACTTGTACTTTACATTTAGTTATACTATCTGTCAGCTACGATACCCATTTATTCCAGCCCCGAATTTCAGTTGTACGATTTTATCGTACAGTTGAATCTTCGCTCTATATAAATATTTCTAAGTTAATTTACTAAAATTATATTGCAATATATTTCTAGTATAACTATTATTTTATACCAGTCGCTTTCCAGTCTTCGGTAGAAAGTTCTGACCCGTCACCACATTTTGGCCAATTTTTTCCTCCAAAGCCAAACGAGCATCTTTCGCAATTTTTCCACCCTTTTTAGCGGGAACTTTATTTTCTTCAAATCCTTTGGCCTTGCCTTTTTCTGCAATTTTTCTCGTTGACATTTCTGCCAGAGCAGAAAAAAGCAACTCCTCCTCACTCATATGATCTCTAAGATTTTGTGTTTTAAGTCGCTTAAGGTTTTTATGTTCTTTTACTGAGAAGTCACTCCATTCCTCGTGAATAATATTAGTCAGAATTGCAAATTCTAATCCCTCTTTCACTTCATTAGCACTCCAATAATCCGTCAGTTTATTTCTTGTTTCTTGGCTCATCATTCTTTGTTGAATCCATTTTTCACTTCGCCCCATTTTTTGCCAATACTCGCGACTGCGATTTAAAGCCATCTCCGGATTACTGATTTCTTGCATTCTTTCATAACCAACTCGCGCCAACCAAAGTTTGAACGGCTCGGCGTTGGGAGAAGGAATAGACTGGATTATACGCAAAATTTGTTCTACGTTTCCAGTCAAGACTTTACGTTTTTTTCCTGTTACTGTAAACATTTCTACCTGGGGACAATTTGTCCCCAGGTATATTCCAAGTTCACTATCTCTTTTACGAATTTTTTTCAGATAATCTGTTGGATTCGCACTCTCAGTAAGCACCGCCACCACATCAATCACCGAAAAATACCACATTTCTTTCTCCTCATCCCAAACCCGACGCACTTTTTTACCTTTAAAGAGAGCAGCAGCTTTGTCTTTGGTTTTTGGAAGCATAATAGAGAATATTAAAAATTATTCTCATTCTCTGATTTTTTATTTATTTTTGACAATCTTGGTTTTCGGCAGTCAAAATTCGCTTTACCCCAAGCGTTTCGGCAGGTTTTCCGTAAAAAATCTATTTTTTATTTTATTTATTTTTAAGAAAAATTTAAGCAGTTTGGAGCATAATCATTCGCGTGGGGATAGTTTGGTACGGGTGCTGGATTACCAACCAAGAGCCTGGGGGGTTCAATTCCCCCTATCTCCACCAGAGTTTAAATAAAAAAATTGACATTTTTGTTTAAATTTTGCTTAATATCAGTAATTGGTAATCCAGCTTTGTTCGTATCGAGCAGGCTCAACAAAAAAATCCCGACTCGTTCGGGATTTTTTGTTTTCTCGATCACTCGGGCGAAGCCCTGCCCGCCCCTACTTCCCTATCTTGCTTTTTATTTTTTCCAAACTATCTTTCACCATTAATTTTAAATCGTTTTTGATCCAATGCTTCACACTTTTTAATCTTTCTTTAATCTCTTCTCTCTTCAGACCCTGAAATCCTGTTTCAATCAACAAAAGTCTGCCCGCCAAGTAAATAACCACGGCCATCAAAGCGAAAATCGCCGCTTCCACCAGCCAGAAATATTTGTGTCGGGCCAAAAGCGTCAGCTCAAAAGTGCCGTCACCATTATCGACACACATCTTCTGCTCCCCGCAAAAAGCGTTCACGTCAATCAACCAACCGTTTTCATTGCCATTAATCTTGAAATGTTCGGCTACGGAAATTTTTCTTCCACCCCAAAGGGTTTTCCAAAATGACCATTCCGGCATATTTTCGTTTCTAATGGAACCTTGCACATTTTTCGACACAAAATTCGGACCGTCCCAGCTAATCATCTTTTTATCCAAAAAGCTTTTCACTTCCTCCGCGCTGGCTTGCTCCTTTTTCTTTTCCTCCGGTACATAATATTTGCGACCAAAAGTCGGCTTTTTCTTTCCTCCTGGGTTTTCGATAGCAAAAACATTCCAACGATCACCAAACCCATCGCCGTCCGTCAAAATAATTTTATCCTTCGCGCCATGCACCACTAAATTCGTCTGCCAAATCCCTTCCGAACGATATTCCACCGTCTTGAATCTGGCTCCGCCCGGCACCGTCTGTCTTAAATTAAAGAAAAAGTGTTCTCGTCCCTCCGGTGAATACTCCACTAAACGAAAATTATCAAACGCATTAGCCACTTCCTTTTTACCGTCTGAATTGGCGTAAAGCGTAATTTTCACACTGGCGAAGCCGTTCACTTCCGGCCCGACATAGGCATGGTAATATTGCCAATCACCATTCTCAAACTTGGGGTTTTCATTTTTTGTCTTTAAAGTCGCCCCCGCTCCATCCAAAATGGAATAGCCAAAGGACATCTTCTCTCCCGCCAAACTGCGATGATTAAAGGACAAAATATATGTTTTATTCTTCTCGCCCTTGACCGTAAAAGTTTTACTGACACAGGCATTATGATTGGCCGAATGAATTTTAAACGCTTTTTCTCCGTCCGTCGCTCCATCCACTCTTTCCATATCCAATTTCGCTTCTCCCGTGGCTTTCGGGCTACAATCAGCCACTTCCGCCGTCCAGAAACCAGTCTCAAAGGAAGGATTTTCTTTAGCTAACAAATTATCCTGCAAGTCTAGAATCTTCAATGTATTGTCGCCTTCATTCAAATTAATTCCGCCCAACAAAACCAAAGCGCTCGGTTTGTTTTTGGCCGCCACATCGGTTTTCACTAGCGCATAATCTTTCAGCGAAACATTGTCAAAAAGATTAACAATATTCTCCTTGCCATTGGACGGCGATTGAAATTGCACCGTCATCCCGTCCTTATCGGCCAAACCGGTAGAGATGATCGTTTCAAAACGATTCCACTCTCGATTCGGCGCCACCCACTTTTCGTCCTTCTTTGTTTCAGCTTTCCCGGTCAAACGATAGCTCACACCTCCTTTGTTGCCCTCTAAACTTTTGTAGTCAAAGGCAAGCACATACAATTTATTCGCATCAAACCCAACCTTGAATCCTTTCTCCACACAGGCAGTGTGGTTCTGCGAAGCCAAATTCATTGATCTGGCGCTATCCTTTCCCTCCAATGCCCAAAAAGTGGAAATCTTCGCCTCACCCGCCCCTTTGCTGCAATCCGTCGCCTGTTCCGCCCACAATCCAGTCTCAAAGGAAGGATTGTCCGCCTCCAACAAATTTTTTTCTCCGGGAACGTAAAGCTTGATTCCCTGATTCTTCAGAGTCCCTAAATCAATGAATTTATCGTTTTTGTAGGTTTCCAAATTAATAATCAAATCAACCCCTAATCTCACCAAAACATTCGGCTCCACTTCCGCCAACTGGTAGAAATTAGTCTGTCTGGTTGTCAGCGGCTTGTCATTCACGGCCACCTTCACCGGCGGCACGGCAAAAGACAATTTCTTGTTCACTTTGTCATAAACAATCTTCAACAAATCAAAATCTTGCAAATTCCGATTCAATTCAAAAGGCTTATCAGTCCCAACCTGATTTTTGAAAACTAAATCTCCGTCTTCCTCTCTGGAATCATAGAAAACACTCTTCGCCTTCACGATGCCGTCAGCTCGTCCCAACTCCCCGCTTTTTCCCGCCTGAATCACCGCAATTTTCGGATTAACCAACGAATCATTCCGCCCCACTTCCACCCTTTCCACTGCGCCAAAAGCGCCGAAAGTGTTCTGAGATTTCCTGGCAAAAACACCGACTAAAAAAACCATCGCCAAAACGGCGACCGAGGAGAGAATAATTTTCTGAACAGAGCTGATTTTCTGCATTGTTTCGCATTAAAAAACTTATTAAAGTCTTTTAACACGTTTTTTTAAATGAACAAATCCGCCAGTTGCCGATTTGATTCGTGTTTAACCGCTTTTTATATTTATAATAGTTCTTCTAAATCGATTTTATAAAGTAAGTTTTTATCAAGCCAAATATGTTTTTTGGGAATTATTTTTTCAGACGTAACTCTGATTATTCTGGTAGTAAAACTTTTTTGTTCAACAATATGCTTTCTTTTTACGATAAATTTCTTTATTTTCTTATAAAACAGGCCAAAATATTCTAAATCGACATCTCTAAAATTATTCTTTTCTAAATCAATAATTGTTTTTTCTGCCTTTTTCACCCTGTTACCATTTCTAATTTTAAATCTTTCTCCGTACCAATAATCAGAAAGAATAATTTTAAAAGAGACATAGTCGTCCTTGCCCTCAATCTCAAACAAATAATCAAAATGTATATTATCCGTCAAGAAATCTCTATTAATTCTTGATTTATAAAGGCTTCCGACTTCAAGCAAATCGTAAGCATCTATTAGTTTGTTAAATCGAGAGTTCCAATTTTTAAGCCAAGCCTCGAGCTCAAGAGGTCTATAAAAGAATTGAGATAAATCCTTTTCGAACAATTTATCACCTAAATTATTGACCCGATATTTTAGTTCCTTGAAAAGTTCAAATAGGCTATCGAACTCCGTCCCCTTAGCCTTAAGATAATCTATATCGGGAGAAATTTTCTTCTCTAAGTACCAAATAAGATCGTAGATATCTCTGGGTTTACAATTTGATATTTCACTACCAATACCTCTTTCCTTTCGATGGAAAACCGCCAAAATCTTGCTCGCCATCAAAATGCTCAACGAATAAGTTTTTATATTAAAAGATAAGCCACCCCTGACTACCGGAACAGTTTCCCCGCTAAACGCATTTGCCTTTTCAAAAAAATTAATATCAAAAGTGAGCTTTAAGACCTGGCGAGAAGTTTCCAAACCCAAATCTTTCAAAATATTAAATTTTAAAACCAAGTTCTTAGTTTCTAAACCCTCTCGATCTCTAATTGAGATTTCAATTTCCTGATTATATTTATTTCTAAAATTGCTTATTAAATCACCCTTTATTTCTTCAAGAAATTTTTTATTTACTTCTTCGTTAGACTGAAAATCTAAATCCTCGGACATCCGATCAAGACCATGCGCAATTCTAAGAAGCGAACCTCCATACATTATCAAATGAGAATATTTTGGTGAATTGTAAACAAAATCCAAAACATAATACTGTAATTCATCCTTGAGAGCAATCTGGATTGCATCATCACGAACCCCATCTTCTTTGAGGTCATCTACAATTTTTCTTAAACTGAGTAAAAGCGTATTATCCATTTTTGACTTTTAAAATTAAGTCTTTAAGCTTACGCAAATCTTTTTTTGAAACTTCCTCATAGTTTATCCTAAAACTGTCCAAGATTGATCCCAAATTTTTAATTTCAAAATTTTTCAGGTTAATTCTAGTGTATAAATAGTCAAATATTGCCTTATATGGCTTAGCCATAACAAAGTCAAAGTCCCGACTTACAATTTCAAAATCAGTAAAAAAATCATTTTTTATTTTTTTATATTCAAAAATTCCTAGATTGTTTTTGAATTTTCGAGGTGTCCCTATAGTATTGGCTGTCACTACATTCAAAATCGCCTCAGACAGAAGACCATGATACTGAAGAGCGCTTTCTCGAGTGATATAAGAGGGGGAACAAAGAAGATTACTAATAAAGAAAGAGTAGCCTAATTTCCGCTTATTCTCTTCAAAGAAAGTGCGATTAACATAGACACTTCTTTTTAAATTTATAATTTCTTTCTTCGTAATCGCTCGATGGATCTGGATGTTTAAACTATTTTTTCCTATTCCAAATTTGTCAGCCAGAGTTATTAATGCTGGCTTAGTGAAATATGGAGATCGGTCAAAATAAGGAAATAATTCTTTTCGAAACATAATATTAGCGTTTAGGATATAGTACATATTTGTAATATATCCTAAACGCACTATTCAGTCAAATTTTTAAACGAATTGAGAATTCTGACTTCTCTCATCCTTATTTCTTTCAACTTTCCGTACGGGCGTATTGCAATACGCCCCCCCTTATAACTTTCTCTTTTCCTTCAAGATCCATCATCTATCATCCACGATCGGGCGAAGCCCCTTCCTCCTCCCCGCCCAGACCAAATACCCCACACACCCCAGCAAAGTGGTGCCGGAGATGATTAAGCCGAAATAGAACCAGTTCTATATTTTAACGATTAATTTAAGAGATTTTCGCTAATCTCTTTCTTCTATCTGATTTCTCCTCCCCAAATATAATCTTTAAAATTAGGTACCTCAAAACGACCAACCAAACGACATTTTTTTATACCTACATTTTCTGCCAATTTTTTAAGTTTTCTCTCGTCTTGTTCCAATGGAGATTCTTTCACTTCCAACGCTATTTTTTTATTGAGAATAAAGTCTATTTCCATTCCACTTTTGGTTGAATAGTATTGCACGGATCCAAAGCAACGAAGTTGATTAAAAATAGCATTTTCAAATTTTGATCCACTATTTACATCGGACAGAATATCTAGCAATCCATTGTCACAAAAATACAATTTTTGTGCCTTAACAATTTCCCTATCCGGATTTTTTGATAAAACCGAAACTCTTTGTAAAATATAGGTTTTTTCAAAAAGATCTATGTAATTAACTACTGTTGGACGAGAGAGACCAGAAAGACGGGATAATTTAACATAATCAATCTTTGTTCCGATTCGACTCGCTAGCATTTTCATCAAATTATAAATATTTTTCTCGCTTTTAAAATCGGCTAAAGATTTAATATCTATATTGATATAGGAACTCATTATATCAAACAACAAGTCTTTTTTTTCTTTTTCTCTCTTGGAAAGAGCCACCTCGGGAAAACCTCCAAATTTAACATACTGTTCGTAATAACCTTTAATTTGTTCGTGCTCGAATGTACTAAATTTTTTATTCTCCCATTTTTCATTTTTGGCATAAGAGACACCCTGAAAATCCAGATATTCTCCAAAATCTAACGGATATAATTCAAATATTTTCTTTCTTCCCGCCATAGATTCATTAAACAGATTTTTGAGATAATATGAGCTGGAACCTGTAACAATAAATTTCACATCAAAATGATCGTATAGATATTTTAACACGCTCGTCGCGGTGGGAAGCATTTGAATTTCATCAACGGCTATATACATTTTTTTGTCTCTCGATAAACCCTTAGCTGCGAGTTCATGCAAGATATTATCATAATTTTTTTGGCTAAAAAGCTCTCTATTGTCAAGTCTTTCAAGATCAATATACACTTTATTGTCTGAAGCGATATCTTCAAGCAAACGCCTAACAAGCATCGTCTTTCCGGTTCGACGCATACCTGTTATAATTGTTATTTGTTTCTTTTCGAGATGTTCTTTGAGCTCTGGATATATTTTTCTT
The DNA here is from genome assembly GCA_937952315.1 of uncultured bacterium. GTDB lineage: Bacteria > Patescibacteriota > Minisyncoccia > CAIUEV01 > CAIUEV01 > CAIUEV01. Next base: position 33,607 of record CALFZX010000017.1, read on the forward strand.
GATATAAACATGGTTTTTATTCTTATTACTAAAATATAACTTATACTTTACATATAGTTATACTATTTGTCAACTATATATTCTCGCCTCTGATTGTTTTCCGCTCAATTTTCTATTCCCCTCTCATGATTTTCCTCTTTCAGCTGAAGGGGTTATAAATTAGAAATTTAATCATTGAAAATTGTTTGAAAATTGAAAATTAGAAATTGAAAATTCCTTTGTTCCTTTCAAAGCCGATGGTTATATCGTTATTTTGATTCTCCCGCAATCTATTATCTTTCTCCTTAGCCAATTATTTTCCAGTAACCCCCTTTGTCCGGACCCACTCTTTTGAGTAAGCCTTTTTCTTTTAGTTTCATTATGTTCTTTTCAACCGCCCGAATGGAACTATTTCTGTTGCAATTTCTTTCTTGTTTTTTTGACTAGCGTCTTTTGCTGTTCCAGAAAGGCTTTCAGGCGGTTGGTTTTCGATTCTATTCTTAATTTTATTTATTTTTAAGAAAAATTTAAGTTCGCTCTGTCAAGCTTATTCGCGTGGGGGTGGCGAAGTGCGAGACTTGGCTTATCATCCAAAGACTTAGGGGTGCAACTCCCCTCACCTCTACAAAACACTATTTTTAATTAAAGTTTGTACACCTCTGATTTGACAAAACATTTAATTAAGATAGTCTAATAAAAGATGATAAGCCGAGACTAATCGCATTGCGTTAAGTCTGACAAAAAAATCCCGACTCGTTCGGGATTTTTTGTTTTCATCTCCTTTCTCCCTTGATTCTTGTTTCTTACTCAACTTTCTTCTTTCGCTTTTCTCTATTGAAGAAAACCGCTATTTTCCCAAAAAATTCCGCAATCCCTTTTCTCCCCGCCCAAACCAAATGCCCCAAACACCCCAGCAAAGTGGTGACGGAAATAATCAAGCCAAGATAAAACCAGCGTTGAGGGAAAAATTCCAAGGTCATTTCCATGTCATAGCTACCGTCTGAATGTTTCACACAAGCTCTATTCTTCGCGCACATTTCCGCCGGATCCACATACCAAGCGTTGAGAAAATCGTCGAGCTTGTAATGATATTCATCCCTTACCCTATCCGGCTTCACGAACGGCCACCATTTATTCAGATATCCTTGTATTTTCTCATTATTCATTTGTAATTGCCATTGGGGATGAAAGCTCTCGCTCATCGCCAAATAGAAAGGGGTTTTTACTCCCCGAACATGCACTAATTTTTTGGTCGGATTAATCAAGTCAAAATCCACCGCCTTCGGCTCCTCAAATTTTCTTTCTTCTTTATCCACTAGATAGAAAGCATTGCTCAAATCAGGTACTTCAATCAATTTGAAATTATCATAACGATTAATCACATTTTCTTTTCCATTAGATTGTTTGGCATAAACATACAAGCTCAGTTTGGTCGCGCCAACCGGTGCTTTGATCACCTTTGAAAAATTCTGCCAACCCTCCCCCTTCAAATCAATATTTTCGCTAAAAACCGTTTTCGCCTCATCGTCAAAAGCTAAATAATATGAAGCGATCTTGGAATTAGGGCTTTGATAATCAAAGCTGAACAGATAGCTGGAATTTTCTTTGACCGGCAATTTTTTCGATACGCAGGCGTTATGTCTTGTCGCTTCCAGCTGTAAAGACTGTTCACCCTCCGTTTTTTCCGCTTTGTTCAGACCCATTTTCAAAATCGGATTCTCATCATAATTGCTACAATCACCCACCTCCTCGCCCCACGCCCCATTTTCAAAAGATCCGTTGTCAATCAAATTTTCAAATTTGAAATTTTCATTCTCATATTCAAAAACATTTTCCCCCGCGTTCAAAGCAATCTCCTTTCTCTCCTCTCCACCCAAATCAATCTGAGAACCATTCAAAAATAATTTGCCAGAAGCATCTTTGGAATAAAGCAATTTCTCCCCGCTCGCCTCTCCCAAATCAACTCTGATTTTTGAATTTTCCAAATTAGCCGGTGTGATGTTTTCAAAAATATTGTTCACCGCTAAAGTGTTTTTGTTTTCAAGACCATCGCCATCAGAAACAAAATAGAAATCTTTTTTGAGATCATTTACAGCAAAATCATATTTTTCCTCCAAATTTGAAAGAGCATTGAACTTCAAAAGGCTGTTGAAGGCGAAAATCGGAGGTTTATAGTTTTCATTTTCATAAATCACCAATTCCGTTGTGCCAATATCAATTTTTTTCAACCAAGAAATTTTATCCATTTCATCAATGTACCATTGCCTAATATTCGGATTTTCTTTTCCGCCATAATTTATAAAAAAATCATCGTCATTCGCAATATCTTGTATTGGGACAATAACATATTTTATTGACGAGATATCAAAAAAAATAGCGAAGAGGGATTCTTCAAGTAGTACGAAGAGATTTTCTGAATTTTTTGCAGGGTCACCTATCCCCAAATTATTTCTAAGATCACTGCTAGGAAAAGATTCGGCAGTAATAATCGGTTTAACGTCAGAATAAAAAGCCCACCTCGACCTTGTGGGAATAAAATAACTTCTAAAATAATAATCGCTACTTTGAAGCCATTTTTTTAAAACAATATAATCATTCGGTATCTTTTTTTCTTCAAACAATCCTTTGACTTGACCAGAAATAAGAGGCTTCAAATTAAATAGGAATACCAAAAATAACAGTGCAGCTATCAAATTAAAAATTTTTCTCGACTTGTTTCTTACCGCCAATAGACCAAAACTTAGTAAACCCAAATACCCCAAAGATACCAAAAACCAAAACTTTGATCCAGACCTGAAAGCTAAAAAGCCAGGTATCGATTCCCTCATCCACCTAAAGGAAGAAATAAAAGGTTCTCCAGACTGCTTTGTTATAATTAAGCCCAGCAACAACACGACACTAAAAAATAAAATTATTTTAAGAGATATTTTTCTAGACTTGAAGCCAACAACAAAAAAAGAGATGATCGTAATGGGTAATATCCAAAAGTAAATTTGTATAGACTGAAAACTAAATTCTATTGGATCTCTTCCAGTCCAACTATCATGAAATAACGCAAATGATTTCAACATTGAATAATGGCCATCGCCAAAGACACTTCTTCCAGCAACCTCTTGGATGTCATTACTATATCCGCCTAGACCTGTTGGCAAGATCCAAAAGAAACTCAAAAAAATAAAACAAGCCATTGAAATTAAAATGTTTTTTAAATAATCAATCTTGTTTTTGGGATAAAAAAATACAAAATAAACTGCAAGAACAATTGATACAATATAAACCATCCTTATTTCATAGCATGATCCGATCCAATACAATAAAATAAAAATTATCCAATTTTTAGTTTTATTTTTTTTGATTGCTAAAACAAAATAGTACAAAATCAAAGGCGTAATGGAAATTACAAAAGCAATTGAAAGATGGCCGAGATACTGCCTCATAATGAAAGGCGTTGTTGATCCAAAAAAAACAGCTCCTACGGCTGCGATGAGATTATTCTTGGTAAAATATCTTATAAGTATGAAAGGGGATACAAACCCCAAGATTGATATGGGAATCAAATGAGTAACCCTAAGAATATCAGTATAATGGAGACCGTAAGTTGATAAAACTGAATGTATCCAAATAAAAATAAATTTATACCCTTGAATATTAACCCTCCCCAACCCATCGCTACCTACCCAAGTATTATTGAAAATTAAACTTGCCATAGACTCTTTGTGTTGAAAAAAAATATCCCCACTGGATAAAATACTCCCGGGCACAAACCACACAAGATGAGATAAAACAGAAATAACAATAAGATAAAAAATCCAAAGGAAATTTTTAAAAGTTTTTTTCATTCTTACTTATCATGTTATAAAATTTACTATGGTCATCAGCATAAACATCGAAAATCTCACTTTTTTCGACCATTTTTTTTATTATATTGAGCTCTCTCTTGTTTTTATCCTCAATTTTTATATTTCCAAGATAATAATCGGCGTATCTAAGAATATAATTATTAAGATAACCAGAAAAAAACATTCTTTGTAAACTCAATATTTTTTCAACAACAATTTCGTTTTTTTCTAATTTTTGAATTTCATTTTTCGAAGATTGATTCAATATATATATTCTTCTAAGATTACTTTTTTTTCTTAAATTATTGCGTTCAAAAATGTTTATTCTTTTCTTAATAAATATGTGATTTAATTTTGCATGGCGATTCCATGAATTCGAAAACGGAACACAATAAATTCGATTGTTCTTACTATCATAGAAGGTTACATCCTCTCCCAAATATTTAAAATTTTTTTTCTTAATGAACCTAGATACTGTATAGGTTTTTCCGACACCCGGAGGAGCCAATATTAAAAAACTATCATTTCTTTTTTGGTTAAAAACACTAGCGCCATAGATCATTACGCACCCCAGTTCTAAAAATTTTATTTGAGCTATGCTAGTCAAAATTTGACCGAGCGGCAACAAATTTTCGATTCTGTATTTTAAAAATCTGAAGTATCCGCTACTAACATAAATTTTAATTTCTTTTAAATCTAAATTTTCAATCAGCAATTTAAGACTGATAAAAAACAGTTTTTTCTCAAATAGAATTTTATTTTCCCCGACTTTTATTTCCTTACAACTTGAGATTGCATTTTTTATTTTAAATTTGTCTGAATCGCTAGGGAGAATAGAAACATTCAAAAAAATATCTCCGCTCTTTCTAAATATTTTTTTTAAAAAAAATTCACCAACAGGAAAATATGCTATTCCATTAATGTCCTTATTGAGAATGACAGAAAGCTTACCAGGAATTAGAATTACTTCGAATTTCATTTGGCTTTTTTAATTGCGATAAAAAATTCCTTCCCAAACAAATTTTTTCCAAGGATAAATTCCAATATTTTTTCGCAACAAATTATTAAATTTGAATATGCTCTGCTATCAATAAAATATAAGTACATAAAAGCAGGCAGCTTTGAAAAACTTTCTATACAAATCATTTCAAATCCTAGCTCCTCTACTTTTTCCTTGATCTCTTTTTTACTAACTTGGTAGGTACTCAATCCATAATTTGAAAAAAAACTCAAAGAATTCTCATTTAGCATAGTAAAAACAAATATTCCGTCTTGTTCTAGCTTTTTACCAATATTTTTAATCATATCAACCCAATTCTTGTTATACTTTAAGACCCTAACCGCTGAAATAAAATCAAATCTTTCATCTATACATATACCAGACCTCGCAACGTCACAAACAATAATCTTTTCAATCTTTTTTTCGTTAACAAATTTTTTTCTGCAGAAATCTGCCATTTTATCAGATAAATCTATACCGAAAATACAACTTTTTTCGCTTGAAAATTTCACTAATTTCTCTAAAATGCGGCCATTTCCCACTCCTATGTCCAAAAGTGTTCTCCCTTTTGTTTTCCCAAGGAACCTAGTCACAAAATTAGTCTCTCTTTCTGAAAGCTTTTTTTTAGGAAATCCTTCCCAATTTTTTGAATACTCTTTGTTTAATTTTTCCCAATGACATCTGTTCTTATAATTTTGATAGATGTTTTTTAAATTCTTCGACATAAAAAATTCTAAAATTATTACTTAATTTTAATTAATAAATATCACCTACATAACTCGACAGAAGTTATTTTTCTATCATCATACATAACATTTTTTCTTTTAGTCGCAATAGCAATGGCAGAATAGGATAGTCTAGGAGCAAAATAGCCCAATCCGAAAAAACTGAAAAATCCTATTTTAGGGAGGTAGAACCCACTTCCTGTCAATTTATCAACTTCAAATCCAAACTCCTTTAAAGCAAAGACTACCATTTTTTTTGTCCAGTCTCTAACATGAACAGATCGAAATCTAGCCGAGTATCTAGGCGGCAGATCGAAAAAAATCATCATAGCAATTCCCAAGAGAGTATTGATATTTGGATAAGACAGCACAAGTCTTCCATTTTTCTTAAAAACTCGATTAATTTCAGACAAAAAGAAATCGGTATTCACTATATGTTCTATGGTTTCCCCAGTGATTACAATGTCAAAGGATTCATCACCAAAAGGAATTTTCTCATTTTCCAGATCGCATACTTTAGCGATAAGTCCATTTCTATTAGCTTCTCTAACAAAATTTTCTGCGATATCTACACCAAAAATCTTATATTTTTTGCTGATTTTTCTATAAATATAGCCGTCTGAACAGCCTACATCTAAAACTTTAAAATTTTGGTTTTTCGCCAGCATAGACAAAAGGGCCTTAATCATTATTTTGACCCTAGGCTCGCTAATAAGCTTTGATCGTTTAGAGTAATTGGGACAAGTACTAAAATGGCTTCTTTGGATATTACCCATTTTCTAAAATAAAGTTTAACTATTTCTCATTTCAGGGCATTAAATCCCAGTAATTCAGATTTGGCAAAGAAATAATCATTTTTTTATCAAAGTAAATCGCTAAAAGATGCAAAAAAATTATTCTCATTCTCGCATATTTACAGAATAAAAAAAATAATTCCGAATATTTCATATTTTCAGAGAAAAGAGTATTTCAGATAAAAAAGCTTTTTACCAATACTCTTAAAATACTCGATTAAAAAATCGATAGTCCCTCTGTTTTGTGTGTAATGCGATACTAGGAGAACCATTTCGTTTTTTTAATTAAATACCCCACTCCTCCAAACCCAAACTCACAAGTTTTCATGAAAAGCATGCCCAATCCGACAATCGGATTTTTAAACAACTTTTTGGGATTTGAAAAGAAAAGTTTATATCTCAAATAAAGATTTGTTTGCCTGTTTTTTTTCGAAGATTCCGAATTATTAGCAGTATAATTTCTGAATTCACCGGCATAATAAATTTTTTTCTTAATCGTATTTAATAAGCTGATTCGCCCTTCATTATGAAATATAAATTCCTCTATTCTATCTATCTTTCCAATTTTTTCAACTCTTTGGGAAAAATCCCAGTCTTCCCCGCTTACCATTTTCAAATTATACCCGCCCAAATCAAGATATGTCTTTCGCTCGAAAAATCGTGCCGCCTCCATCCAATCCACGCCCACGTAAAAGCTTCTTTCCAGTTTCTTGCATTTTGCCCAAAAGCCTTTACCGAAAGATTCTTCGGGGATAACTATTCCTTTTATTTTCTGATCGGATTGGATTTTGGCAACGCAAGACTCGATTACTTTTTCTGATAGTTGCATATCGCTGTCAATAATCAAGACATATTCTCCCGATGATTTTCTGACTCCGAAATTTCTTTGCGCCGAGCGTTCTGGCCCTTTGTTGAAAACTTTATCCGTATATTTGCGAGCGATTTCTTTGGTACGATCTTTGGAATTGTTGTCCACCACCACCATTTCCAGATTTTTGTAAGTCTGGCTTTTGATTGATTTGAGGCATTTGCCAATGAATTTTTCTGAATTTCTGGTCGGAATGATGACCGAGACTAACAATTCCCTATACATAATAGTAGAACAAATTAGGTAAATTAAAAACTTCTAGGAATTTTTCTTAATAACTAATTCCCATTTTTTATAACCTATAATTGGAATTTTTAACTTTCTTAAATATTTAAAGAATTTTCCTTCGAAAAAAAATCTATTCTTTATACCGAATCTTCGAATAAAGAAGTCTAAAAGAGGAAAAAATAGCTGTTTTTTATCATTCTTGATAACCTTAAAACCGCTACTTTCTATAAATTGTAAAAGCTGTTCATCGGACGAATACTCTCTAATATGGGTTGGATCCAAAACCCATTTACCATTATTTCGATAAAAATACCAACCATACCATTTCTTAAAAACCGTAGAGATATACGCAATCCCCTTTTTTCTAAGAACCCTTCTTATACTCTTAACCATTTTTTCGTCGTCAACATGCTCAATGACTTGTGTAGAGACAAGAAAGTCAATGCTTTCATCCACTATTGAAGAGAGATTTTCGGCGTTGTCAATATTTATAGTAAAACCCCTATCAATCTTTTTAGATAACTCAACTCTTTTTTTTGAAAGATCAATCGCATAAACTTTTTTATCTTTCAAGAAACCACTTTTTTTCATTGCATAAAGCAGACAGCCATCTCCACATCCAGCATCCAATAATGAAGTAAATTTCATTTTTTTGAGTATGCTTTTAACAGTTTTAGGAATTTCTTCACTGTAAAAATGGGTGTAATTGGAATATTCTTCGATATCCATATATTTTATTATGAATTAAAAGTCAATACCCTCCTAATTTCCCCGCATTAAATCTCATTAATTCAGATTTGTCATCTTTTAAACAACATGAGGATGATTTTTGGATAAATAAGCTGGGACTATAAATTCCAAAATTTCTCTTTAGCCTCAAGAACCAAATTTTCTAGATAATTTTTATAGAGATTGCACAAAACAATGGGGTTGCAATGCGTTATATCCTTGCCTAAATGACGAATTGGCACTTTAGCAAAAGCAACTCTAAACTCTTCGTTTTCTTCCATCACTCTTCGTACACTTCTTTCTTTCGGCGTTCCGTTTTCATAAACATCATAAGTGCCTCTATCAGTTATTTTTAAAATTCCATTTTTGGGAGCAGCCAAAATAACACCGGCTTTAAGAGTATATCTGGACTGTATTGTTGACTTGGCGGTATGAATATCTTCATCACGTATATTTTTAAAAAATTTACATAATTCATCTTTTCTCATTTCATCCTGTTTTGTAACATACCAATAAGCATATACTGTTCCCCTTGTCAAGACAAAAATATGTTCACTTGTAGATAGATTTTTCTGTTTAAATT
>CALFZX010000018.1 GCA_937952315.1 uncultured bacterium
GCGAAAATAAGTTGGCCTTGGAAAAGCTAAAAGATCTATTTCTTAAAGTAGAAGCCGATCAGTTCGAAGAAGAAAAAGAAAGAGAAAAAATCAAAGGGGCGATAATGGCAATTATTGAAAATCCAATTTAAAATTAGAAAAATGTTAAAAAATAAAAATGATTAAAAAAATTTCTCTCAATGTTCTTGGTTTTACTGTTTTGTTGACGGTTTTTTTGGTTGCTCTTTTCGTCGGTCAGGCGGATGCTGAAACGATTAAAGTTAAAGATCCTCTCGAAGTGGATAATGTCAATGATCTCTCTGAAAAAATCAGATCCTATTTTTTAACTCTGATTGGCGGTTTGGCCGTTGTGTTCTTCGCGGTGGCCGGCATTCTTTATTCCGTCGGAGGAACCACCATGAACGATAATTTGATCAAAGTTGCAAAAAAAGCTTTTATGGGTGGCGTTATTGGCATGGTGATCGTCCTTCTGGCCAACACCATTTTAAGTGAAACTTACTATATCGTTTTGGGCAAAAGCCTTGATTTTGATAATCTATCCGCCAAGGAAATTCTAATTCGGCTTTCGAACTTTTTATTGGCGATTCTGGGCATAATTTTCTTGATAATGACGGTGATTAGCGGAATTATGTATTTTTTGGGTGGTGCCGACGAAAGTCGAGTGGAGCTGGGCAAAAAAATATTTATTTCCAGCGTTATCGGCCTTGTAATTTCTCTTTCCGCTTTCATAATTGTGAGACAAATTGATAGAATTGTTACCGGTGGAACCGGCAACCCCGATCAAATTAAAGTGCAGACCGAAGCCCCTCCGGCAGAATAAATTTTTAAATGGATAAATATTTAATCGAAAAAAATGGCAAAATTACAGGAGTTTAGAGATTTAGAGATTAGAAAAGCACTTGAGGGGCTTGATTTTGAGGGTAAAAGCGTGTTGGTCAGGGTTGATTACAATTGTCCCGTTGCGGGAGGAAAAGTGACTAATAACTTTAGAATCAAGCAGAGTTTGCCGACTCTTAATCTTATCAAAGAAGGTGGAGCAAGAAAAATTGTTTTAATTACTCACTTTGATCGTCCGGATGGAAAATTTAATGCGGAAATGAGTTTGAGTCCGGTTAGAGAGGAATTGGAAAAGATTTGGGGAGAAAAAATATTTATGCCGGAATTTCAAGCAGACTATCGAAAGTATTTTAGAGACATTGAGGAAGGAGCGGAGAAAATTTATTTAGCGGAAAATATTCGTTTCTGGAAAGAGGAAGAGGCGGGAGATTCGGCTTTTGCCTTTGTGATGAGTGACGGTCACGATTTCTTTATCAATGAAGCTTTTAGCGCCAGCCATCGCAAACATGCGTCGGTGACGGGAGTGCCAAGCTATTTGCCGTCATTTGCCGGTTTGGAACTAGCCGACGAATGCCGAGAAATTTGGAAAAAAATGACTGTGATGGTCAGCCCAAGTATAGCTTTGGTTGGCGGAGCCAAAATCGAAACCAAAGTGCCGGTGCTTCAGACTTTGGGTAAATACTATGACAAAATTATTCTTGGCGGTAAGATCGCCATTGAATACGAAAAGTATTCGGTTGAAAATCCCGATGCCGGTTCTTGGATGACAAAAGTTCAATTGCCTCAGGGCTATTCGGATGAAAATAAGTTTGATATTTCCGAGGAAGCGGCGCTTGATTTTGTCGAAATGATTAAAGGAGCAAAAAAAATTTTGTGGAATGGTCCGGTGGGGAAGTTTGAGGATGAAAGATATGCTGTCGGTAGCGAGATAATTGCCAGGGCGGTTAGCCAAAATCTTGAAGCTTCTCGCTTGGTTGGTGGCGGTGACACAATAGCTTTGTTGGAAAAAAACAGTTTGCTGGACAAAGTCGGTTTCGTTTCAACGGGTGGCGGAGCAATGCTGGAATATATTGGTGAGGGAACACTACCCGGTCTGGAAGTGATTGAGTTCTAGTTATTTTTATATTTTTACTTTATGCGTATAATGGCTAGCGCCAGCGCATTTTTTCACGCGCAGTGATGTTTGCTTCTTTACATTCTAAAGATTCTCCAGTCTCTTTGTTCTCCATTTCCGCGCTGACAAAAGGGTCAGCTCCTTCTTCGGGGAATAATTTAATGTTGCGTTCGTTGAGAAATTGCGATTTCTCATCGGGATTGGCACCGTATATTGACCATTTGGGTTCGAATTCTTCCAAACATTCTCCTTCAATCCGAGCCTCAATGCCCTCGCCCAGATAGATTTTTAATTTATCGGCGAAGCGATCTTTGCTGTCTACCTTTTTCACTCTCACTCGACAACCGAGATTATCGCTAACTTCGATTAGGGGCATAGGAGCACAGGCCGTTTTTTTGCCATCCTCGTACTCGATGCTAAGAGAAGGTCGGTAGACTCCCGGTTTATCATAAAAACAAGTTTTCTCTTTTCCATTATCGGAAGAAATATTTTCTTTTTCATCGATTATTTCTGTGGAATTCTCTTCGTCCGCCTCATCATTTTTCTTTAATTCTAAAAAAAGAGCCATTTCCCCCGCAGAATCGTTTAGGGCTTCGAGCTTGAATGACTCTTGAGGCAACTCAAGAGTGACGGGATCTCCGGTTATTTTTTTCCAACCTAAATCAATCTCTTCTTTGGTCAGAATATTTTTTTCGGCCATCAGCGTTTGAGAAGCCTCTAAATCGATGATCTTGTTTAATCCATTTTTGTTTTCCTCACTTTTTATTTTAAAAGAAAGATCATTCAGATCCAATTGGCCGACATTCAGTTGACCGGGGGTGGAAAAAGTATTCCATTCATCATTACCGTGCCAAAGAATGAAGAATTTTTTTTCGGTTGAGACGGTGTAGATGCCTTCAAAAGGGTAATCCTTTAAATCTTTAATTTTTTTTGCTTTAAACTGAGAGCCATTTTGCTCGGAAGAGGCGAACCAAAAAAAGGACTCGGAATTTTTGCAGGTGAACCAATTAGCCTTTCCGCAGGGAACGAATTTCTCTTCTCCTCTCTCCACCCAAAAATAAAATAGCCGGCCCTGTTGACTAAACATTGTTAAATAGCCGATTTTGTTTGGTGTTGAAAAAATTTTTAATCGGCCCGAATCTTCCAAGCCGTCATTCAGACCGCCGGTTATTTCCTCCGCTTGACAATTCCAGGAAAAATTTTTAATTTTGAGATTCTCCGGATAATGAGCTTTGAAAGTTACCGATCCCGAATCGTCACAAATTCTATGAGTAATTTTTCCTTCCTCGGTAAAAACGGAGCAAAAATAGCCGGGTTCATCCAACGCGGAAACAAAAATTGTCGGGATAAAGACCGAAGTGAGGAGAAAAAGAATTATTTTAAATTTGGAAATTCTTCTCTTTTGCATTATTAAAAAATAAATTTTATTCGGGGAAATAAATTTTGACTTCTGCCGGATAGACTGTTAATTGAAGATCGTCGTTTTTTAAGCGAGAGAAGGTAATTTCACTATCCACGGTGAAATCTTCAATGCTTGCTTCTTTGACTTCCACCAACTCAAAAATTTTTTCATCGAGCAGCTTAGTTATTTCTTCATTGTAGCTGACAATTTTTTCTTCATCGGGGTTATCTTTAGCTAGCTGATCGGCTTTTTTTTCTCTAGTCGACTTGACCTCATTCTGAATTTCTTCCATTTTAGCTGCGGAAAAATTACTTTTTGGAACCACTTTATTCAGTTTCAAAATTTTGAAATCCTCCGATTCTATTTTGATTTTTCTTTTAGTCGGAAAAACCTCTTCGAGAATAAGATACTCGGGGCTATTTGTTATTATCTTGCCTTTTAGTTGTTCTCCCAGATTAGCCAGAGAGAAATATTTTTCATTTGAGGTTGAAGTTTTCTTTTCGTTTTTATCCGGATTCGAAAATTCTTCTTTCTTTGAATTTTGATTTTTTTTACTCCAAACAATAAAAATCAAAATAAAAACCACAATAATTAAGGCCGAAAGAATTGAGTATAGCCAGGCTTTTTTCTTGCGTTTTAAAATTTTGGGAATTGATTTTCTTTTCTTTTTCGTTTTTGTTCTCTTTTTCATTATTCTTTTGATCGGTTTTATTTTGTCTGAGCCCAATTTATGATTTTTCGCTTTCCGTATTAATGTCTTTCGGCTCCAATCGTTTTTTCAGATACTCTCGCACCTTGTTGTCTTTTTCGGTTTTTTTAGCGCCGAGGAATTTTTCGAAAGCGGTCGTTAGGGTGATAATATTTTGAATTCCTTTTTCCTTTGCCATTTGAGCAATTACAGCATTTTCTTTAAGAAGAATCTCCAGATCAAACAGATCGCAGTTTTTAAGGTGACTGCCAAATTTATCCTCGTAAATTTTGCTCAATTCACTTTCGTCGGGAATCGACTCCGAGATGTAATCTTTAGCCATTTCCAACATCAGTTGACCCAATTCGTCGCGAGAGATGTTTTTTAGCTTGTCCGATTCGATTGAATAAGTTTGAGTTTTTTCCGCATTATATTTTTCTTCAAAATTTTTGAAACGAAGATTCTCCATGATGTCAAAGATAAACTGTTTCAGTGTTTCTCTGTTACTAGCGTCAAAAACTAAACTTCTTAATTGTCCATCAATAAACTCACGAGAATCGGGGTTTTGATTTTCTAAAACTTGATTCTCGGCGTCGGCCTTTGGAAAACCCAATTTTTCTTTTTCTTCCTCAATCGTCAAATGGAACAAAAAAGAGCGAAAGGCGGATTGGAAATCTTGGAGCAGACTGTCTTTCTCCTCTGCCGTCATCTCACTGATTTCTTCAAAATCAATATTGACAATTTTTTCTCTTCCCGGTTCCGTTTTGTATTCTTCCCAGCGATCGAGTATTTCTTGAGCCAAAAATTCAAGTCTTTCCTTGGTCTGAGCGTCTATTCTCTGTTCTTCCTCCACTTCGATTTCCGTTTCCGAAGTTGACTCTGAAATTTCTTTAGGTTCTACGGGGGTTTCGATATTCTCTTTCTCTGCCGGGGCGAAAGAAATTTTTACTTCTTGCGCCGATTCCTCATCGGAGGATGCTTTTTTATCGGTTTCTTCTCTCAGTTGATCGGACTCTGCGGATTTTTCCGACGATTCTTTCTTGTCCGCTAAATTAATTTTAACTTCCGTGACTTTTTCAGCATTAGACTCTTGAACGGTCATGTCCAACACCTGAGGTTTGGCTTCAGTTAATTCAGAATCGACATTGACAGGGACAATATCTTCCGGCTGATCTTCACCTTCGTCGATCATTTTTGTTTCTTCTTTGTCGTCTTCCAGTAAAAGTGTTTTGTCTTCTTGTTGATTCGAGTCGGGAGTTGCTTCAATTTTAATGGCAACAGGCTCTTCTTGAGTTTCGACAGTCGAAATATCTTTCTCAGCGACGGGGACTTCTTTGTTGAATTTTATCGGGGTGTTAGAATCGAAAGACCTGTTTTCTATTTTTTTTTGCTCCTCCACATCTTCATATTCTTCCGCCATTTGAAGTTGTCGGGGTTCCTCTTTTTTATTTTCCCAAGGGTATCTGATTTGGGGAATGTCGGCCGATGATTCTATTGGGGAGGGCATTTATTTGTTTTTTAAAAATTAGTAGTTTAGAGTGAAATAACTAAAATCATTTTAATCGATTTTTTTGAAAATTGGTAAAATTCCGAGAAAATCGAAAATGACAGAACAATCAATAGAAGAAATAACTATTTATAAATAATCAAAAGAATGAAGGCTTACGAAAAAATTAAACGAATTTGGAAACTAAAAGAATTGAGATACAAAATCCTTTTTGTCTTCTCAATGTTGCTTGTTTTTAGAGCGGTGGCGGCCATTCCGGTGCCGGGAGTCAACACTTCTCGTTTGCAGGCTTTTTTTGAGAATAACCAACTTTTCGGTATGCTCAATGTTTTTTCCGGAGCGGGTATGGATAATTTTTCTCTGGTTATGATGGGCGTCGGTCCTTATATCACCGCTTCGATTGTGATGCAACTAATGACGGTGGTGATTCCGGCGGTGGAAAAATGGTATCGAGAAGAAGGTGAAGCGGGACGAAAAAAATTCCAGCAAATCACTCGTCTCTTGGCGGTACCTTTCTCTTTGATCCAAAGCTACGGAATGATTACCTTGCTGAAAAGCCAAGATGTGATTAACGATTTGAGCGGTTTTGAACTAACGAGAACAATTATTATTATTACTGCCGGAACTATATTTTTGATGTGGTTGGGAGAATTGATAACGGAAAAAGGTATCGGCAACGGAGTTTCTTTGATTATTTTTGCCGGAATCATTACCGGTTTGCCGGGGGCGATTAAAAACTTGATTGCCACTTGGGACAGTTCCCAACTTTTTGCTTATTCGGCTTTTGCGGTCGTTTCCGTTTTGGTTATCTCTGCGGTGATTTTTGTGACGGAGGGCCAACGGAATATTCCTGTGACTTATGCTCGCAGAGTTAGCGGTAAGGGTATGGTTAGCTCTAGTTCTTATCTGCCGTTACGCGTTAATCAGGCGGGAGTTATCCCGATTATTTTTGCGATGTCCATTCTTCTGGTGCCAAGTATGATGGCTAATGTGCTAGGGGTAGTGGGGAACGAAAGAGTAAAAGAATTGGCGATGAAGTTTTCGGCCTTTATCCAGGATAATTGGGTGCACGGCATTTTTTATTTTATTTTAGTGGTCGCCTTTACTTTTTTCTACACAACGGTGACTTTTGATCCAAATAAAGTGAGTGAAAATTTGCAAAAACAGGGTGGCTATATTCCGGGAGTCAGACCCGGCTCCAGCACGGCTAAATATTTGCAAAGAATCTTGAATCGAATCACTTTTGCCGGCGCTTTGTTCCTCGGCTCTATCGCCGTTTTACCGTACATTGTTCAAGGTCTGACGCACATCCAAACGGTCAGTCTCGGCGGCACCAGTTTGCTCATCGCCGTTTCGGTTGCTTTGGATATGATGAAGCAAATCGACAGTCAATTGATTATGCGCGATTACGAAGGATTTTTGCGTCGATAAAATTTTTTTTAAAATGGAAAACAAGTTTTTCGAACAATTTCAGCCAAATCGTGAGAAGCTCGATGCGGTTTGGTACGATAAATTTAAAGAATGCGGTTCTTTTCAGGCGTATGAGTATCTTGACGGAGATAAACAATATCGAGAAGCGCAGAGAAAAGATTTTTTGGAGGGCAAAATAGAGAATCCGGTATTAGATTATCCCAAATTGAATTTAACTGATTTAAAGCAACAAGAACAAAAATTGAGAGATCTCCGAAGAGAAGTAAAAAATAATGAAACCAACCCCACTGTTAATCAGCTTTATCGTTGGAAAATTAATGAAAAAATTGCAGAAGTGGAAATGCTCCAGGCAACTGCAACGGGAAAAATAAGGAATTTTAAAAGGTATAACGAATTTGTTTATGGAAAGCCCTCTCCGGAAATATTTTTTTATACAATTCAGTCTTTAAAATCAAAAGCGGAAAAATATCTGGAGTCTAATAACCTCGAAACCCAAAAGGTGGCAAGAGAATTGATCGATCTTCTTCCGGAAGTCGAAGCTGGAAAACAGAGTTTTTCTTTGCCGAGGGAGGATAGTGTTCGATTGGCACAGGAGAATACTTTTCAAGAAGTGGGAAAACTGTTAAACATTGAAGAGGCCGAAGAAAGTTATCAGGCGGAAGAAATTAAAGAAGTTTTCGAGCAAGCTTTGAAGAAACTGAAAAACGAGGGCTGGGAAGTTGTCATCGATAAAAGTAGCAAGACCGGAATCAGCGTTGATCAAGAAAAAATGCAAGTCAAAATACCTCAATCCAGAGAAGTGCTTTTCAAAAAATTGCAAACTTTGGTTGCTCATGAAATAGGAACTCATGTTGCTAGAAGATCAAATGGAGAAAGGAGCAAGTTAATGCTTCTCGGCTTAGGCTTGGACAGATACGAAAAAGGGGAGGAAGGCTTGGCCACGATGCGAGAGCAGGTGATCGAAGGTAAAGTTAAAGATTTTTCCGGTCCCGAAGCGCATCTGGCGATCAGTTTGGCGCTGGGGCTGGACGGAAAACCGAGAGATTTCCGGGAAGTTTATACAATAATGTTTAAAAGCTTTCTGTTTAAAAATTTGACCGCCGGAAAAAACCTCGAAGAAGCTAGAGAAAAAGCTGAAAAAGACGCCTGGAACAGATGCGTGAGAACCTTTCGGGGAACAGACTGCAAAACTCCGGGAGTTTGTTTTACAAAAGATATTGTCTATCGAGAAGGGAACATTGGTATCTGGGATGTAATTGGTAAAAATCCCGAAGAGATGATGCGTTTTAATGTCGGAAAATACGATCCTGCCAATCCTCGTCACATCTGGATCATGACACAACTTGGCATTACGGAAAAAGACCTAGAGGAGCTTGAAGAATAAAAAATAATATATTTTTTTGAGAATGGCTCCTCTTTCTTTTCAGGAGTGAGAGTTTTTATTTTGAAAAAAAATAGTACAATATTAAAGATATTTTTTATCAACAAACAAATAACTGTATGTTGCAGAAGTTTTTTGATACGCACACCCATTTCAATTTTAACGCTTTCAAGGAGGATTCGCAGGAGGCGATGAAGCGAGCTCTGGCTCAGAATATTTGGTTTATCAATGTCGCGTCCGAAGCGAAAACGGCGGAGCGAGCCGTCAAAATGGCGGAAGAGTTTGAACAGGGAGTCTATGCGTCTATCGGCCTTCACCCCATTCATACTTTTGAAGATGAATTCGAGGAAGAAGTGAAGGGGGAGAAAGTTAAATTTGTGACACGAGCGGAGGAGTTCGATCGGGCTTTTTATAGTGGGTTGATTGAACGCAGCGAAAAAGTGGTGGCAGTGGGAGAGATTGGTTTGGATTATTTCCATTTGAGAAATTTTTCCGTTGGAAAACAGCATGAATTGAGAAAAAAACAGCAACGAGTTTTTTCGGAGCAAATTGAATTGGCCATTGAAAAAAAATTGCCTTTGATTCTTCACTGTCGAGCGCTTGATGGCTACGATGCTTATGAGGATATGTTTGATATTCTGGAAAAAGCGAAGCAAAAATATTCAAATTTATCGGGAGTTCTTCACTGTTTTACCGGAGATTCAGCCGTGATGAAAAAATTTCTCGCCATGGGTTTTTATTTCGGCTTCAACGGTATCATTACTTTTGCTCGTAATTACGATGAGCCGCTTAAGGCCATCCCCCAAGATCGACTATTATTGGAAACCGATGCGCCCTGGCTGGCGCCCGTTCCCTATCGAGGCAAAAGAAATGAATCGCTTTATGTGCCGGAAGTGGCCAAAAAAATGGCGGAAATTCGAGAAGAAGAGTTTGAGAAGGTTGCTCACTATACGACTGCAAACGCACTTAAACTTTTTGGAATTGATAAAAAATAGTTTTAGAAATTTTTTATTAAAACTTTTCGAGTTTCTTCGGCGCATTTTTGCCAACTGTATTTTTCCGCGTTGGTGCGACCGATTTTGGTAAAGGTTTCTCTTTTGGTCGTGCTTTTGACCAGCTCTAAAATAATTGAGATATTCAGTTGCTTGGTTCGGGTATCAATGAGATCCAGAATATTTTTTCCGCCGATTTCGCGAAAATTTTCCGCCTGCAAAACGACGGGAATGACATTGTTTAGTTGCGCTTCCAACACGGGGAAGCCGAATCCTTCATAGAAACTCGGATAGAGTAAAAAATGAGCCGATTTGAGGAGTTCTCTTTTCTTGGATTCCTCGACATAGCCCAAAATCTCAACTCGGGATCCTAATTTTTCCAATATTTCCTTTGTCTCCGCAGTTTTTTTACCGATTCGACCGATAGCGGTCATTTTTAGGGGAATAT
This sequence comes from uncultured bacterium, assembly GCA_937952315.1. GTDB lineage: Bacteria > Patescibacteriota > Minisyncoccia > CAIUEV01 > CAIUEV01 > CAIUEV01. The sequence goes on from CALFZX010000018.1 coordinate 9,801, forward strand.
TGGTTTTCTCGCTGATTAAATTAAAAATTTGCAGGGCTAAATTGAAGTTTTTTCTTTCCAGATGACCGCCTAGGAAAATAAATTCAATTTTTCTATCCGATTTCTCAAAATTGTTTTTAAGCAAAATTTTTGCTTCGTGATCGTCAAAACTGCCCGGTCCGCTTTTGACTACTTTGATTTTTTGTTGATTTATTCGGTAGAATTTTGCCAGATCTTCGGCCGTATGTTCAGAGACGGCGATCAGGCGATCGCTTTGCTCAACGGCCGGTCGAAAGACCAATCTTTCTTTGATAATCTCCCAAATCGGTTGAGCTTCCGGAAAATATTCGTTTTCCAGACCGTGAACGACGGTAACGGTTTTGATATTTTTGTTCAAAAATTTGGGCGCCGTATAGGAAGGTGAAAAAAGCAGTTTCGGCTTTGCCCGATTGAGGACGGAACACAATTTTTTTTGAGTCCACAGCGGTCCGGGTTTGATGAATTTAAAACGCCAATTGTTTTTATCGAAAATTTTTAATATCGAATCATCAACTTTCGGGCTGAACAAAACCACTTCCGGATCATCATTGCGCCAGATTTGATGGAGATTTTTTAAAAGTAAAAAAGTGTACCATTCAACTCCGGTTTTAGATTTTTTACTGAGAGCGGAAGCGTTGATAGCGATATCCATAGTAACAAAATTAATTAACCAAACTTCTTTTATAGGTTTCCAGATTTTCCAAAACGATTTTTATTCCTTTGATAACGCAAAGATCGGGCTCGTCGGCTACATAGCAAGGGACTCCAACGGCTTTGGCGAGCAAATTGTCGAGATTTTTCAATTTGGCCGTTCCGCCGGTTAGAATCATCCCGCGATCGATAATGTCGGCGGCCAGTTCGGGCGGAGTCTCCTGTAAAACTTTTTTAATGGCCTGAATGATTTCTCGCAATTCATCTTGAAGAGCCTCAGTCACTTCATTGCTTCTAAGTTTGATAACTTTGGGCAAGCCTGATCCGAGGTCTCGACCGCGAACTTCCATTTCTTCTTCCTTGCTTTGCAGTGTGGCGCTACCCAGTTTTATTTTTGTCAGTTCGGCCGTCTGCTGACCGATGGCTAACATGTATTTTTTGCGTACGAAATTGATTATTGCTCCATCCAACTTGTTCCCGCCGACGCGAGCGGAACAGGCGGCGACAATCCCGCCCAGAGAGATAACGGCGATTTCCGAAGTTCCCCCGCCGATGTCAACGGTGATGTTGCCGGCCGGAGAATTGATGGGGATGCCGGCGCCGATAGCGGAAAGGGTAGGTTTTTTAACTAAATAGGCTGATTTGGCGCCCGCTTCCAAAGCGGCGTTGATAACCGCTCTTCTTTCGGTTGAAGTAATACCGGCCGGAATGGAAATCAAAGTTTCCGGACGAAAAATTTTTATGGTGCCACCCGCCTTATGAATAAAATAATGCAGGAGAGCTTCGGTGACTCTGAAATCGGCGATAACTCCGTCTTTAAGAGGGCAATCCGCCTTGATAATATCGGGAGTTTTGCCGAGCATTTCTTTGGCTTCCTGGCCTACTGCTAAAATTTTATTGTCGTTGATGGATATTGCCACCACCGAAGGTTCATTGGCGATAACTCCTTTTTTAGCAAGAGTGACTATGGTGTTTGAGGTACCTAAATCGATACCTATTTTTTTGGTAAACATATTGAAAAATTAGCGCTCGTTTTCAACAAAGGTATCAAAAACGGCGTTGATAAAATTAGTGCGAAAATTTTTCTTTGAAAATCGAAGAGCCCTCTCTCTAATATACTCCCTTTTAAAAATTTCTTCCTTTTCTTTGAGGCGCCGGAGACCGTCGATTAAAATTTCCGGATTGGGAGTATCAAAAAACAGACCGGTTTTTCCTTCTTCCACTATTTCCAGCGCCCCGCCTTTTCGGTAGGCTAAAACCGGTTTCCCCGTTGCCATTGCTTCAACCATCGTTAATCCGAAATCGTCCTCGCCGGGAAAAATCAAAGCTCGACAACCGGCATAAATTTTTGGCAAATTTCTATCTCGAACAAAACCCAAGAACTCGATATTCGGACCGGCTTTTCGTTTTAAACTTGCTTCTTCCTCTCCGGTGCCGACAATCTTTAAGGGCCAACCCAGACGATTAAAAGCTTCAACGACAATGTCAACTCTTTTATAGGAGGAAAGACGACTGACGATTAAAAAATAACTACCCTCTTGTTTCGAAAGTCGAAAGCGATTGATATCGACTGGAGGATAAATTACTTCGGCCTCTCGATGATAATATTTTTTAATTCTCTGAGCGGTGTAGTCTGAATTGGCCAGAAATTTATCCGGTCTTTCCGCCGCTTCCTGATCCCAAATACGCAAATAATTAAGCAAAAAATGAATCATAAATTTTTTTGCCGGTCCGGATTTTGCGATCGGTGATTTATTTAAATATTCCTTCTTGCAATCCCATAAATAGCGGGTGGGGGTGTGACAGTAACTTAAATGCAAAGTTTTCGGTTTGACCACAATACCTTTAGTGAAGGCGGAAGTTGAGGAAATAACCAAATCGAACTCGCGAAAATCAAGCGACTCGGTGGCCGTTGGATACAGGGGTAGAAGCCATTTGCGAGGTATAAACTTTATCATTTTTTGAAGAAAAGATGTTCTCAAAGAATTGTGCGGAAAAATTTCTTTCATCTTTTTCTCAAAGAAAAGAGTGTAAATTGGGACTCGGGGAAAAATAACGGCAATTTCTTTGGTTACTCTCTCCGCTCCGCCCAAATAACTTAAAAAATCGTGAGCCAGGGCGATTTTTTTGTTTCTAAGAAAAAATAGTTTTTCTTTGAGGGTAAATTTTTTTCTCATTTCGTTCGGCATCATCAGACGGTTAAAATTTAGGTTTTATTTTGAACGGTGGAAAAAATAGGGGTGAGTCAAGGCGTCGGAAAAAATAAAAAAACGAAAAATCGGATTGATTTTGCGAACCATTCGTCGACGAAAAGACCATTTCCTTCGATTTTGAGGAGTGGAGAGAAAGTCAACATAAAAAAAAGAAAGATTGATAAGAAAAGCTCCGCCAAAGAAAAGTTGGGAGCCAAATTCGGAAAAAAGTAAATCGAAAACATCCGGATTACGGTGGGAAGAGAAGCTGTTCAGAGTTTCTATTCCGCCGACGGCGGACATAATCGCGCCGAAAACGCCAAGTGAGAAAAAAAGATTTTCACCGGCGAATCGCCAGAATTTCTTCTTTATTAAAGGTGATTTGAGAAAAATATAGAGTTGATTTCTTTTATTTCGAGCCGATTGGGAAGTGAGAAAAATTAATCCAAAAAGTTCTTTTAAAAAACTGTCCAGAATGGAATTGAGAAAAAGCAAGACGGGCACAAAAATAAGAATGAAGGCGATTATGTGCGCCAATATTATAAAAAAAGGTGCAACCAGATTCAATAATCCGGCAAATCGTTTTAGCCGACTGAGCGGAGAAAGAAAAAACCAAAAAATTTCTATCGGCAGGGCGCGAAAGTAGTAAAGAAAAAGTAAAAAACAGAAACTCTTTAAATCAGTCATTGTACCTTTTTATAAAGGATTATTCCTTGCATCTTGGCGAAAATATTTAAATATGGCAAGGTAATTTTCCAAAATTTAAAATTGTGCTATTTTTATTCTGAAGAGTTGAGAAGAAAAATAAAAAGTAAAATGAAAAAAAGTGGCGGAGGTTGTTGTTAAAAAAATCGGATTGAGTCTTCGGAAGGCGGTTTTCTTTGTTTTTCTCGCTTTTTTTTGGGTTTTACCTTGGAGACTGGAAGGCGCTGGTTGGAAAATGGAAGTTGGCATCCCGACTTTGTCCGGTAAGGAGGTGAATTTTTATACTTACATAGAGGCGATTTACAATTTTGCCGCCATGATGGTCGGAATCGTTGGTGTTTTGATGTTTTTGGTCGGCGGTTTTCAGTATATGATCTCAGCCGGTAATCGAGGAATGGCGGGTGAAGCAAGAAAAACTATGATCAATGCGCTTATCGGAATTTTGTTGGTGCTGTTTGCTTGGGTTTTACTAAATACGATAAATTCCGATATCACCAATCCGGATCAAAAAATTATTCAATAAAATTAATTTAAAATATTAAAAATTCAAAATGGTAAAAAAAATGGCCAAGCGAAAAAACTCGAGAAAATCAAAGAGCGGAGTGAAAAAAGCTGCGAAAGAGATAAAAAATAAAAAATCGGTAAGAAAAAATTCAATCAAGAAAAAACCGTCGAAAAAAACTAAAACCGTTATCCAGAAAGTCGCATCCGTTCAGTCGAAAAAATCGAAAGAGCCAAAAATTAAAAAGCCGATTGAGCTTAAGAAAGAGGAGAAGAAGGAAGTTATTCTTTCGGTGGTTATTCCTGCCTATAAAGAGGAAAAAAGAATCGGCAATACTTTGATTTCATTGGACAAATATTTGAGTCCATTGGGCTTTCCTTACGAAATAATCGTTGTGATTGACGGTTCTCCCGATAACACTTTCCAGGTAGTCGATGGCTATAAAAAAATGATTAAGAATTTGATCGTTATCAACAATCCGGAAAATCACGGCAAGGGATATGTTGTTAGACAGGGACTTCTGGCGGCTAAGGGAGCTTATCGTCTCTTTATGGATGCCGACAATTCAACGACTATCGACCAAATTGAAAAATTTTCGCCTTGTTTTGAGGATAGGCGGGTGGGTATTGTCATCGGATCGCGAGATATGGCGGAGAGCCAAGTTAAAAAAAGCCAACCGGGCTGGAAAGTATTATTGGGTGATATGGGGAACTTGCTGATTCAATCTGTCGGAGGATTATGGGGAATAAAAGATACTCAGTGCGGTTTCAAGGTTTTAACCGGTGAGTTGGCGGAAAAAATTTGTCCCGCAATGCTGATAAATCGTTGGGGTTTTGATATAGAAATGTTGGTTCTGGCAAGAAGGGCGGGCTATAAAATTAAGCAGGTGCCGGTGGTCTGGGTGAACGACGAGGCCTCGACAGTGACAATAGGCGGGTACTTCAATACTTTGAAAGAATTGTTCCTGATCCGTTGGAATGTGATAATCGGTAAATATAAAATTTAATAAATTAAACAAATAAAATAAACTCATGAAAAAAGAAGAAAAAAATAAAACGGAAAAAAAGGAGGCATCTTTCGATTTTTTGGCGCTCGCCTTTAAAGCCTTCAGAGACTCTTTAATCAATATTTTGGCCGATGGATTCGGTCAGATGAAAAAAGAGTTTAAAAATAAAATGAATTTGGGAGTCCAAACTTTTATTAGTTTAGCCACCGTTCTTATCGGACTAATTTTTATTTTGAACGGATTGGCCAAATTATTTGAAGCGGTGCTCGGTGTTTCCGGCGGAGGATTTCTTCTGACCGGTCTTTTGGTGGTTCTAATCGGAGTCTGGCTGGGTGAAAAGACCAAGATCGAAAGAAAGAGAATGGAGGAGGAAGAATAAAAAATAAATTTTAAAAATAAAAATCAAGATGAAAATAAAGAAAAAAACTTTAAATCGGATCAAAGCTAAAACAAAAGCGCTCGGTCGGGATGCGAAAAAAATTGAAAAAAAGGCTCAGAAAAAAGTGAAAAAGGCTAAGAAAGAAGCCGATTTGGTTATTGGAAACATCAAAAAAATTGCCAAGGAGCAGATAAGCAAAGTTAGCGACTCGGCGGAAAAAAATTTACTTCGAGCCAGAGATGAATTTTCCGGGTGGGAGAAAAAATTACAGGGCTATGTCAAGGAAAATCCGGAGAAAATTTTCATTGCGGCCGCCGGAATCGGTGCTTTTGTGGGAGCGGTGACGGCTACTTTGATTGGAAAAACTTTACAGGAAAAGAAGAGCGAGAAAAGGGGAGTGGCCAAAAAAGTCAAGAAATTTAAGAAGAAGAAATAATTTTGTACGCCAATGGGGAAGTTGATTCTCTCTCTGAATGTGGGGAGTACTTCGGTTAAAAGTAAGCTTTTTGCTGTTGAAAAAGAAAATAAACTGAGAGAAATTTTTTCCTGGTCCGAGTCTAATTTACGGGAGAATGTTAAAAAAGAGGCAATTCTCCGGCGGTTTTTTTCCTGTTTGGAGAAGAATGGCTTTGCCGATCAAGTGACGGGAGTGGCTCATCGAGTTGTCCACGGAGGGGAAATGCGTAAAAGCGTTTTTATCGACGGTCGATTAATTTCTTTTTTGCATCGTATTTCTCATTTAGCTCCTTTACACAATCCTTTTAATCTGGAAGGTATTGTTTTTTCTCGTCTTCATTGGCCGAAAGCTAAACAGATCGCGGTTTTTGACACGGCTCTTTTCGCCGATTTGCCGGAAGCGGCCCGTCTCTATCCGATTCCGTTAGCTGTCAGTAAACGATATTCTTTAAGAAGATACGGTTTTCACGGTATTTCGCATAAAGGGGCAATCGCTTGTGCGGAGAAAGCTCTCGGTCAAAGTAAAAAAGATCGAAAAATCATCACCGTCCATTTGGGCGGGGGAGCAAGCGCGACGGCGGTGAAAAATGGTCGCGTTTTGGACACCAGCATGGGATTTACTCCTTTGGAAGGGTTAATGATGTCGACTCGCGCCGGCGATTTGGACCCGGGTATTATTTTTTACCTGATGCGTCAGAAAGTTCGTCCGGAACGAATCGAGTCAATGTTGCTTCGGGAAAGCGGATTTCTGGGAATGTCACATTGCTCGAACATGCTTGAGCTGATTTCCGGTGTCGAAAAGGGTGAACGACAATCGACATTAGCTTTTGAAATGTTTGTCTATCGTATTCAAAAATATATCGGCGCTTACTTCGCCGTTCTTGGAGGTTGTGACGCTCTGGTTTTTACCGGCTCCATCGGAGCGGGCAAATCGGTTACCAGAAGAGAGATTGTCAAACCTTTTAAAAAAAACTTACTGAAAAATACTAAAATTTTAGTCCATCCAACCGCGGAAGAAAAAACTATGGCGGAAGAATGGTTAAAATTAAACTCTCTCGTCTAGTTGGTCTTTTTGGTAATTTTGCTTTAAAATCCAAATGGAGGACTAATAATTAAATTTGAGAGAGTATGAACATAAATTTCTACTTTCACTCGAATGTCGAAGAGAAGGAGAAGCGCAAAACTGAAAAATATGTTATTAAAAAAATTTCAGCTTTCGAGAAGTTCTTTGCTAAAGACGAATTTCCGCCTAAATCAAACTTTGAATTTGAATTTTTGGTGCGCAAGAAGCATTTTCGCATTGAATTTCAGTTGGAAAGCGGTTTAGGCAAATTTATTGCCAAATCAGTCAAAAAGAGTATTTTTGAAGGCGTCGATGAGGTGGTGGAGGATCTCAAAATTCAAATTAAAAAGCAGAAGGATCGTTTAATTACTCTTAAAAAAAGAGGTGGCGCCTCCGTCAAGAAAAAATTCACGGTTCATCATCTGGCTCGTTTTCGCAAAAGTAAGAATTAGTAGATGGCTTTTTCGGTTGCGGTTTAAATTTTAATTGTCTTTTTGTCATGTCAAAAATCGGTAAAGAAAAAATAATTATTGGTTTGGTTGGTCCCGGTGGTAGTGGAAAGGATACGGTTTCTTCCTATTTGAAGAAAAAATATGGGGCGGAGGAATTTCGTTTCTCCTATTTTTTGGTGGAGACCTTAAAATTTTTTAATTTGGAAGTTTCTCGGGATAACTCCACTTGGTTGGCTAACACCTTTCGCCATCGGTTCGGTCGAGATGTCCTGACTCGGGCGTTAGCAAAGAAAATAGCGGATCTGTCTCACAGTCAAATTGTGGTCATTAACGGTATAAGATTGCCTTCCGACTATAAATTTCTTCGTTCTTTCAAGAAAAATATCTTAGTAGCGCTCGAAGTGCCGGTCAAAATTCGATGGGAAAGAGTGATTAAGCGAAAAGAAAAGACGGATGATCAGGTTTCCTTTGCGGAATTCAAAAAACAAACTTCCGGCAAGAACGAAAAGTATATTCCCGATTTAATGAAAAAAGCCGATTTTGTAATTGACAATGGTCGAGGAAGGGATAAAATGAAAAAAGAAGTGGATAAAATGATGAGTAGATTATTATAATTCAAATTTGATTATGACTTTTCTTTTTCGTCTGGTTCTAATTGGAATAGCGATCGGCATAATCGTAGTAATTTCTTTGGGCGTGGCTCAGGAAACTTATCGTCGAGAACAGATTCAAAAAGAAATTGAAGGTTTGCGGGTTCAGGCGGAAAAGAAAGAACGAGAAAATCAGAAGCTTAAAGGGCTGATTGATTATTTTCAAACTTCGGACTTTAAGGAAAAGGAGGCCAAGGAAACTTTGAGTGTTCAAAAAGAAGGTGAGAGTGTTGTTTTGGTAAAAGAGCCGATTGTCTCAGAAAAAGAAAAACTGGAAGCGGAGGAGAGGGCGGAGCAGGAGAAAGAAGAAGCCTTACCGAAAAAAGAAGATACTCGTTCAAACTTGCGTAAATGGTGGGACTATTTTTTTGCCACCGGCTAAATCTATTTTTAATTTAAGAATTTAATTTGCCAAAAATCTATTTTAATTCTAAGAAATCATAATTTACTTTTAAAAATTAAAAGAAAATTATGCGTCTTTTGACGATCGACAATAATGATAGATTCGCTGGTTGTTATTTGGAAGGTTTTTGGAGAGCCGGTTACGAATGCGATCGAGCTGGCGATTTGACTAAGGGAGAATGGCTTTTGAGAAAAAACAATTACGACCTAGTAATTGTCGAGGGCCATAAGGTAGGAGAAGCCCGTCTCTTTGTCGAGAAAGTTGTGCTTAAAGTTTTCAAAGGTTTTTTATTGCTTATTTTTGATGAGATCCGACCGGACGAAAAACTTTATTTTTACGATTTGGGAGTGGACGAGATTTTGTCGGCTCCTGTTTCTTTTCGGGAGATTTTAGCCAAAACGAGAATTATAAACAGTTGGGAGAAAAAAGTTCATTTTGCGGATAGTTGTTTTCGTTTGGCTGATTTGGTGGTTGATCTAAATCGATTCAAAGTTTACCGAGCGGGTCGAGAGATTAAACTGAGAAAAAAAGAATTTGATTTGTTACAGTATCTTATTGTTAATCGGGGGATTGTGCTGAATAAGATCGTTATTTTAGAAGCAGTTTGGGACTTGAATTACGAAGGCTCCGTTAACACTCTAGAAGTGCATATGTTGGGGCTTCGCAGAAAGATTGACGGCAATCGACCGGCAGAGCAAAGATTGATTCATACCGTTCACGGCCGAGGTTATTCTTTCGGAGTCTACGCCGGACGAACTACTCCTCGGTTTTTGCCAAAGACTCCTTTTTATCCAAAGAAACAAATTTTAGCGCCTCTCCTTCCGGAGCCGGCTGCATATTGAGCTGTTTAGGAACCTCATTAAGTTCTCTAGTGGAGCGAATTTTAGCCATTTCCAGTTCTAATTTTTCTCCTTGTGATTCCAGTTTTTTGATTCGATCTTGCTCTTTTTCGATCTCGTAACCTTTGGTGGCCGTTGAATTAGCCTGAATCAAATAAATAAGACTCATCAGAAGAAAAATGAGAACGGTGACAACGATCAAAGAAGTCTGGCCGACTCTAAAATTCGGCAATATCGAAAATCTTTTTCGTCTTTTTTGTTTTTGCGGTAAATTTTGATAAAACAAGATTGGTCGATTCATAAAATAAAAAATTGTTATTTTTAAATTTTTTCCGCCACTCGCATTTTGGCGGAGCGAGAGTTGGGATTATTTTTAATTTCCTCTGCGTCGGGAACAAGCGGTTTTTTAGTCAGGATTTTCAGTCTTTTTTGATGATCGCAACGACAAATTGGCATTTCCGGCGGACAAATACAGTCGCGACTTTCTCGGCGGAAGAAGTTTTTTACCAGTCGATCCTCGCCGGAATGAAAGGCGATGGTGACGATACGACCGCCGGGGGATAGAGTCTCCAAAGCATTTTTGAGACCGAAAATCAAACTTTCTTCCTCTCGGTTGACCGTCATGCGGAGAGCCTGAAAGATTCGGGTGGCAAAATGAATTTTTCTTCTGGGGCCTCGATCGAGAATCGGTCGGAGCAAGTCAAGTAAATCACCCACTTTTTCGAATCGATTGCCCGCCTCTCTTTGAACAAGGATTTCTCGCGCAATTCGTCGGGCTTTTGGTTCCTCTCCTTTGTCTTGAAAAATTTGCCTCAACGCTTTTTCATCCCATTCATTCAAAATTTCGATAGCGGTGAGCTCTTCTTCGTCGTTCATTCGCATATCCAAAGGGGCTTCTTTCTCCTTGAAGCTAAAGCCTCTTTTCTCGGAAAATTGGGGGGTACAAAGACCGAAATCAAAAAGAATGCCTCGAACTGGTAAATTTTTTATTTTCAAAGAGCTGATAACTTCCTGTAAATTGCTAAAATTAGTTTTCACTAACTGCAATTTGTTCGATTTAATTTCTTTTTTAAAAACTTTTTTTCCTTGGTTGATTCTTCTTGCATCTCGATCCAACGCCACCAAGAAAACATTTTCCGTTTGGCCTGTTCGTTCTAAAAAAAGTCGGCTGTGTCCTCCTTCCCCGAAAGTGGCATCAACATAAATACCGGAAGGAATCGACTCTCCATTTTCTCCTCCAATCCAGAATTTTAGAGACTCTTCGGGCATAACTGAGATGTGCATGGAGCGATTTTTTTAAAACATTAAGGATTAACGGAAACGAAAAAAATTAAATATCGTTTTAGTATATACCAAGCTTGCCCAATTCTTCCGCCATTTCCTCCTTCTCTTTTTCCGCTTCTGAAGTTTGTTTTTGCCAACGATCTCGATTCCAAATTTCCACTCGGTCATAAAGTCCGGTGACGACAGCCTCGGATTTCAAGTCGGCAAATTCATTTAAATAGCTGGGAATGAGGATCCGACCCTGTCTGTCAACTTCCGTCTCTACCGCCTGAGAGAGAGTCAGTCGAACAAATTGACGCATCTTTTTTTCACCCAAAGGTAGAGAGCCAAGTTTCTCCGCCAGCTTTTCCCAGGTTTTAACGGGATAGACGAAGAGACAACCGTCCAAACCTCGAGTGATAATCGCTTTTATTTTGAAAGAACCGCGGAATTTGGCGGGGATGGCGATGCGTCTCTTTTTGTCGATTGAATGTTGATATTCTCCGATGAACATTGATTTTTGAAGTTAAAGAAACACATTTTAACACTTATCCCCACTTATCTCCACTTTGATTTTATAATAAACCACAAATTTTTCTTGTCAAATTTATCGAAAAAATAAAAATAGCATAAAATAAAATTAAATTTTTAATAGAGACTCATGCCCAATTTAGTCGAACTGGCCATAAATGAAGGAGTGCCGGTGGAAACGGTTATTTATGTGCTGATGTATCCGGTTATTTTGACCATTATTGCTTTTGCACGGCAAATTATCGGAATCAAAGCCTTTGGTATTTATACTCCGTCCGTTATTGCCGTCGCTTTCTTGGCCACTACGCTCAAATACGGAATCGCCATTTTCATGGTGGTTATTCTGGTCGCTCTCGGGATGCGCTATCTATTGCGAAATTTTCAATTATTATACATGTCGAGAACGGCTATGATGCTTTCGGTGACAGCTATTTCCGTGCTCATTTTTTTGGTGGTGGGCGGGGTGTTCAATCGAACCGGTCTGGCCAGCGTTTCCATCTTTCCAATTTTGATAATGATTACAACCGTGGAAAAATTCGTGGTCGCGCAAATTGAAAAGGGTTTTCGAACCGCCTTTTTCCTCGCGCTGGAAACAATCTTGCTGGCCGTTATTTGCTATTTTGTTGTCAAATGGGAAGCTTTTCAGATTTTAGTGCTGAATTACCCGATCACCGTTCTTTTTATCGTCTTGCTGAATATTTTTATCGGTCGGTGGCAAGGCCTTCGTCTCTATGAGTACTTAAGATTTCGTGATGTCATAAAAAATGTTGAACTACCTCGAAAAAAGTAGATTGGTGCTCGGGATGAACGCCCGAAATCTTCTCTATGTCAGACCCTATAATCCGAAGGAAGCTCGAAAAATTGCGGACGACAAGATGCTTTCCAAAAAAGCGTTATTGAAGGCTAATTTACCGGTGCCGAATTTGATTGCGCGCATCCGCAGTTTAAAGGAACTGGAAAATTTCGACTGGGATCAACTGCCTTACAGTTTTGTCCTAAAGCCGAATCGCGGTCTGGGTGGCGAGGGGATTGTGGTGGTCTACGGTCGTAACAAAAAAACGGGTAATTGGGTGAAGGCGGACAAACGAGAGGTGACGGTTGAGGATTTAAAAATGCACATTCGCAATATTTTTGAAGGCACTTATTCGCTCTCCAATCAACCGGACAAAGCGTTTTTTGAGGAGCGAGTCAAATTGTCACGGGTCTTCAAGCCTTACAGTTATCGGGGAATTCCCGATTTACGCATTATCGTTTTCAATCGAGTGCCCATTATGGCCATGCTGCGCTTACCGACTGAAGCCTCCGGCGGTCGAGCCAACCTTCATTTGGGAGGGATCTGCGTCGGGATAGATATGGCAACGGGAGTGACGACCAACGCTATTTCAAGAAATTTGGCTACCCAGCAGGATTATCATTTGGATTTCGTGCCCGGCACTCGTCTGCCTTTGGCTGGCATCCGTATTCCCTATTGGAAAGAGTCGTTGGAAATTGCCGTTAATTGTCAGGAGGCGAGCGGTTTGGGTTTTTTGGGAGTAGATATAATGACGGATCGCGATCGTGGACCGGTGGTGGCGGAAATCAATGTGCGGCCCGGTCTTTCCATTCAGAATGCTAATCAGGCGCCACTGCGAGATCGGTTGGAGCGAGTCACGGGGTTGAAGATCGGCACTACCAAAAAAGCGGTGCGCATCGGTCAAGATCTTTTTGGTGGTGAAATTGAGGAGGAGGTTGAAGAGACAACGGGCAAAACGATGGTCGGCATTTTCAAGAAAATAAAAATTTACGGTCCGCGCGGTAATATGGCGGTGGATGCAAAATTGGATACGGGCGCTTATTATGTTTCCATTGATGAAGATTTGGCTATCGAATTGGGCTATGGAGAGGCGTTGAACATTTTTAAGGAATACTTTCCTTCCTATCACGCTGCTCAAATTTTTCCCGATCGGCCGATAGAGTATCAATTTGAGGCGATCAAGAAAATTCGCGATGAACATCTCGATGAAATTGTGGCCAGATCTAACGGACTATTGAAAAAAATCAAATTGGTCTATTCTTCCAACGGTTTAAGCATTCGGCCGGTGATTGAAACTAAAATCGTGTTGGATCAAGTTTCTATTGCCACCAAAGCAACGATAGTTCGAAGAAAGCATTTGCGGTACCCGGTTATTATCGGCAGAAAAAGCTTGCGATCGTTTATTATTGATGTTGGATTGAAGAAGGAGCAATAGGGAAAATATAATTTCTAATTTTCAATGATTAAATTTTTTAATTTTAAAACATAATTTTAGGCTGGGTGTTCTTTGAAAAATTAAAACATTCATAAATTAATCATTGTTTGAAAATTGAAAATTAATCGTTATTCTATGCATTCTTTCACTCATTTTCATTTGGTCGGCATCAAGGGAACGGGGATGACGGCACTGGCCGGCTATTTGTTGAAAAAAGGCAAGATTGTCAGCGGCTCCGATACGGAGGAAAAATTTTTTACGGACGCCGTTTTGGAGCGTCTGGGCATTAAATTTGCCGAAGGCTTTAACGCCAAAAACATTCCGTCGGGAACGGAAATATTGATCCACTCTACCGCTTTTTCGGCGAAGACTAATCCGGAAATTCGTTTCGCTTTGGAAAAGGGCATAAAAGTTTCGACTTATCCCGAAGCTTTGGCCGAGTTTTTTAATCAAGCGCGCGGGGTGGCCGTGGCCGGATCGCACGGCAAGACGACGACTTCCGCTTTGCTGGCCAACACTTTAACGGATTTAGGCTTTTCGCCGAGTGCAATTATTGGCAGTAAAGTTTTGAATTGGCAAAGCAACTCTCTCTCCGGTGAAAGCGACCTTTTTGTCATTGAGGCGGACGAGCATCAAAATAAACTGCGATTCTACGAGCCTCAATCAATTATCCTCAATAATATCGATTACGATCACCCCGATTTTTATCGGACGGTGGAGGCGTATGTAACCGCTTTTGCAGATTTTGTGAAGTGTTGGGCGAAGCGAGATAACCAAACCGGATTTTTAGTGACCAATCAAGACGATGTTTACTGCCGACAAATTATTAAAAATCTTGTTCGATCGGATCAAATTGTAACTTTCGGCAAGGGAAAGCGAGCCGATTTTTGTCTCAAGAAAATCGTAACAAAATTAGACAAAAATAATCTTTTTCGTTCCCGTATCACTTTGAAAATAAAAATCAAAGGAGATTTTTTACCTTTGCCGCAAAAAAATGGTCTTTTTGTTAAATTCGATTCGCCTTTGGCCGGAGAGCATAACGCCGGCAACGCAACGGCCGTTTTGGCCTTTGTTTTTCGTCTGATTTTACAGTTGAGACAGTCTCAAAAAGCGGATGTTCTCGAGCCGAAAGAAGAACTGAAGAAATGGTTTTCTTCCTCTTTGCCTGCAACGGCCACTCAGCAAAAAGTTTGGCTCAAACGCCTGGTAAGAATCATTGAACAATCTTTGTTGACTTTTCTTGGAACGGAAAGGCGTCTGCAATTCAAAGGAAAAATCAAAAAAACTTTAGTCTTTGATGATTTTGCTCATCATCCCAGTGAAATTGTGGCTACTTTGAAGGCGGTCAAAGGATCTCTGCCGAGATATCGGTTGATTGTTTTATTCCAACCACACACTTTTTCGCGCACGGAGAAATTTTTGAGTGAATTTGCCAATTCTTTTGAAAGAGCCGATCAAATTGGAATTCTTAAAATTTACGCCTCCGCCAGAGAAAGCGAAGGTTCTGTTAGTGCTGAAGATTTGGCCGATTTGATTTCCGAAAAAGAAAAAGTCGTTTACTTTGAGAATCGGGAGGCAGCTGTTAAACATTTTTCTCAGTTGAACTTCAATCGACCAACGGTTTTTTTGACGCTCGGCGCCGGCGACGGCTTTCGAGTGGGAGAGGAGCTGATTTTAAGGAACGAGTGACAAGGATCAAGGGATAAGAAAACCATTAATAATCTTGTAACCTGCCCCTTGTACCTTGTACCTTGTACCTTGTAACTTGTAACTTTTAATTATTTCTATGCTAGCGCGATCGTTTTTTTTCCTGCTCATCAGTGAAGTGCTCTATAATCTGTCCGGTTATATTATCCACAGCGGGATGGGGCGGATTCTCGGTCCGACCGACTACGGTCGGTATGCCGTGGTTATCACACTGACCACGATGATTATTATTCTCATTGGCAACGGCATCCCGACGGCTATGAGTAAATATTTGTCCGAAGTCTTCGAAAAGGAAAAAGGTAAAGTGCCCGTCATTAAGAATCAGGCGAAAAAGCTTCAATTTTTCTTGATCGGGGGGGTGACATTGCTTTTCTTTCTTGGCTCGCCGTTGATTGCTCGAATATTGGGTGATCCCGGTTTGACTTCTCTTTTTCAGATTTCCAGCTTGATCATTCCCGCCTTTGCTATGGCTTCATTCTACTTTTACTATTACACCGGCATTCACGAATTCAAAGTCCAATCTTTTTTGAAAATTTTGCGTTCCGTCGCGCGCATGGTCTTTATTGTCGGTCTGGCCTGGCTTTACAAATCATCCGGTCATGCCATCGAGGGCGCGATTGTCGGCTACGCTTTGGCACCGTTAGCCGTCTTTCTGGGGGCGCAATTTTTTGATCCTTTTCGTCGGACGGAGCCGAAGGGGACTTTCCCCGTCCGCAAACTTTTCAATTACGCTTGGCCCGTCACTTTTTTTCTCATTGCTTACGAATTTCTGGTGACTATTGATCTTTATTTGGTTAAAGGTTTGCTGAAAAGCGATTACCTGACTGGAATTTACAATGCGGCCATTACAGTGGGGCGTATTCCCTATTATTTGTTTTACGCTTTGACGATTTTAATTCTACCGGCCGTTTCCAAGTCGACGGCCGATAAGAATCACGAGCAGACCAAAAAATTGGTGAGCGAATCTTTTCGACTGCTCTTTTTGGCCTTAATGCCGATTTGTCTTCTGATGTCCGTCTTTGCGGAGCCGATTATTCGGATTTTTTACAGTCAAAAATTTATTGAGGCGGTGCCACCGATGCAAGTTTTTGTTTTCGGCGTCGGCTTCTTGACGGTTTTTTATGTTTCCACTTTCATTCTCAACGGTGCCGGCAAGGTGAAAGTGCCGATGCTGATTTCACTCTTCGGTCTGGCGCTGAATACGGTTTTGACCTACTTTTTGATTCAAAAATATGCCCTAATGGGTGCCGCCTGGGGGACGGCTCTGACTTCTTTCTTTGTGATGATGGTTGCGTTGATTTATGTCAAAAAATATTTCGGCTATATTTTCAGTTTTAAAAGCTTCTTGAAGATCATTGGCGCTTTTTTTACTCTTGCTGCTTTGGTCTGGCTAGTGCCGATTGACGGTTGGTGGTTTTTAATTTTGGGACCGCTCTATCTTTCCTTTTATTTATTTCTGTTATATCTTGTCGGGGAAATCGGTCGGCAAGAATGGCAGTTACTGAAAGAGACACTGAAGCGAAAGAAAAAAGATCGTTAAATCGAAATCGCCGTGGTGGCGGAATTGGTAGACGCGCCAGGCTTAGGACCTGGTTCCCTTCATCGGGATTGGGAGTTCGAGTCTCCCCCACGGTACTTCAGAATTAAAAAAAGTTAAAAGAAAAGGAACACGACTTTATAAATTTCAACTTTCAACCGGATAAATAGTAATTTTGCGTTTATCGTCCTGAGTGGTTAAATTAATTTGCATACCTGATTTTAGCTCATCCCATGAGACCTCTTTTTCGTCAAACATTTTGAGGGTGGGATCTTTTTGGAGCTCCTCCATTTTTATTCGAGCTTCTTCTGGAACTTCCGGCTCTTGAGTATTTTTGTCGGCTATTTGTTCCGAAGATTGAGGAGCAGGTGGCAGGAGGCTATTTAATTCTTCCTGTATTTTGATTAATTTTGCTTCATCAAAAAGAGGATTCTTCGCCATCAGAATAATCACACCGACATCGCTCTTGGGGATCTCGTAAATGGCATTATCCGAATCGCTTGACTTTATGGTTATTTTTTTGTTATTAACAAACTCAATTTCACCCAATATATTTTCGGGTTGGTTATCTTTGATAGTAACATAATCAGTTTTATCTTTTTGATTTTCCGTCGGTTCATTCTTAATGTCAAAAGAAGAATTCGGTTGAGTTTTTTGAGCCTCGATCGAATTTGAAATCTGACCTTTCTGAAAGCCCATAAAATAGGCGATTACGGCAGTTAAAGCCCAACCGAGAATAATGACGAGAATGATGAGAACAACTAAGATTTTTCTGTTTTCCATTTTTTTATTTTATCTAAACAATTTAGGATTTAAGAAATATTATTTCAATTAATGGTAGCAAGAGCAAAATTTCCGCATATTGCCATTAGTATCTGAGCAAGTGCTATTGATGCCTCCCCAATGAAACCACCAAGATTGTCCATACATGTGCAGAGCACAGCCACCCCATTGAGTGCCATTATTGGGTGCACCTTGTCCTATCAGGGCCATACTCACTTGGTTGCAGTTGGCTTGACTGCCCAAAGTTCCGGCCCAATTGAGAATTCCGTTTTGATTACAACCTCCATGAGAAGCGCAAAAAGAATTACACGATTGCCCGTTGTAGCTTGCTAAATACCAACAGTAACCGCCTACCATTTTTCCTCGACAACTTAAATCGCAAATAGATCCGTTCCAATAGTAGTCACTATTACAGGACCAGGGACAATTGTTTGTTCCACCGCCTGAGCCGGTGTAAAATGAATTGGCCGGTTTATTGGTGCAGGCGTATAAATTATTATTCAGATTGGGGGAATAGTTTCCCGTTCCGACCGGAGAGCAGACAGTTCCGTTTTTATAATAATCGGTATTGCAAGCCCAGGGACAATTGTTTGTTCCGCCACCTGAGCCGGTGTAAGTTGAATTAGCCGGTTTGTTGGTGCAGGCGTAGCGAAAATTATCACGATTTGGTGAGTAGTAACCCGTCCCTACGGCAACGCAAGAAGAACTTGGTCGATATAAATCTATTCCACAAATTGGCCCGACAATACAATTTCCGTTTTCGCAAATTTTTGTTGCTCCGCAAGGTCTGTTATTATTTATATTTATCCAGCCTTCTTGGATGCCGTCATTGGTAATATTTTTTTTCTTGCAATAGGCGTCACCAACACCACCGTCACCATTGGCATATTCAACAGTAATTATGTTTTGAGATCCAACGGGTTGCCAGCTGTTGTTCGAAAAGACATTGAATCGCTTTTCTTTCTCAGCGGTATTGAAAATTAGCATTCCTTCTTTTGGAGAAACAATTTTATCCGGCGTTGTACGAGGCAATAGCACTCCGCTTTCGGTGCTGGAAACATCCAAAATCGCCTGCGGGTTGTCCGTGCCGATCCCCACCAATCCGTATCTGACTATCAATCCGTGAGCGGCTTTTCCGATGTTTAATAGTAATCCTCCAATTTTGCTTTGGCCGAAAGACGAAGAATTGAGCGGAGCGAATATATTATTGCCGGGCGGAATGGTCGTCGGCTCGATCCAAGCGGAAGCAAAGAAAGGGAAAACCAAAATCAGCCAAACCGATGCAAAAAAATAGACTACTCCTTTTTTCCGTATATTCATATTAAATAAAAATAAATTTTTTTATGATTATCATTATAGAGGAAAAATAAAAAAAATATAGTTTAAATCCGATTGATTTTTTTAGTTTTTCTAAATAATTAAAATTATTCGGGTCCCTGAAATTGTCTTTCGCGTTTTTTTAGTTATACAATAGGGCAAACTTTAATTCGGAATACTGTTTGAATGCGTAAAAGACTCAAGGCTTTGGCCGAAGATAAATTTATCAAAAATAATTCGATCTATTTTTTGGGGTCACTCTTGGTGGCTTTTTTCAGCTATCTCTATCACCCCGTTTTGGGCCGTATGATGTCCGTTTCCGACTTTGGCGAGGTGCAAACTCTGCTTTCTCTGGTGGCGCAGACAGGTGTTTTTCTGGGAATTTTTAGTGTGATTGTCGTCAATATTGTGGCCAACGCGGAGGGGAAGGAAGAAAAACTGAAAATTATTTCTCGGCTCTATCGGTTTGCGTTGTTTACTTCTTTGACTTTTGCTCTGCTGCTCGTCGGCGCCAGTTCTTGGTTGAAAAGTTTTTTCAATTTTAAATCCTTCTGGCCGTTCATCAGCCTGGCCGTTATTATCGCCATCAGTGTTTCTTTCACTTTTCGGCGCGCCTATTTGCAGGCCGTCAAAGATTTCTGGGCCGTTTCCCTCGTCGGCCTGATTGGTACAGTCGGACGATTGGTCTTTGCGGTGATTTTGGTCTATCTCGGTTTTTCCTCTTTCGGCGCTATTTTCGCTATTGTTTTGGCCGATTTGCTGATTATGCTTTTTGTTTATCAAAAAACGCGCGCTTGTTTTTCGCTCAAGTTACTTGCAAATGAGACCAAGCCGCGTGGTCTTAAACGCGAATTGCGCTACGGTCTTTTGATTTTTTGTTCCAGCGGTTTTGTCACTTTTCTTTACACAGCTGATGTTCTGATTGTCAAACATTATTTTCCCGCTTCGGAAGCCGGTCTGTATAGTGGTATTGCGACTATTGCTCGTGCCATTTTTTTCCTCACCGGCTCCGTGGCCGGAGTGCTTCTGCCTTCAATCAAAATTCGCAATTCTTTTGTCGAGAATCATCGAATTTTTAAGAAGGCATTAACGCTGATCTTGCTTATTGGCGGGGGTGCCGGTTTGACTTTCTCTCTTTTTTCTGATACAGTAATCCGCTACTCTATTGGAAGCAAATATGCGTCAATGGCGGGAACCCTACCGAAAATGAGTCTGTTTCTTTTTATCGCTTCCGTCATTAATTTGTTCGTCGTATATTTTTTGGCTTTAAGAGAGTATTTATTGATCCCAATCGCTTTTGTGAGCGGGGCGTTGGTGGCGGGACTCTCTTTTTTCCGGCATGAAAGCCTCACAACGATAATCAATAATTTTCTTTTCGTTTCCATTTTTACTCTTGTTTGGCTCGCGTTCCTCTATTGGCAGCGCAGTCGAAAAGTTAATGAAGCAAACATCGTTCGCGCAAACTAATTCTGTCGTCTTTCCCAAAGCCAAAAAATTGGTCAGTGTGGTCGTTCCCGCCTTCAACGAAGAAAAAAATATTTCTGTTTTTCACGAACGACTAACGACCGTTATCGATCGTCTGCCGTACGATTTTGAAATTATTTTTGTGAACGATGGCTCGCGCGATCACTCGTTACGCGAAATCAAGCGCTTGATGAAACGCGATGAGCGCGTCGATTTTCTTGATTTTTCTCGGAATTTCGGCAAAGAAGTCGCATTGACGGCCGGTATGCATCACTGTCGCGGTTCCGCCTGCTTGACGCTCGACGCCGACTTGCAACATTCGGTTCAAATTATTCCCGAATTTCTGCGTCGTTGGGAACGCGGTTACGAAGTGATTATCGGTGTGCGCAAATCAAACAAGGGGGAAAGTTTGATCAAACAGATCGGTTCGTTGCTTTTCTACAAAATTATCAATCGCATTGCCAATGTCTCTATCAAACCGAATGCTACCGATTTTCGGCTAATCGATCGGATTGTGCTTGACGAATTTGATCGCTTCACCGAAAAAAACCGGATGACGCGGGCGCTTATTGATTGGTTGGGTTTTCGGCGTTCCTATATTTATTTTCACGCCGGCCAACGCTTGGCCGGACAGCCGAGCTACGATTTCTGGAAACTTTTTCGACTGGCGCTCAACAGTTTTGTCTCTTTGAGCCTTCTCCCGCTTAAAATGGCCGGTTATTTGGGAATTTTCACTACCTTCACCGCCGGTTCTTTCGGTTTTTATCTTTTTGTCAGTAAATATTTTTTTGATAGCGCCTTTGCCAAATCTTTTTCCGGACCGGCGCAGTTGGCCATTCTCATCGTCTTTTTGGTCGGCATCATCCTAATTTCTCTGGGGCTCATCGCTCTCTATATCGCCAACATTCACGGCGAAGTCATTGGCCGACCGATGTATGTCATTCGTGAACGCGGCCACCGCCGCCGAAACAGCTAAGCGTAGCTCGATCGTTGAATCTTTTCTCGCCCTACTGCCCATCTCTTCTTCTGGCGCTTGTCTCCGGACGCACCCAATAAAATCTACCTGCCTACCGGCAGGCAGGTTTTTAATTTCATATTTCTTCATTGACGAGGCGGTTCAAAGGGCATAGCCTTAAGCTAATATAATATTAAATAAAGTATAAAATGCGTAAAAAAGAAAATAATTTTGCCTATATCGACGGAAATAATCTGTATCGAGGCGTCGGTGCGTCTCATTGGAAAATTGATTTGACTCGTTTTCGTCGATGGCTAAAAGACAAATATCAAGTGAGCAAAGCTTACTATTTCATCGGCCTGATTACAAAAAATAAGGACTTGTACGCCGCTTTGCAAGATGCCGGATTTATTTTAGTCTTCAAAAAAGTAGTCTATTACGGCAAAGGTTCTCCTAAGGGTAATTGTGATACTGATTTGGTTTTACAGTCGGTCAAGGACATTTATGAAAAAAAATGCGATCGACAAATAATTGTAACGAGTGATGGCGATTATTCCAGCTTGGTGAAATTTCTGCTCACTAAGAAAAAACTCAAAGTGATTCTCTCGCCGGGAAACAAGGATAAATGTTCAATTCTATTGAAGCGAACCGACGCGCCGATTACTTACTTGGAGGATGTCAAAGAAAAAATCAGCTTAAAAAGAAAAAGCCCCCGATAAGGACGAGCCTTAGCAGGGTCTTTTTCGTGGTGATTCTGAGGATATTAGAACATATAAAAACGATTTGTCAAAAAAATCTCTCTTGATTTTTCGGGAGTTTTTGTTTTGACAAGGAATATTAAATAATATACATTATTAATGTATAAAAAAGATAATATTTAAACATTACTAATGGATAAAAGTATACTTAAAGAAACCGTCTTGGATCAAAGAAAGTCTTTTGAAAAAAAAGCTGATTTTGTTGTGCGAGATATTCCAAAAGATTTTTTAACAACTAAAAAAATTAGCGTTATAAGCGGAATTCGCAGAAGCGGAAAATCTACCCTGCTCAAACAAATTACAAAAGGCTTAAAGAGCTATGCCTATTTGAATTTCGAAGACGAACGAATGCTGAATTTTACTCACAAGGATTTTAATAATCTCCTTGAAGTTTTTTTGGAACTTTATGGTGATCAAAATACTTACTTATTTGATGAAATTCAAAATATTTTTGGTTGGGAAAAATTTGTGCGAAGACTTTTCGAGGACGGAAAGAAGATTTTTGTAACCGGATCTAACGCTAAATTATTGAGTTCGGAATTAGCCACCACTCTTTCCGGAAGACATTTGAAAGTTGAAATTTTTCCCTTCAGCTTTCAAGAATATCTTTGCTACAAAAAGGTTGAGGTAAAAAAAAATCATAATACCAAAGAAAAAGTTAAGATTAGAAAACATTTGACAAAATACATGAAGCAGGGAGGGTTTCCGGAAATCGTGGTTGGCGGTAATGCAGATGAGTTGAGGCAGTTATACCAAGATGTGCTCATTAAGGATCTTCTGGTAAGATTTAAAATTCGCGAGACAAGAGCTTTTCGAGAAGTCGCTTTATTTTTGCTTTCCAACATTTCAACACCAATCAGTTTTAATAACTTACAAAAGATATTGGGGGTAAAAAGTGTTACCAGTGTCAAAAATTACATTGATTTTTTTGAGGAAGCCTATTTGTTCTACGCTCTGTTTAAATTTGATTATTCAGTGAGAAAGCAAATTATAAACGATAGGAAAATATATTGCGTTGATACGGGGATCGTCGATGCGATTGCTTTTAGGTTTTCCGAAAATGTTGGGAGAGTGATGGAAAATATAGTGTTTATTCAGCTTAAACGTGAAAATAAAGATGTTTTTTACCATAAAGAAAAAAATGAATGTGATTTTATTGTTCGCCACGGTTCGAAAGTGGTCGAGGCAATTCAAGTCACCAAAGAGCTCTCGGTCGCACAGAATAAATCAAGGGAAATAGAAGGGCTTTTGGAAGCCATGGAAAGATTCGGTCTCAAGAAGGGTATAATTATTACTCAGGATCAAGAGGGAGAGGAAAAAGTCGAAGGTAAAAATATAAAGCTTATCCCTCTTTGGAAATGGCTTTTGGAGGCCAAGAAATAGAAATTTTTATCTTCTCATTATTTCTGTCACAGCAAAACTCTCCCGATTTTTCGGGAGTTTTTGTTTTTTTCAAGGTCACAATTTGTGACCTTGAATTGAATCTTTTTTTCGCTCTACTACCCGCCTCTTCTTCTGACGCTTGTTTCTAGGTGCACCCAATAAAATCTATAGATAATTTAATATTTCCCGTTGACGAGGCGGTTCAAAGGGCATAACTTGATTGGAAATGCTTTTAGCTTTTATCACAAAAAATGAAAAACGAGGCTATCTTCCCCAAATCAAGAATTGTCAGTAAAATTTTTCTAATTAGAGGAAGAAAAGTAATGCTGGATCGGGATTTAGCAGAGCTTTACGGGGTCTCAACCAAAGTTCTAAACCAATCAGTAAAAAGAAACGTCGAAAGGTTTCCGCGTGATTTTATGTTTCAGTTGACTGAGAGCGAGTTTTCAGACTTGAGGTCACAATTTGTGACCTCAAGTTGGGGCGGAACGCGGTATAAAATTTACGCTTTCACCGAGCAGGGAGTGGCGATGCTTTCAAGCGTTCTCAGAAGCAAAGAAGCTATACAAGTCAACATACAAATCATCAGGATTTTCACTCGGATGCGTCAAATACTGGCGACTAACAAAAAATTAAGGCTCAAAGTCGAAATCATGGAGAAAAACTATGATCAAAAATTTCAGATTGTGTTTGATACACTGAAGAAAATGATGATTGAAAAAGAAAAACCCAGAAAACTGATCGGTTTTTCGGTGAATCGCTAAATTTCAAAACAGTCTTTATTTTTTGGCTGTAATTTGAAAAATATAATGCTGGTGGGGTGTCGGATGAGCATCCTCAATCGATTCTTCCTTTATGTGGATTGATTTGAAACCAGCGGTCTCCAATAACTCTTGCCACTCTTCTCGATCTAAATAATTGATATACTTGCCGTGCAGTTTGGCTGTTTCCGGAAATTCAAAAGTTTCTTTTTTCACTTCTTTCCATTTACTTTTAGCCACTTGATAAAGGGGATCCTTTTTGGAAAAAACAAAAAGAGCAAGACTGCCTTTCTTCTTTAGAGAAGAGAATGATTTTGCCAATATATCTTCCTTCTCTACTCTGTCGAGAAAATCCAAAGAGGCGGAAGCTAAGATCAGCGCATATTCATTTGGAGGGAATTCAAAAGCTAAAACATCGGTACAAACAAAATCTATGTTTCTTTTGCCTATTTTTTTTATCAAATCCCGGTTCTTTTCCAAAGCAAGAACCTCGAAGCCGGAATCATTTAAAATTTGACTTTTGCTTCCATCACCGGCACCAACATCAAGAGCTTTGCCCTTATCTAGTCCCTTTATAATTTTTTTTAGCAATAAATCGTCCTGCATGGTTTGTTATTTTGCTTATAACTTACTTCTAGCACTTATAATCAATTTCGAGAAAAGTTTTGCCGATTTCAGGGCGATTATTGAGAAATGAAAACCGAAATAAGATATTTTGTGCGTGATTTAATTTTGGTATTGTTTTAAAACAAGAAATATCTAAAAAAACTCTTTGTTCAAGCCAGAATCAAGACATTTGACATCTCTTGAGTAGTATAATATACTAGAAACATATATTTGTAGTATAATCTGATTTATATGAACCAAGAATTAGTGCGATATTTGCAACAACAAATAAGAACAACCAATGATCGACTGAGAAGATTCACTCACAGTTCTTCGGGAGAAAGATATCCTCGGCGTTTTATGTTTGTAAAGTTACAGCAATACGCTGATGCTTTTTTAAATAGAAGATTGGATAACAAGATGATCATTGTTCCTGGTTTCAGGGGGGTGGGGAAAACAACTCTAATGGCTCAAGTTTGCTCTCAGTATAAAAACAAAGTCAATAATATTTTATTTCTCTCCGTTGAAGACGCTAAGAATTTGTTTGATGCCGGAATTGCTGAGCTAATGGCAAGCTATGAAAATATTTTAGGGGAAGATCTGGAAAGTGTAAAAAAGCCCACTCTTATTTTTTTAGATGAAATTCAAAGCGATCCCAAATGGGCAATTACGCTGAAATCTCTTTTTGATAAAACATCTAATATCTTTTTTTGTTGCACCGGATCTTCCGCCGTAATTTTGCAAACAACAACAAATTTGGCTCGCAGAGCAATTTTTGAGAAAATGCCACCGCTTTGTTTTACCGAATATGAAATGATAAAGAATGAAATTTATCCGACAAAAGGATTAAAAGAATCCATCAAGCAAGCTGTCTATCTCTCAAAAAACGCAGAGATTGTTTACGCTAATCTATTAAAATTACAACCCACCGTCAATCAATATTGGTCGAAAGTGAACAGAGTAGATGTTAGAGACTATTTGTCCGGCGGAACATTGCCCTTTTCTTTCCTGATACCAAACAAAACGGCTTTGTACAGTTCGATATCTTTGTTGCTTGATAAAATTATCAAGTTTGATTTGCCCACACTGGGAAATTTCGATACGAATACGCTGGGTGCTGTTAAGAGAATCCTTTTTTCTATTGCGGAAAACGAGACTACCAGCTTAAACACGTTGGAAGAGAGATTCAAAATCAATCGTTTAACGATTGCCAATATTTTCGAGGCTTTGGAAAAAGCGGAACTGCTCATTAAGGTCCCCGCTTACGGCTCCAATATGACTGTCGCTAAAAAAGCCAACAAATATCTTTTTATGTCTCCCGCTATCAGAATGTCCTTCTTTTATTTAACCGGGCAGGAAAGTACTTATTTAACCAGACAAGGAAGATTACTGGAAGATTCTGTTGGAGCTCATTTGTATCGGGAGTTTATCTTGAAGGGGCAAGGCCTGATGCGCTATGACAGTGCGCAAGGCGGTGCGGATTTTATTTTGCAGATACTTAATGACAAACAAATTATCATTGAAGTTGGGATGGGAGCTAAAGATAAAAAGCAAATTATAAATAGTGCGAAAAAAATCAATTCCGATTATAATTTGATTTTCTCTAATTCTGAATTAAAGATTGATAGGGAGCTAAAAACTGTTTCCATTCCACTGGATTATTATTTTTTAATGTAATTTTAGGGAATTGCCTTCGACTAGCCCCTCCCGATTTTTCGGGAGTTTTTGTTTTTGACAAAGAATAAATTATTAAAGATAATAAAAAACATAGAAAGACTTCCGGCCGTGGTTTATACACCACAAGTTAGCGGGGGGTCTTTTTATTTTTTGTCTGGAAAAACGGATAATTTTAAAAAACTTTCTAATTTTATCCGGATAATTTTAAAAAACTTTTTATTTTTCCTCCTTTCTACTTTTTAACTTTACCATGTCTCAACCAAAGTTCTAAACCAATCAGTAAAAAGAAACGTCGAAAGGTTTCCGCGTGATTTTATGTTTCAGTTGACTGAGAGCGAGTTTTCAGACTTGAGGTCACAATTTGTGACCTCAAGTTGGGGCGGAACGCGGTATAAAATTTACGCTTTCACCGAGCAGGGAGTGGCGATGCTTTCAAGCGTTCTCAGAAGCAAAGAAGCTATACAAGTCAACATACAAATCATCAGGATTTTCACTCGGATGCGTCAAATACTGGCGACTAACAAAAAATTAAGGCTCAAAGTCGAAATCATGGAGAAAAACTATGATCAAAAATTTCAGCTTGTGTTTGACACACTGAAGAAAATGATGGTTGAGAAAGAAAAACCGAGAAAATTGATAGGTTTTTCGGCGGATCGTTAATTTTGTTCCGGTGTAAACTATTAAATAATATACATTACTAATGTATAAAAAAGGCAATATTTAGATATCGGTAATATTTTATTACATTGGATATCTAAAAAATTAGTAGTATAAACTAAATTATACTAAGCTAAATTATACTAAAATGAAATTTTATCACCGAGAGCAAGGTTCTTGCCTTTGATTATCCTCTCCCGATCTTTCGGGAGTTTTTGTTTTTCCAAGGTCACAATTTGTGATCTTAGCTGAGCTTATTTACAATTACCGGAACCGACTCGATTGAGCTTTCTTTCGTACTCCATTATCAAATCAAGCTGATCTTTATTAGCTCTTCTTGCCGCTTTTGAAAGAATCTCTTTCTGTTTAGCCTTCGATAAGCTAAAGAAGTCGAGATCCTCCTTTTTTCGGGTTTTTACGGTAAAAAATTTAAACATCTTATTCAGCATAATTTTTTCTTTAATTCTTCTAATGAGTAGCTTAATTTTATGTGGTTGTCGACATTTTTCACATCGGGAAAAATTTTTTCCACTCCATTTTTAAAGTTTTTCTCCACTAAATAAACTATTATGTTCTCTTTATATAAGTTTTTTAATTTATTTATATTTTCTCTCGCTGAGAAGAAGGAATCAATGAAGGAATCTTTTGGAATGTTTCTTCCTTCCAAGAACTCCCTTTTCTTAGTGAATTCCCAAGCTATAAAAGGATCCTGATATAAATAGAATATACCAATTTTTCTATTTTTCTCAATTGATCTTCGAATATTTTTTAAGGCTACTGAATAATTGGATAAAGTTCCGTCCAAAAGAACATTTTGTCTATTTTTTAAAACAGAGTCGTATATTTTTTCAACTCCCAAAGAAGATGCTCCTTGAAAAAGAAACGCATTCCCTCCAACATAGCCGGGTAGAGCATCTCTAATTTCATCTGGGTCTATTCTTACGATATCAGAAAAAGATTGCAGCATCGCTTTTGAGAACTAGGTTTTACCGGCACCAGGAGAGCCTGCCATAAAGATGGAGAACGGTTTTTCTTTGCTAGGGAATTTGTTCAAACTGGCAAATTTTTCAATTAAGAATTTTTTATTTTCTTTGACAAACTTTTTTGCTTTTTCCGATAAAATTTGATTTTTATCCATCGAGAAATTGCTTAAATGTTTTCAAGCAAGGTTATCAGTCTTTTTTAATTGAGCA
Source organism: uncultured bacterium (assembly GCA_937952315.1). Taxonomy (GTDB): domain Bacteria; phylum Patescibacteriota; class Minisyncoccia; order CAIUEV01; family CAIUEV01; genus CAIUEV01. The sequence continues at coordinate 37,937 of CALFZX010000018.1, forward strand.
AACTTTGATTCTTCGGGAGTTTTTGTTTTGACAAAGAATTTTACTGGTCTTAATCTATAATCAAATATTAGCCGAAAACCAGCCGTACGGTGGCTTCCTTTTCGGGATAGGCTATTCCCCCTATAAACGGGGGTTTTTCGTTTTTCTGCGGGCAATTTTTCCTCCCCTCAGTTGAGGGGAGGTGTCGAGGAGTTCGACGACGAGACAGAGGGGTTGAAATTCAAAAATTGAGATTTATTTCAAAAATTATAAAATTGAATAATTGAAAATTGTTTGAAAATTGAAAACCTGCCCGTCCGTTTAGGCGGGTTAGAAATTGAAAATTCTTTTGTTTCCTTCCAGGATCTAAGATCTATCATCCCTGCCTGCCATCCCTATCGGGAGGTAAACCGGCAGGCGGGCAAGATCGGGCGGGTCCTCCCCGCCCCTGTCTCCTTGCTTTCCTCGAAAACAGGGGCTATAAGGGGATAAAATCCCTAAAAAAGTTTAATGAAAATTCTCTGGTTCTCTTGGAAAGATGAAAAAAATCCGCAGGCGGGCGGAGCGGAAGTCGTTAGTGGCGAGCTACGGCGTCGTTTGGCGTCCGTCGGACATGAAGTGATTCTACTAACCCGATCTTTCCCCGATGCTCCAGCAGAGGAAACGGTCAATGGCTATAAAATTATTCGTTTAGGCAGTGAGCGTACGGTCTATCTCAAAGCTCGCGCCTACTATAAAAAAAATTTGGTTGGCTGGGCCGATTTGATTGTGGAAGAAATAAACACCATGCCATTTTTTACGCCTTTCTACGCCAAGGAGAAAAAAATTCTTTTCTTTCATCAGCTCTGTCGCGAAATTTGGTTTTACCAAATGGGGAAAATTCTCGGTCTTCTTGGTTGGCTGCTCGAGCCGCTCTACTTGTTTGCGCTCTCCTCTCAAAAAGCGGTGACCGTTTCGAGAAGCACACAGGAAGATCTTTGCCGCTACGGCTTTCAAGCTGAAGATATTGCTATTATCAGTGAGGGCATTGAACTGGAACCCATTTCCGACCTTCAAAAGATTGAAAAATTTCCTCAGCCGACCTTACTCAGCCTCGGCGCTATTCGCCCTATGAAGCGCACTGACCATATTATTCGCGCCTTCGAAATAGCCAAGAAAGAAATTCCCAATTTCAGACTTATCGTGGCCGGTAACGCGGGCGGTTCTTACGGTCGAAAAACCGTACGTCTTGGTCGCAAATCTTCCTTTCGTTCTTCAATCAGATTCCTGGGTCGAGTCAATCAAGCGCAAAAAATGGAGCTGATGCAGAAATCCCATCTCATTGCCGTCACTTCCGTCAAGGAAGGTTGGGGTCTAATTGTCACGGAAGCCAATTCTCAAGGTACCCCGGCCGTTGTCTACAATGTCGATGGTCTGCGCGACAGTGTTCAAAACAACAAAACCGGTTGGATTTGTGCTAAAAACTCCCCGCAAGATTTGGCTGAAACAATCGTCAAAGCCCTTTCCAATCCGCAGGAATACGCCAAACGCAGAAAACTCGCTCACGTCTGGAGCAAAGAAATCAATTTTGAGAAAAGTTTTGCCGATTTCAGGGTGATTATTGAGGAATAAAAATTTGACAGTATTGTAAATAGAAAAAATAATCAACGTACATAGAGAGGCTTCCGGCCGTGGTTTATACACCACAAACTGGCGGGAGGTCTTTTTATTTTTTGCTTGGGAAAACAGAAATAAACCACTTTTGTTTTGATTTGAACTCTTTCTTGATTTGGACGCAGAAAATCTCATTGTTTTTACTTAATCCACTAAATCGATAGAGAGTCTCTGACGGTCGGTTAGGATTTCTTTTGGCGGTTGGTATCACTTTAGAATTCTTAATTAGATCAATTGCACAATTAAAAAATTTTAGTCTTCTAGTCTTATCTTGCAGGTTCTTTTTTTCTTTTAAATGAATCCAAAATAATTCTAAAAATACTTTTTCTTTTTTGAAGTAAGCGGATCGTATATAGGGTCTTCTTTTTGTTCTCGATTTTATTTCTTTATACAAAGTCAAAGCCCTTCGATAGACTTCATCGAAACTGGTGCCGGGGATTTTTGATAGTTTACTTTTGTAGTAAGGCATTTTAAAAATTTTTCAATAAAACATTTCATAATATGAACCTAATTTGATTTTGGGAAATGTTTTCTCTCTCAAAAGATGACAAAAATGAAATAGTGCGATTTAATGCGGGGAAATGAGGGGATTTATAAAATTTTTTATTTAGAAAATGGGTATAAGAGACATCTTTATTTTTCTTGAAATTAATCTTGGTGGGTATATAAAATATTTAGTATACCTCTTTATATCTTTTGTCATTACTACTTTAATTTTTTATGGTGTGTTAAGTTTTTGGAATTCAGAATCTGATTTTTTGGGTGCTTATTCCCCATTTGGTTTTAATGTATTTAAAATTTTTATTTGGCTACTTCTTTTCTTTCTTGTTCGATCTATCATTGATAAAGCTATTAACAAATTATTTAATTCAAAAGATTATTATCACTTTGTTTCAACAGACTGGAATAAATATTGGATTTTTCAAGGAGGGGTAAAAATTTTAAAGAATTCAGGAATTCTCGTCACAGACTCAAATTCTGGTTGCTTGTTGAATCAATATCTTTGGCAAGATTTTATAATGGAGTTTGATTTGAAAATCAAGGGAGGAAAATATCTATCCAATACTTTAAATACAGGCATAAGTATACTTTTTCGAGCGCATGATTTAGGTTCTTACTTCATGTTGCAAATATCAAGTAAAAAAAATAACGATCCTACATTAAAAATAATTCCACATGTAAGGATGTTCGGAAAATGGGAAGTTCTTGATACTTTTGATTCAACAAAAAATACTTCTGATTTGTCTTCTATAAAAGTCAAGCTCGTAGTAAAAAGAGGGATTGCTTCTTTAGAGATAAGGGACTTACTTAATTATCGATGGCTTTTGCCGACTCATACGGAAGAGAATCATGTACAGACTAATCGTCCAAAAGACAAAGAGAATATCATGGAGACAGATCCTAAAATCGCACAAACAAGATCAGGGGTTGTACCTAGAATATTTTTTGGGGATATGCCTGGCAGAATTGGCTTTAGAAATGATAAAACCGAATTTGGCATAGTGAAAAACCTAGAAATAAAAAAAATATGACAAAAATAAATTAGCGCGATTTAATGCGGGAAAATGAGGGGATTTAAAACAAAAAATTTACTGTTTGAGGCAATAAAATTAGTTAGCACTCGAACTTGACGAGTGCTAAAATTAATGCTACAATGAGTCTACAAAAATCGTTATTGATTGAGATTATCAACAATGACGTGCTGAGGGGTAGATCCCTAGAACATTTTGCAGTAAAACTAAAGTTTTATTTTGAAAGACTCCCGTTAACTAGGGGTATTTTGCTGAAAATAGCAAAAGAGCCTAGGCGGGAGTTTTTATTTTATTCAAAATTACAATTTTTAATAAATAATCAGATAAATAAAAATCTAATTAAACATATGAAAAAAAGAACAAAAACAGGACAGAGGAATCACGATGAAACAGTTCTAAAAACTGCAAATTGGTATAAGAGTCAGGGATACAACGTAAAAGCTGATTTGCCAGAACATACAAAGCCGAAGGATATCGGAGGATTCATTCCAGATTTGATAGCAAGAAAAAAGGGCAGAGAGGTGATAGTCGAAATTGAAACAAAAGATACAGATAAGAAAGACTTTCAACAGCAAGAAGCTTTTAAAAATTATGCTAGTAAGGATAAGTCAAAAACATTTAGGAAGAAGGTGGTTTAAATGATTTTATTATTAAAATAAATAAAAAATGGACATGTTAGCGCCGGGAGAGGATAGCGAAAGATATAAAATTTACACAACAATTAATCATCCTAAGGGGTATCAGGGCTTTCCCTGGTACGAAATAAGAGGTAATAAAATTTATACAACTAGTAACCATCCAAAAGGTTTTAGAGGTTTGCCGTGGTATGAAATTAGGGGAAGCAATATTTATACTACAAATAGCCATCCTAAAGGCTATAAAGGATTGGCTTGGTATGAAATTAAAGGAAATAAAATTTATACGACTATAAATCACCCAAAAGGTTATCAAGGATTACCTTGGTACAAAGTAAAATTATAGCTTCTTTTTTTGCCTTTATCGAAAAGCGTAATTATGGCGGGTTAAAATGTGCTATTTAACATAAAATCAATTTAAATACCATGTATTTTAAAAGAGCAGATAGAAAAATAAGAGAAGCTTGTTACCATTTAAACTCTCTTACAAAGTCAGAGAATGTTGATGAATTTGAGACAATTTTTGCTTCATTTTTGTCTTCTTCGAGAAGTGTAACCTTGGCGCTTACAAGTGAAGCCGGGGTTAAATTTGATAAAAATGGTAACGTTAAAGAAAAAGGAGGATTAGAGGGTTTTGCTATAATGTCCCCATCTACTGGACAAGTGTATTAGATAGATGTGATATAATGAAT
>CALFZX010000019.1 GCA_937952315.1 uncultured bacterium
TGAGCGACCAACCAATCGATTGCGGAGAAAGCTCCACCGATGTCAAGCAGAAGATGCAGGAGGGGGTGTAGGGAGGTTAGCTATTTACACTTGTGCAATTTGAAGTTTCTGTTTTTTCATCTTATCATTCAAAGAAGGATTTTTAGTCAATAATCTTTAAAGTTGTTTAATGGAAAATCTTGGCTCCTACGATTCGGGTGTGCCTTTTCGTAAATAACGCTAGCAAATCTTACATCTGATTATTTAATAAAGGTAAGCACAACTAAAGAATGAATTGGCTCAGGCTTCACATAACTAATCTTTGCAATTTTGATTGTCCCGGCTGTCACGTATTTAAACTCAGTAAAAACAGTGTAGCTGAAACAAATATGCATTTGGAAACGGCTGAGTCCAGCATTCTTTTTTTTATCGAATTGCTTAAAAAGTACAAATTAGAGGGTGGCCGAGATTTCTATATCAGTATTTATGGCGGAGAACCTCTCTTGAACAGACAGGTTTTATATTCTATTATAAAAAAATTTGGTAAAGAATACGAAAATATTAAGATTAATTGGATAGTCAACACTAACGGGAGTTTACTAAGCGAAGAAGATTTATTGATCTTCAAGCTGGCGGAAGTGGATATTCATATAAGCTTGGACGGCCTTGAGGAAAGCCACAACAAAAAACGAGTTGATAAACTACAAAGAGGAACTTTTAAAAGAGTTGTCCGAGCAATAGATTTAATTAGGAAGAATAATTATCCTTGGTTACAAATAGATACTGTTTTTAATCACCAGAATAAAGATTCCATTTACCAAACTTTTCAATTAGCTCAAGAAAAAGGAATTAAGAGAATTCACAATGATTTTTTTTATTCTTCTTCGGTTAAAGAAAATTTTGATTATGAAGATTATGCAGTAGGATATGCCAAGACTTATCTTGAAGGGGAGAAAAGGGGGCTAAGCATTTTTGCCTCTCCTTTCTCTCAAATTTTACGTAATATAACCTATAATTTTCAAGCGAAGTCAGTTGTTTCCCGCTTTCCCTCGCTAGAGGTTTTCGCCGATAAAAGTTTTACTTTTGGAGAACTCCCTTTAGTTAAACCTTTTGGAAAAATCAATCAATTAAGTCAAGGTAGAATTTGGTTTGATAGGTCACAAAGATTGCTAAAATTTGAAAAAGAATTGGCCAAGGATTGTTTTGATTGCCCTCTTGATCTTTTTTGTTTCGGAGAGATGAAAAGAATTTATCGTTATCACACTCTTACAAATAAGGGTGAGGAAAAAATTTGTCAGATCGCAAGAAAGGCCATAGAATTTCTCCAATCTAATAATTTTAAATCTGCCCCCCATGTCCGTTGAAACCTCGAACCAAGAAGCTCCCTCTATTACTGAACATCTTGCTAAGCAGAAGTTTCTTTTCGCTACCATCCTTCTCTCGGAAAAGTGTAATGCTAGTTGTCCTCATTGTATCAACTCAGATCAACGAAACCAAAAAACGCATATGGATGAAAAAAAACTAAAAATGCTCGTAGAAGATCTTCTGAGCCCAAATTTTGAAAATTTAAAATTGCTGGGCGGAGAGCCAACAGTTCACCCAAATTTTTTAAATCTATACGAATATTTTCAAGATAAATTTAGAATTGTTACCCTTTTCTCTAATGCCTTGAATGAAAAAATAAAAGAGATTTCTCCAAGGAAAACTGACTATATAACTTACAACGGTTATTTCGTAAATGAAAATTTCGATACGGAAAAATTTTTACCTGATAATCGAGAGCCATTTCTTAGAACAATTCAGAATGTTATTAATATGAATTTTGATTTTGATAAATTTAAAAAAAGAGCCTTATTCGTTCGAAACTTTTTTCGCAGAAAAAATATCGAGCAGCATTATGTTCTTGCTCTTTCTCTTGACTGTACTGAGAATATCTTTATTCATGCCAAAAGATTGAATGAAATATTCGTTGAGATAATTAAATTTTCCGCTCAGAATAAGATTAGAATAACTACTCATCGGAACGCACCACTCTGTTTTTTTGTTGACCCGGAGCTTGTTCGACTGAGAAAAATTTTTAATAGCCGATTCTTTCGCAGTCATATTTGCGATGTGTCTTACGGTCAAGCTATTATCGATACCGATTTTAATTTAAAATACTGTGATAGAATGCCAAGAGTATTGGGCAATGTATTCAAAAATGACTTCGAAACGATAAATTTCGAAGAATTTAAGTTGATGATGTACCAAGGATATATTTGGAAGATGCAAGATAACTATTCACTTAGATGTAAAGATTGCCCATATTGGGCGCGGGAATGTAACGGGGGTTGCTACGCCAATATCGACTCAAACGTTTTCTCTGATAATGTCAGGGACGGTGTTAAGTGCAACAGTGGAGATTAAATATATAAAAAAATGAAATTAACTTCCAACAATATTTTTAGCAGTAAAATATACAGTCCTAGAATTTGGGATCCGGAAAGAAATTTTGTTATTCAATGGCATATTACTCCCAAATGTTCCGGGAGCTGTAAGTTTTGTTATATGTTTGATTCTCCTGGCTACAAAAAAGAAGTCGAAGAAGAGTTGAACAAAGAACAATGCTTATCTATCGTAGATAAAATTAGCAATTATCTTGAGGATAAAAACTTGAAAGGTAACTTTTTATTGACAGGAGGAGACCCTATTTTAAAAGACGGTTTTTGGGATATCTTAGAGATGCTGCAAATTAAAAAAATGAAGACAATTATTTTGGGAAACGCTAAGCTCCTAAATGAAGAAAATGTCTCGAAGATGTCTTTGCTTGGTGTGGACCACTATCAAATGAGTATAGATGGGAATGAGGAAATTCATAATTATTTTCGAGGCGAGGGTTCTTACGCTGAAACGATTTCAAAAGTTGGATTATTGAGAAAATATAATATCACATCAAGCTTTTCATATACTATTTCCTCTTTGAATTGTGGAGAGGCTCCGGCTTTGATTTTAAGAGCACCTATGGATAAAATTTTCGCAATTAGATACAGTCGTTTAGTTCCGATAGGAAGAGGAGAAAAATACTCCAAAGATTTAGTTTCACCAGAACAATACCGGGAGGCGCTAATAAAGATGTATTCAAATTTATCTAAAATATTTTTAGAGAATAATTATCCAATATCTTTTTTATCCTGTGATCCTCTTAGAACAATCCCGCTGTTGGAGATGCCTCAATTTATGCCGAATTATTTTAGAAGCATTGTTTTTACAAAAAAAGGTTGTCGCAAAAATTTGATGACGATTTTGCCTCATGGTGAGGTTTATGTTTGCAGGAGATTGAACATTCCGATAGGAAACATCTTGGAAGAATCGATGGAAGAGCTGAGAAGCCACTCTCTCGTGAGAAAGCTTGAAGATCCTTTATCTTTTAAAGAATGTCTTGACTGTAAATATTTTAAATATTGTGGAGGCGGCTGTCCTTCGGTGACTTACGCCGTTAAGGGAGACCCTTTCAGAAAAGATCCTCAATGCTGGGTTAAGAGTTAAGCGTTTTTATGGAAATATTTTCCCCACTAAAAATATGTCGGCTTAAATTGGAAAATAGGCTTTTTAGGTCAGCTATTTTCAGAAGATTGGAGAGCAGATAAGAACTGCAAACAGAAATTTAATTATTGAGATTGGCGGAGAGATAATGACGGGAAAAAAATTCAAGAGCTTATAGACAGCGGCCTCGACTTTATTTCTCTTAGTTGTCCATGGGTTATAGAGCCTGATTTTGGCAAGAAATTATTTTTAAATAAAAATTACATGTTAGCATGCTGTTCTTGCTTTAACTGTCTTTACCGGCAGAGAGAGGTTCGAATTCGGATGTTATTTTAACAAATAATTTAAAAATATGCGGGAAAAAAAGAAAAAAAGTAGTGATACAGAAATCGTTTCCACCTTCAATCAATGTCGTATTCATTTTCTTTTTCGGCCGGAAGAAGCTGTTAAAGAAGCGTGGAAAAATAGAGTTACTTGCTCAATTTGTTTTCTTAAAAATTTTTTTCATGACAGAAACATTATTCTTCCCGATGTTAATTTTAATGTTTATGTTCTTTCAAATTTTTCTGAAACAAAAGCTATTTTATTTGAAAGATCTCAGGGAAACTTTCATCTTCAACTAGGCGCTGCCGCTGCCGTTGTCAAAGGAGCGCTCTATTCTCAACAAAATTCTGAGCCGTTCATGGACGTACACGAGTTCGTTCACATTCTTATAGACAAACTAACTAAAAATGAGAGTGACGGAAAATTTTGGATACCAATGTGGTTTAGCGAGGGGCTGGCTCAATATATCCAAGGCAAGAAGATGGGTATCGATTATTTAAATTGGGCGCGAGAATCAAAAAACCTTCCCAATCCTTTTTTGAAAAATATGAATTGGCCAACAGAGAAGTCTTGGCTTGAATTTGGTGTTATGAAGGAGTTGGTCAAGACTAATAACCATCCAGGCTTGACGGCCTGCGCTTCCCTGGTTGCGTTTCTTTCAGAAAAAGAAAAGATTCCTTTTTATCGAATTATGAATTTAATTTTTAGTAGGAATTTTAACGATTTTTATTTAAACTTAGAAAAAATTTCGCGACTAACTATTTTTGATTTATTTAATAATTATTTATATTACATCGATAAGCCAATGATTACTAAAGGTGTGGATAAAATTAGCTTGCCAGTTTCAGTTGGAACCGATTTTCGAGAAGAATTTATTTTTGAAGAAAAAGAGTTCGAGCTGGCAAAGGAGCTTTTAAGTTGATATTTCTAAAAAAATAAATGAAACAATTTAGTAATAATGCCGAATTGAGTTTGAGATTAAACGGTCTAACAACCATTCTCAAAGGGGCGGGTATTTGTGATTCTCTAGAGAAGAAAAACGGGATGAACTTAATTATTCCCGCCTATTTTTGTCGTGGAGGACAAAATTATCTCAAGACTGGTCGGGAAGGTGAAATGGCGCTAGGAGTTACTGACGAAGAAGCTCAGGCGAGAGCTTTAAAAAAATGCTTGAAACATCTTATTTGGAGATGTGAAATAACTGAAGAAATGGATTCGGCGTTCAAAGAAAAATCTTTTGATAGTAACTTTTTAAAGTTCGGATTGAAATATAAAGATCTTGCGGTCGGCTACGGTACAAATCTAGCGTCAGCAAAGAAAAGCAGTTTTCTAGAATTGTATAAATTTTTTATAGAAGACAGAATCCTTAGGGGTAGGAAAATTTTGGCCCAGGAAATAGACTTATTTTCTATCGACAACGAACAGTTGTCCAAGCTGGTCTATGCCTTTATAACAAAGAAAATAAATTTAAAAATCTTTTTGTTGGGGGAAAAATCTTCTTTTTTTACTATTTTAGTGCAGTCTCAAAAGGAGGTCGAGGGCCAGGATAGTCTTAACTTCGGGCTTGGAATTTCTGATAATAAATTTGGTGCTTTAGCGGAGGCCTTGCTAGATTTGGGACAAAAAATTATTGAATACTCCCAAAATTATTTTGATAATAAAAACAAAAAATTAAAACCTCGTTTTACCCTTTTAAAAAATAAATTGTATTTTCCTCGAATACAGGCAAATTTGGGTTTTTCCATAAAATCGGCTATTGATAGACTCGAAGCAGAATTTAATCAGCAGAGTAATTTAGAATTTAGGGTCTTTCGCTATCACCATCTGTTCAAGACTCTCGGTATTTTTTTAGTTCAGCCGATATTTTTTAATTTGAATTTGTTGCCTTCTAGCTTGATGGATGACTTCTTGATTGAATCGAAGATACTTTGTCTTCAAAAAAAATATCAAGAGGCATTGCAAAAACTTGAGAATGCTAACATTGACAATAAATACATTAATTTTATAAAATTTATATGTTTTCTTGGCCTAAGTTCAAAAAGCAAAGCAGAATTTTATTTTAACAAATTCAAATTAGCTTCATCTAAGGATGATTTGAAAGATATTTTCTTTTTTTTACCGAAAATTTAATCATTATGCCAAAAATTGTTTTGTTGAGAATTCCCGGTAATCATACAGATTGGAGAAGAAGAAATCCAATTCCAAATTTAGGAGTAGGATTTCTGTCGGCTGTAGCTAGACAAGAGGGATTTGAAACTGCGGTTCTCGAGGGACACATGTTTTTAGACAGCGGATATCTTCCGGCTAGTTTAAGCTATCCAGAGAGAATTAATTTTTTCCTAGAAGAAGTTCGGAGAGAATCGCCCGATATATTGGGAATAAGTGTTCTGAGCGGAGATCTCGCTCTTGGTATAGAATTTGCGAAAAGCTATAGAAAACTTTACCCAACGGTTAAAATAGTTATGGGGGGCGTTGGAGTGAATGGAGTGGCAGAAATTATATCTAGATATGCAGGTTCAGCTTTAGACTTTATCGTTAAAGGAGAGGGAGAGGAAACCTTTAAGAATCTTCTCAGAGAAATTAAAAAAGGAGCGATAAGCAATTTTAATCAAATAAAAGGTCTTTCCTATAGGGATGGTCAAAATTGGAGACATAATCCGTTAAGGCCGTTAATCAAGGACTTAGATTCTTTACCCTTGATGACTTTAGGCGATTACCGACATCTGCCAGCAAATATTATAACTTTATTGCCTTTTGAACGAGGATGCCCCAGCGCTTGTAATTTTTGTTTTGCTACTGAAACCTGGGGTAGCGGTCGATATTTCTCTGTCGACCGTATAATTGAGCAGGGCAAGATACTGTTGAATTTTCAGGGTGATCTAAAAACACTATTTCTATCGGACTCGAATATTTTAGCGAAAGAAAGGCTCGGAAGAGCGTCTCTCCTTGAAGTTTTGAAAAAATTTCCGGAAGTGGTAGGCAGTATAAATTTGAGAGTTGACCAATTTGACAATGATTTGATAAAGATTTTTAGTCGATTTCCCAATGTAAGTCCCTTGATGGGGATTGAGGCGCTTAGTCCAAAAATGCTACAATACCTTGGGAAAACTAGCGATCCGAAAAAATATTTAGAAGATGTTAATCGGGTCCTTCCTCTTATAAGAAAGAATAAAATTAAGTATTGTCTCTCTCTGATTTACCATATTCCCGGAGAAAAAATTGAAGACTTGAATAGAATTAGAGATTTTTTTCTTGAACAAGACACTGAAAGATGCGTTTTAATATATTTATCGAGACTCTGGCTGGAGGGGAATACCTATCTTTGGGAAAAATATAAAAAAAATGAATTTGAAATTTATTCTGTAGCAAAAAATCCATCCAGTATTTTGGGCGAGCAATACAATGATGTAATTTTTGATCCTTCCTGTTTTTTATTTAAAAATCCGGAAATATCCGATTACGATTATGCTATTTTCTCTAAACAGATTAGAGATTATTTTTCTAATACGAATTGCAATTTTTTGGGTTAGAGAATATTCCGAAATAAATAAAATTGACATTCTTTTTATTATTTATAAAATAAAAGAAATCTTTGTTTGAACTAAAAAATAAAAAATAGAGAATGAAATTCCGAAAAGCGACTCTTTTTTTCTTGTTGGTGATAATAGGATCTGCTTTTTTTAAAGAAACGCTTGCTGTAGATTATACAAAAAGTTTGCAAGAATCACCGGAAAATTGGAGTCAGCTAAACAGTTTTCTTAAGAACAATGTCAAAGTTGAAATAGCTGAAGATGAAAATTTTCCTTTAAAAATAACGTCTGCAAAATATTTTTTTGATGAGATTGTCCGACCTGACTGGGAAAAAGTAAAAGGAGGGACAAATCCGATGCCCCAAACTGATAAGAAGAATTATTTGGCGGGAGAAACGATTTTGGTTCATTGGAATCTCTTGGATTTAGGTAAAAATTTTACCTGGGGTGGTGGCAATGTTTTTGTCCAGATTGTTAGATTGGCTCAGGACAATGTGGCGGAGGAGGAGTACGCGATAACGGGGGGAAACCTTAATGATGAACCCAATTATTTTTTGTTGGAGAACTTTGTTAACTCGGCTTTGGATTTCCAAATTAAGCTTCCGGAAAATTCCAAATCTGGGGTCTATGAGATTAGACTTTATCCATTTTCCGGAGAGAGCCTTGTTCTTTCCGGAAGGACAGATAATTACAGAGCCTATATTGCTACTAGAATAAATGTAAAGGGCGACTTACAAAAACAGGAAACAGTAAGAATAGATGGCACAAAATTAGCTCTCAACGGTAGGGAGATTGGAATGAAGAGGGAAATGTTTTTTATGGAAAAAGAAGCAACTGATACTATATCTGTGCCTCTAGAGAACAGCGGAGAAGTTGAAAGAGAAATAACTGTCCTTAAAAGAATCTGGAAAAGACCTTATGGCTTCAAAAGACCATTATTTGAAGAGCACGAGACCATCAAATTGGCCCCAAAAGAAACTAAAGTGGTTGCGATGGCGATAACACCAGATAAAAAAATTGAACCGGCGTTAGCTTTCGACCTGCGTTTTATTGATTCAAAGAAGGGAAGCATTTTATCAGGATTGTCCGGTCCAAATCAGACTTTAAATGAAACTATTGAACATGGGGAAGCGATGCTTTTTCCGTTTTTCATTAAAAATGTTTCCGGATTTGCTATAATGAACAGTTTTGTCAATTTTTTTCCAGTTAAAAAGGGGTACCGACTCGAGTATTTGAGCGAGATAATGTCGGCAGATCCTCTTTTCCACTGGTCAAACAATACTAGAAGATCTCGGATCATAAAAACTAAGATGCTGATGGGGCTTTATAATTCAAAAGGAGAATTAGTTGATGAAGTCGGCTACGAAGGCCCATCCTGGGATAGAAATTTAATATTTTCTAAAGCGATAGAAGCTAAAGAAGATTATGACTATCTGAAAATGGTAGTTTCGATTAAGGATGACTCGGGGGTGGAATACGATCGTGCCGAAATAGTGTATGATAGCAAAACAGCGTTAGAAGGGGAAAGAAAAAAAACAGCTGACGAAAAAGATGAAAAATTGAGTAGTACTGAAAAAAAAGAATCTTTCTATGAAAATAAAAAATCGCTTTTTTGGTTAATTTTAGCGACTACTATGTTTATTGTTTCTTCAGCTTTGGTTTTATTTTACATTAAAAGAGAAAAGAATCCAGATAACCAACAAAAATAATATTTTTTATTTATGAAAATGCGAAAAGAAAAAGCTAGCCTAATTAACAATAATAGCCGGCTCGTGATTTTTGTTTTGGTCTGCTTGTCTATGCTTGCTATTTCGGCAAAAAAAATAGTCAGAGCTTCAACTGTTCTAAGAACTGCTAGCTCTTTAGATCCAAAATGGCTATGTAGTCATCAGTATAGTGTTACTTATATTTTTGATTATTTTCTAAAACGACAGGGAACAGCTCCCCAGTCCCTTGACGACTTTAAGGATGTCAATAAGTGTGATTCTCTGAGTGCGAGCATAAAAGCTGAGGGACTTTGGGATGGAACATTAACGGCGCAACCACCACAGCCGGTAGAACAGCCTATTCCCCCTGCGAGTCCTTGTGGCTTTTCTGGACCCTGTTCTGCTTGCGGTTGCGCCTGTGGTGGCTCTGCCTGTGCTTGCGGTTGCGCCTGCGAGCCACCAATTGATTTTTTGGACTGCGACAGCCTTGAAGAGTGTCTATCGAAAGGTAAAGAATTTGGTCTTACTAGCGATGGAAGGGGCAAGGGTGTTATTGCAAACATAGCAGCTACTGATCTTACAACGATTGATGCTAATCCACAAATTCGGTGTAATGCCGGGGAGTGTATGCCTTATTCTAGCGGAAAATTTACATTGGAAAAATCTATTAAAAGCGCCAAATATTACGGTCAATGTCAAATGCCTCCAGATCCCGCTTTAACAATTGAAGATTCAATTCCGGAGGAGAAAAATAGAAAGGAAATAAATGTCATTAATCGTCCTCCTCTTTCCACTGTCACTTTTGAGAAGAAATACCTAAGTGAAGGAGAAACAACCAAAGTCTATTGTGATGTCGTTGATCCTGATGACTGCTCCGACAAAATAGTCAAAGTTAAATGGAAGTGTATGGACTCTCAAGGAAAAACAGACAACTGCTTTTTCCTAGACAGTAATCAAGTATTTAAACAGGGAGAATTGTACAAAGAAATCACCCCTGCCAATCCCTACCGAGATACGGTTGATCTCAAACTAAACAAAAAAGAAACCTACG
>CALFZX010000020.1 GCA_937952315.1 uncultured bacterium
GCTCAAATTGAAATTAATGAGAGAAGTGTCAAGGTAAAACTTTTTTTTCAAAAAAAAGAAGATGGAGCCTACTTTTCCAAAGTTATAAATTAAATAAAATTTTTTAGCAAAGAAAAAAAGTAGGCGTTTTACCTACTTTTTGGTTTTGCAAATTTAGTCATTACCAAGGAACAATGCCCAGGAATTTTTCCAATTTCTTTGATAAATCGGAAAAAATTACTGGTTTCCTAATGAAAAGGACTTTGTTGGTGAGTCCGTTTTTTTTCGCTTCATCCTGAGCGTCGCTTATCAAGCTGCTCAAAATGACTATCGGGGCTTTTGGGTTTTTCTCTCTGAATTTAGTCGCTATTGTGATACCGGTTTCATTGTTTGACGAAGCAAGGCGATAGTTTACCGCTAAAATATTGAATTTTCTCAGTTCAATAAGCTCTTTTGCCTTGTCCGCATTGTCAACAAAAAAACGATCAAAGCCAGGGTTCTGAGAATTGATTAGGTCTCTGTACATAAATAATACCGCTTTATCGGTTTCAACGACTAGGACGCTGATTCTTTCCATTGGTGTATCCTTTTTAAAGGTGCTTTTCGCTAGTTTTTTACTTACTAACTGACGCTTGACGGTAGAATTATTTTTCAGAAAAAGCAAGCTTTTTTCGGTTTTTAAAGTAAAAAAAGAAACCCGAGATTAGGATAATCAAAGAAATCCATTGAGCCAATGTCAGATCGAGCCAGCGCGGATCTCCGCCGGCAATGGCTTCGGCACGAACAAAATCAATCCAGAAGCGACCAAAAGCATAAGAGACTAAAGAAATTAAAAAAATATTTTTGTTTCTTCCGTTTACTTTTTCCCGAAAGCGGATAATAAGGCCCAAACAAAGAAGGAAAAACATTTCGTAGAGAGCCGGCTCGTGACGATATGCTCTCTCGATCCACATTGCCCAAGGCAAATTGGTCGGTTTTCCCAAATGATCGTGGATCAAAAAACAGCCGAACCGTCCGACAGCTAAGCCGAAAATCCAAGCGGGAGTAAAAATTTCTCCCAGAAGAAGAGGGGAAATTTTATTTTTTTTCGACCACCAAAGGCCATAACTTAGTGCACCGGCCGCTCCTCCAAAAAAAGAAAATCCGCCCTCCCAGATTCGGAAAACCGCTCCGAGGTCTTCTGCAAAAATCGGCCATTCCTCAAATATAAAAAGGATCCTTGATCCGAGTAAAATGGCTAAAATCAAGTTGAAGGAAAAATCCAGGAGATTTTTTTCTTTGATTTGGCTAAGCTCAGGCGCCTCATTTTTTTCTTTGAGTGTCTTAAATCTATTGGTGGCTAATTTAATGGCCAACAAAAAACCGAGCGCCGCTGTCATGCCCCAGGTATTGATATAAATTGGACCGAGATCAAAGCCGACCAAAGTCAAATGAGAAAAAAAATCCTTCATCGATATTTATAAATCAAATTTTGGTACTCTCTTATTTATAGTTTATTATAAAATAAATAATCTCAAAAAAATAAAAAATGGATCAATCGATCGTCGGTTGCGATGGTCTAGGCTGTGATATTTGTGATTTGGTGGCTTCGCTGGCCGGTTTTATTTCTTTATTGGTAACGATCAGTTTCAGTCTGGGTTTGTTTTTCGCGATTATTTCCGGTTTTATGCGCATCTTTACTTGGGGTGATGAGCGAAAGAATAAATTAGCGAAAAACGGACTGAAATATAGTCTCATCGGCTTGATTATTTGTCTGGTTGCATACCTTATGGTGGCAACGATATTCCAAATGCTAGGTTTCAAAAGCGATAATTGGTTTGAAATAAAATGCAATTCCAATTTAAGCGAGAGCCAAGAGGAAGGAAAAACGGATAAAACTCAATATAAAAATGAATTCCCTCTCGGTGAAATCGGGGCGAGAGACAATCCTGTTTTGATTGATCAGCTCTCCAATCTGACGGTGAGCATTCCTGCCGATCAATATTTTTTTATTCGAGGTTTGAGCGCTCAGCCGATCGGTGATTCAATTATCGACTTGGAAAAAGCTATTTCCGATGCGAAGTCGACCGGGAAAAATATTTTTGCCGTGTTACCGGCATCGATAACGGATGAAGGTTCCAAGGTAGAACCTCGTTTAATAAATTTGGGAGCGCTGGTGTCAAATAATGAAGCCAAAACTACGAAAAATTTAATCGAGTTTCTCAAACAATTTATCGAGAGTTCTCCAAACGGAGTCTTACCCATGGTTACGAGCTCAGACAAGGGAAACCCGCCCGTTTTTGAAAATTTATGGCCGGAGGATGATGGCCTGAAAAATTTATCCAGTTTTTCAAAGGGCGTAGTCTATGAAGAAAATCCTATTTTCTCCGACCAGAAAGAGGCTGACGATTCCGGCTTTACAATCAATTTAAAATACGATGAAAAAAATAAAAGATACTATTTAAATCCGGAGAAACCGGTTAGTTTGGAATTCGATGCAGGAGTGGATAGACGAGTTGCCGAAGAAACGACGGTACAGATAGCGGAAGCAATTACCGCTCTTCTTCCCGACAACAAATACGAAGATATTTATCCGGTAGTTGGCAATTTGATGGGTAGCGCTGAAAAAAACTCTTTAGCTCCTTTGCCGAGTGCCGTTCTTAAAACCTCAGATTCAAAGGGTGTTACTGCTGAGGAAATTGGTATTTTGGAAAATTTTGTTAGGAGCAAGATTATAAACAGTGAAAATTCTGAAACTGGAATATTCTCGCCGTCTTCCGTCCCGCAAGCGCCGGAAGACGCAACGATTCTTCCCGACAATCCGTCCGACTCCAATCCAAAAGCGCCTATTGTTGACACGACATCCGCCCTTCCCTCAACCGAAATATCGGATAGAATCTCTGCTGTTTCTGGCTATGATATTTCTCGTTTAAAGAGGAATGTTGCAACGGATAGAATCTTAAATCCGGAAGAAAGAAAAGAGCTGAACAAAATGCTTAAAGGTCTCCAGCAGGAGATTGCAAAAAACACCAGAGATATGAATATCCCCTCAGAATTTTTGATGTGTGTTTTTGAGAAAGAATCAAGCTTCGACGGAGGAGCAAGGAGCCGAACCGGTTGTTCCGGCATTGGACAAATGTGTATGAAAGAAACTGCAATTGCTGTTGAGCATATGAAAAAATACGCACCGGAGCATTTCAATGCTTTTTTTGAAAAATTTTTAGAGCAAAATAAAGATTTTTATACTATTTGTACTGATAAAAGTTCTCGTTATTTTGAAAGCAGAAGAGAGCTTTTGCGTTCAGACCCCAATTTCGGAGCGGCTGTCTCTTATCTGCTGATGGATTACAAAAAAAGAGGACCGGGAAATACGGGCAGACCGATTGCCAATGAGCAAGACTTGGCAAAATTGGCCAATAGTTATTACGGTTCGAGCAATTCTAATTATTTTGAATCCATTCTTCGTTGTACAAAAAATAACAGTTGGCTGATCGATTATCGAAAGAAGAGTAAGTGAAAAATAAAAAGCACAGCGAATTTGCGCCGTTTTTGTTTTGGATTGACTTAAATTAGTCGGTATTATTTTTTTATTTTTCCCGAGTTGATTTTCGAAAATTTTGGCGATAAACAAAGAAAAGAGTAAAATTTAATTCAGAGCAATATTGCAATAAATCTAAAATTTTTATGGCCCGATCAAATAAAGTAATTGTAGTTTTGCCAGCCTACAATGCTGGAAAAACGCTCGAAAAAACCGTAAAGGAAATTGATCGAAGCGTTGTCGATGAAATAATTTTAGTGGATGATTTCAGCGAAGACGAGACTTTGGCCGTGGCGCGAAAGCTGGATTTGGTTATCGTAAAGCACAAAAATAATCGAGGCTACGGAGCTAATCAAAAAACTTGTTATCGAACAGCGCTCAAAAGGGGCGCGGATATTGTCGTGATGCTCCATCCGGACTATCAATACGACCCCAAACTGATCAAGCATTTTGTGGCCTTAATTGAAGACGATTATTTCGATGTGATGTTGGGTTCTCGCATTAGAAGTCGCAGAGAAGCGTTGGCCGGCGGTATGCCCGCCTACAAATATTTCTTTAATCGATTATTAACTTTGGTGGAAAATTTAGCTACCGGTTATAATTTGTCAGAATGGCACACCGGCATGAGAGCTTACAGGAGGGAAGTGCTGGAAAAGATTGATTTAAAAAAAAAGTCAGATGATTTTTTCTTTGACAGTCAGATGCTTTTTGATATTATTCGAAAAAATTATCGCATCGGAGAAGTGTCGGTGCCGGTCGTTTATTTTCCGGAAGCGTCCAGTATTAATTTTCAGCGTAGCCTTAAATACGGCTTTCAAACATTAATGTTAGCTTTACGCTATAAGTTTTTTGGTTAATCCAAATGAAAAAAAGAGAAATTTATAAAGAAAAAAAATATTATCCTGATCAAGAAAGAGCGGATTCGAAACCGATTTTTGAGCCTGCTCATTGGAAACTTTATTTAATTTTAGTGTTGGTAACAACAGCTCTTTATTTTAGGTCTTTATTCTTTGACTTTGTTTATTTGGATGACAATTCTTTAATTTTAGAGAATATTGATTTTTTAAAAAATTTCAATAATCTGCCCCAAGCTTTTTTGAAAGATGTTTTTCAGGCCGACCATGGTCTAGCCGCTTACTATAGGCCTTTGCTGACAATCTCTTTTATGCTGGACGCTTTTTGGGGAGGGGTGGAGCCTTTTATTTACCATTTTTCCAATATATCGATTCATTTAATGGCGATTTTTTTGGTTTTTAAATTAATTTATAAATTGGGATACTCTTGGCGAGTTGCTTTTTTTTTAGCTACTATTTTTGCGGTACATCCCGTTTTGACTCAAGCGGTTTCTTGGGTACCGGGAAGAAACGATTCTTTGCTGACGGTTTTTGTGTTGGGAGCGTTTATTTTTTTCCTTAATTATTTTAGAGAGCAAAAAATAATATCTCTGCTGACTTCTTTTCTGTTTTTTGCTTTGGCGGTTTTTACCAAAGAGAGTGCCCTGCTGTTTCCCCTTTTTTGTCTGATGTATCTTTGGATGAGAAAAGCCATAAGCTGGAAAAAAGTGATTGTTTGGATGGCCGGTTGGGTGCCGATTATCGGTCTGTGGTTTTATTTTAGGGGCTTAGCCTTTGCGGAAAATCCGATGCCTTTCGCTTTAGCGGATATCTTTTGGTCGGTTTGGAAAAACTCTCCCGCCTTTGTTCAGATGCTGGGCAAGGTTTTTTTTCCCTTCAATCTTTCCGTTTTACCCAACATTCCTGATACAGTTTTTTGGTGGGGGTTGCTTTCGATAGCAATTCTTCTTGGGGCTATTTTTTGGGAGTATAAAATTGGTAGCTTTAGCCGTCGAAGATCTCTAATGTTTCTGTTCGGCTTTTTTTGGTTTGGGGCTTTTTTGGCTCCTTCTTTTGTGAGGCCCGATCCGAACGTGATTGCTGATTTCATTGAACACAGACTTTATCTTCCCATTATTGGTATTCTAGTAATATTAGCCGAGAGCGATTTAGTCGGTGGCTTGGTAGATAGAATAAAATTCAAACAATATATTTTTCTGTTGGTGGGAATATCTTTCTTCTTCGGTCTAATTAGCTTTTTCCATCAGAAAAATTTTAGCGACAGAATGACTTTTTGGTTGAATGCTTCACTAAATTCTCCTAGTTCACCTTTAGCCCAAAGAAATCTGGGGGCGATGTACCATTTAGATAAAAAATATGATTTAGCGGAAGAATATTATAAAAAAGCGATTAAAATTAATGATTTGGAACCGATGGTCCATGCTAATCTTGGTTTAATTTATGCTAGCAGGGGAAGCTTTGGCCCGGCGGAGCGAGAGTATCTGAAGGAAATTTCTTTCAACCCCGGTTATGACAATGCTCATTTTAATCTGGGATTGCTTTACTTTGGAATGAAAAAATATGATTTAGCGACAGAAGAATGGCAAAAAACGCTGAAAATCAATCCGGACTATGTCGATGCTCAAGAAGGATTGGAAGTTTTAAAAAACAGTAGATAGGAAAAATAAAAATCAGGGAATCCTTCGATTTTTAAGTTGGGTGGAAGATGGGGCTTTCTTTGCCCCCCTCTTTTTTTAGTTTTAATATTAGATTGTGCTTTTTTAATATAAAAAATAAACAATGAGTTTAATTTATAATGGTGTATTTTCATCGGAGACAACAGAAAATACAAATAAAAAATATCGTCCGGTGATCCTGGTTATTCTTGACGGTTGGGGCATCAATACGGAGATTGAAGGTAATGCGATTGCTCATTCAAAAACACCAAACTTTAATTTTTTGAAGGGAAATTATCCCGGCATCGCCCTTCAGGCATCCGGTATTTCTGTCGGTCTGGCCTGGGGTGAGCCGGGGAATTCCGAGGTTGGACATATGACAATCGGATCAGGCATGATTCTTTACCAAAATTTACCCCGTATTAATTTGGCGATTCAAAATGGAAGCTTCTTCTCTAACCAGGTCCTTATTGAGGCGATAGACCGGGCAAAAATGAAAGGAACCGCCCTCCATTTTTTAGGTTTACTTTCAAACGGTGGAGTTCATTCTCACATTGACCATCTTTTCGCTTTACTGGAGCTGGCCTCTTCCCGTGGTATCGATAAAATTTTTGTTCATGTTATTACAGACGGCAGAGATACGCTCACTCAAGCCGGAGCGGGTTTCGTTAAAAATTTAGAGGAAAAATTTCAAAGTCTCGGCGTCGGAAAAATTGCTTCCATCTCCGGAAGAAATTGGACAATGGACCGAAATCAGAATTGGGATCGAGTAGAAAAAGGCTATGATGCTATTCTGGGCATCGCGCTAAAAAAAACGAAAAATGCGAACGAAGTTATTGCTGAAGCTTACAAAAATAAGATAAGCGATGAATTTATTGAGCCACATACAATCACCGACGATGCGGGAACACCTGTTGGAGCTTTGCAAGACGGAGACTCTTTAATTTTCTTTAATTTTCGGGAGGATCGAGCGCGAGAAATAACTACCTCTCTTTCTCAACCGGATTTTTCCGGTTTTAAAAGAAAAAAAGTTGTTCGGGATGTCGAAATTGTCACGATGACCGAGTACGAAGCGGGGCTACCCGTCAAAGTGGCTTTCCCGCCTCAAAAAGTTGAATTGTCTTTATCAAAAATTCTTTCCGAGAACAATAAAATTCAATTTCATATTGCTGAAACGGAAAAATATGCTCATGTTACTTACTTTTTTAACGGAGGCGTAGAGGAACCTTATCCGGGGGAGGAAAGAACTTTAGTGCCATCACCTCAAGTATCTGCCTACGATCAATCTCCGGAGATGAGTGCGGCCGGAATAACGGAAAAACTTTTAGCCAGAATGACTACTCAAAAAGATGATTTTATTTTGGTTAATTATTCTAACGCCGACATGATAGGACACACGGGCAATTTCGAAGCCGCCGTTAAAGCTGTTGAAACAGTGGATTTTTGTTTGGGAAAAATTATCAAAGCGGGACTTTCTTTAGGCGCTTGTTTTTTAATCACGGCCGATCACGGAAACGCGGAACTTATGAAAGATATAAAAACGGGAGAAAAAATTACGGAGCACACAAACAATCCGGTACCTTTGTTTTTTGTAACACCTGACAATAGAAAAGAAAGAACGGAAGCTCAAATCATTCGCCACCAAAATATGGTTGACGGTATGCTGGTTGATATCGCTCCAACTGTTCTCGATCTATTGGGAATTCCGGTACCCTCAGAAATGGTCGGGAGCAGTTTGCTTAAAATTTTAAAATAATTTTTTATGGGCAAAATAGAATTTGGTTTTCATGCTAGCGCCGGCGGTAAAATAGAGAAATTACCTCAAAAGGTGGACGATTTAGGAGGAGAGTGCTTTCAATTTTTTTCTCGTAACCCTTACGGTGGCCAAGTGAAAGACTGGGAGAAAGAAAAGTTGAACAAATTCTTTATCGAAATAAAAAAATTTGGTATCTCAAACTATTTTATTCACGCTCCTTATTTTATAAATTTGGCTTCCAAAAATGAGCGAATTTTCTCCAATTCAATTGAAGCTTTGAAAATTGACTTGAGAAGAATGGAAAAAATTAAAGGTAATTTCGTTGTAACACATTTGGGAAGTGCTAAGGATTTTATCGGGGAGCCGAATGCGGAAAATTTGGCAAGAGAAAGAATTTCCGAAGGGCTATGTCGGATTATCGGCAATCGTTTGAAAGTGCCTCTTCTTTTGGAAATTGCTTCCGGTGCCGGGGCGATAATGGGATCAAACCTTGAAGAAATCGAATTTTTTATAAAAAGGTTCCCTCAATTGGGAGGTTTTTGCTTAGACACGGCGCACGCTTTTGCTTCCGGCTATGATATTCGAAGTGAGAAAAAACTGAATTTATTTTTTGCCGATTTAGATCAAAAAATTGGTTTGGACAAATTAAAGTTAGTTCATTTTAATGATTCCGGCGGAAAAATAGGTTCGAAGATTGATCGTCATCGGCATTTGGGCGAAGGAGAAATCGGCTTGGAGGCATTTGAAAGAATAGTGGACTATTTCAAGGGAAGGGATTATAATGTAAGTATAATTTTAGAAACTCCGACGGAGGAAGGATTAAAGAGAGATCTCGCTCTGTTAAAAAAATTTAGAGCAAAAAAATAAGATTTATCATGGAAGAAAAAATAGCCAAAATTAAAAGAGCAACGGTTAGAGTGGTTCAGACCTATTTTTCGGAAGATATTCCTGATTTGCTTCAAGAAATAGAAACATTGAAAAAGGATCAAAAAATTCAGTCAGGTTCGGCGTTGCTCGATGAGCTGAACATTTACAGAGCCCTGTTGCTTTTTGTCGACTTTCCCTCTCTGGCGGAAAACGAACAGCTAAGACTATTTAGAGAAGACCTTTTGAAAGCTTTGAGAGTCGGCATCGATGTCAGGGAAAGATTTTTTATCAAAATGAATACTCTCGATGCTTCACTCTGGCCGGAAACGGTTCAGAAATTTATCGAAGCCTTAATGGCTAACGAAGAGAAAATTGGTAAGAGTAACATTCTAGTTGAGGGAGAGACCGACCAAATCTTACCCTGTCTAAAAAATTGGCTTCGAGATTATAATCGAATTTACGGTATGGACAAACATGACCGTATGATGATCCACAAATATTTAACGGAAAATCGCAATGTTAGCAAATTAAATCAGGAAGAAACGATGCTCCTTTTGAAGGCGCTCGAACTTTACGAAAGTTTAAAGTTTCCCACGCAAAGTCAATTCATGAAGGCTTTTGAGGAATATCTTAATCGTCCCGATAGCGATATCGTAGAAGTGGAAGAGCTACTTGGCATTTCAGGCGAATCGCAGGAAGATCTCGAGCCGATCAAGGCTTTGCGCCAGGAAGTAAAGTTGAATGCGGAAGATGTTGTCAGCGACAGTATAAAGGAATTGATAAGGAAATTTCCCAGAGTGATTGATCAAGAAATTACCGGTCAGCCGATAAAATTGATTTATAATGGAAAAACGGTTAGGCCGACAATTGAAAATTGGTTGTCCGATTACAGCTCTTTCGCTGGGGCTGAAGGACGGGAGGTGAATGATCGAAGCAATTATCTTCTGCGTTCACCTAATGCGGTAAATTTAAAATTGGAGGAAAGAGTTCGCCTGGGTTTGCTTTTAAGATCATTTGACGAAGGCTATTTGTTGCCTTTTTCAACCACGGAGAACAGAGTTATTTTTAATCAGTTGAGATAGTTAATTTATTTAATTCGTTCAGATGAAAATCGGTTTTATTGTAAAGTTTTTTTCCATCTTGACAATTATTTCCTTAACGGTGCCCTTTAATTTGGCGTACGCTTTTTTAATTCCTACGACTATTTCCGATCCTTCGGCAAATAGCGCCGGATTTAATACCGGTCAGCAAATAATTTCTCCAAACGGTGTTGGTTTTAATTCGGAAGCAACCGTTAGCTCAGATAAAGAGAATCGAGCGCCTCGAGTTGACATTATTATAACGCCGACCAATCC
Source organism: uncultured bacterium (assembly GCA_937952315.1). Lineage (GTDB taxonomy): Bacteria > Patescibacteriota > Minisyncoccia > CAIUEV01 > CAIUEV01 > CAIUEV01. Next base: position 9,984 of record CALFZX010000020.1, read on the forward strand.
GAAAGCGGGGGAGTCGATTTATGCTCAAGCCTTGCCCCAAAATTTTCGTAATTCTCAGGCGAAAATTTACTATAATTGGTATATTTATAATTCCGATCCGAAAGTCGGTTCCACTGTCGTTAGAGACGGAAAGAAAATTTTTATTCCCTCCAACTCTTTAGAAGGAGCTTTAATTAGAGGGGCAATAGCTCAAGCGCGTGGGACATATTTACCGGGAGTTTCCAAAAAGGCTAAAGATGCCGGTATTGCTTCGGAAGACAATAACAGTGACAGGGACGGACAGAAGGCCAATTATGGTGGTGACGACGGCAAGGGAGCGATTGAAGAAAAAATTAAAAAAATTTTGGGAGACGATTATGATTTAGACTACGGAGACTTGGAAAGTAATTGTAAAAAAAATTGCGAAATTGACTACGACAAGAAAAAATCCGAGGTGGAGTGGGAGTATAAAAAATGCTATGATCCGTCTTGCTCGGACTGGATTGACAGTTGTTGCAGCGATTGTGAGGGAGAGTATAATAAATGCGTAGAAGAAATTTGGGAGGAAAATCAAGATGGATGTTTCGCCGATATCTGCGATAAAGATGACGACAGAGAAAGAGATAACTGTTTGCGAGGTCTTTCCGAATCTGATTATTCTGATTGCGATGAAGACTTTTTCGACGAAGAGGCGGATTGCGCCGAAGAAAGAAATCTTTGTTGCATCAATAAAGGTGTCTGCGGAGCCAAACCGTCTCAAGATTGCATTGAATGTGAAAAAACTTATAACCAAAATTTATGGAGTCAGGAGAAACAGTTGGCTTATTGCCAGAGCAAGTGTGAACTAAAAGAGGGGGGATCTCCCGTTAATCTTTCCAATGAACCGGTCGGCAGTCGATGCTTTCGTTATAATTTTGGAGGCAAAACAGGCGAAGACCGATTGATGGGAATTTTTCAACCAATCAGTTGTGCTCATTATTTTCCGGGGAGCAGAGATCAAGAGCCGATTTTTGACTGGGAAAAGATTGTTCCCTTTAAGACGGGTGACGGTGAATTTAAGGAAAGTGAAGAAATCTTTTGGGGAACGGATCCGACCAATTCCGATACGGACGGAGACGGATTTGTCGATGAGGCCGATATCATCGGGCTTGGTCAACAGACTATCAAATATGAATATAAGGCTGGAGACAAAATTGGAGTAGTCGCGGAGGGGACATCCCTTTTTCCAACAAACGAGAAAACCCCTTTTTACAAAATAATGTGGGCCTTTGGTGAAACTTGCAGTTCCGATATTTTTTTTCAAACTCGAAAAGATTATCCCGGATTTAATAATCTTTGCTCCTGCCAAGAGGAAAAAGATGGAAAATGCAAAGAATCAAAAGATTTCGGTTTTGGTTGCCTGGGATTAAAGGATATTTGGCAAAGAGCGGACGGAGAGCAGTCAAGTAAATTGGACGCTATGATTTTTCTCAACCCCCTTCGACCGTCTGTCGGAAAAGAGCTTGTTTTGGAGGGAGTTTCTGCCGGCGAATCGATTGACAAAGAATTACTAATCTACCAATGGAACTTGAAACACGAAGGAGAAATTTTAAAACCGGAAAAAGATATTAAAAATTCAAGATTGATTTGGAAAAAACAAGGTATCGATACCGCTTTCACCCCTCTCGAAAATAGCCTTGCCGATTTTAAAAATGAAGGTGGCGTCGGTTGGAAAAATTTAAAATTAGTTCCTTTGCTCGAGGGTAAATTTACCGCCGGCTTAAAAATTACTGAAATTGTCGATACTAAACAAATTATGGGAGAGGCTAATTATGAGTTTTCCGTCAATAGTAAATTAAAATTAAGATTTTTTCGAGCGGAGCTTAAGGGGAATAATTTTGAGAAAAAAGATGAATTCATTGATCGAGAGGTGACGACCGGCGATCTGGTTCTGGTTGAATATGATGGCACTCCGTACGAAGATTTTATCTGGAGTATTGACAGAGTAAAACTTGAAGATAACGCTTCAAAAATAATTTTCAAAGCGGACAAAGCTTTTGGTACGGACTACAAAATAGAATTAACGGCTAGCAACAAAGCTCACACCAATTTAGTGAGCGATGAGGCAACGCTGAAAGTGGTTACGCCATATATTCGATTGCAACCGAAGAAAGAAGAGATTTCCAGAGCGGACTTAAAGACGCCGGGCGGAAAAATATTCGAAGTGCCTTTAAATGAAGATTTGGAGTTTGAGACCATTCTGGGGCCTATTGGTAGCACTTTTGCCACCAAGGGCGAACTGGAATATTTTTGGTCTTTAGATCGTAATTCTTTTGAAAAAGGTGAAAATATCCGAAGAATAAATTTAAACGGAAAACAGTACACACCAAAAAGTTTTCATTCTCTTCAAGTTAAGGTTTTAAATAAAGACGGAACAAAGTTGGCCGAAGATCAGGTTTCGCTCACGATTAGCCCGGATAGTCGCGTGATTGCTGACGGTGGCAAAAAAACCGTAGCAGGAATGGCCTTTGCCTATCTGAATCTTTCAGAAAATTTGAAATTCGTTTTGGAGAATGCAGTTTGGGTTATTTTTATTTATCTTCTATTAAGCAGTTTGGCTTGGTTATCGAACAAAAATGCTTCAAAAATCAGACAGTAAAAAATTTATTCGAAAGAAAAATCGCTCAATTTTTCTGCCGCTCGCCCTTCTTTTTTTATTGATTTTTCTTTGGTCGAGCGACGGTTTCTTTTACCAGTCTTCCTTCGGCCGGATTGGCGGAAGTTTTTCCGGCTTGATGGTTAATCTCAAGAATAAAGTTTGGCTATCGTACCGATCGGATTCCGAAAGAAGACTCGAGGAACAAAATGGTAAATTAATGGAAGAAAACGCTCTTTTGAAAGAAAAAATTTTTGAGGCGGGAATCCAAATTGCTGACGATTTTACCAAGCGATTCAAGGCGGAGGAAATTATTGTTACCGGGAAGGAAAGTTTTTCTAATCAGCCTTTGCTTTTCGCTTTAAAGAAACCGGAAGCGATCATTGGCTCGGGAATGGCAGTGGTTGATAAAAATGGATTTTTAGTCGGAGTTACGGATAAAACCGAAAATAGAACTTTACAAATTTTATTGGCGCAAAATCATCGTTTTCGTGTCGGCGCTAAAATTGCAGGCACGGAATGGAGCGGGGTAATTTCCGGTAGCCACGATCTGCGAGCGGTGTTGGAGATGCTCCCTTTGGAAACTGCACCGGAACCGAAAGCTCCCGTCATCACCGACAATAGCAATCCTTATATTCCGGCCGGTATTTCGATCGGGACATTAACTCAAGTCAGTGAAAGTGACGATCATCTGTTCAAGGAAGCTTTGATTGATTTGCCGTGGAAGAGCGAATCTTTTTCTAAGCTTTGGGTGATCACCGGCGCTAATTATTGATTTTTAAAGATCTCATGTCCTCCGAAACTCTTTATTTGGTCGAAGCCCTAATTCTTAAGAGATTTCCAAGAGAAAAAAATTCTTCATTTTTTTATTTGGTCAAGAAAAATCTTGCTGTTGAGGTTGGCGATTTGGTAAAAGTTAGTTGGCGAAAAAATTATTTGCCGGCAATTATTGTCAAGAAGGGTTATTTTAGTTCTAAATTTCTGAAGTTAACGGCGGATGGAGCTTCGGTGGATTTTCGAAAAATTTCTCTTAAAAAATATGGTTTTTATTCAACAAATCCGCAAAGGATTGTGAAGGTTAAGTTTATCGATCAAATCGTAACGAAAAATTTTATTGAACACGGATTCCTCCTGAATTTAAAAAAAATAGCGGAAGACCACTTTGTTTCTTGGAACCATTTGGTTCTTTTAGCCTCAAGAATGCCAATAAAAATTAGACGATCTGACTTTTCAAGCTCGATTAAAATTAAAAACTGGATCAGACCGTCCGTTAATTGTTCCAAAGATTTTGGAAATATAAAATTTGCAGTCAAGAAGTCGGATCATTTTATTCGAAAAGAATATGTTTTTGTTCACTATGATCAAACTAAAGAGTTGGTTTCAATTATAAAAATGATTTTGAAAGAAGGTGGTCAGATTCTGATTTTATCACCGAATAAGTTCGGAATTTATCCGCTAGCCGGTAAATACGCTTTTTTAACTAAATATTTCGCTGCCGATTCCATTATACCGATTGATCCTTCCGCTCCTCCGTTTTGGCTTGATCGGGCGTGGAATTTGTCGAGATTACCGGTAGGAAGAGTTTTTGTCGGCACTCGGTCGGCTATTTTTGCTCCCTTTAAAAATTTAAAGCTGATAGTCTTAGAGAACGGAGATAGCGATAACTATAAACAATGGGATTTGAATCCTCGTTTTGATTTAAGAAAAATCATTCCCCATCTTTATCCGAAAGCGATAAAAATTTATCTTAGTAATTCTCCCAGGGTGGAAGATTTCGCAAGAAGCGCTAAAGTTTTAGGTGTAAAAAATAATGTGTTGCAAATTCAGAATTACAGAGTAACTGAAGCATCTGTTTGTCCGGAAAAAGCCGATCAGAATATTGACGGCTCGCACTACAGGGTTGTTC
>CALFZX010000021.1 GCA_937952315.1 uncultured bacterium
CATCATCCAAGATCTTTTCCCCTCCCTGTCGGTAACTGTTCCACTTTGCCGAGTTTTCTCTCAATGGTGTGGCTTTTTGAGGAGGCTTTTTCTATGGTGTTACTGGCTTCCTGCAATTTCTTCTGAGTTTTATCGAGGAGGGTGCCGAATGTGCCAAACTCGGTTTTGATTTTTCCGAGAACCGACCAAACTTCACTGGAGCGTTTTTCGATAGCGAGAGTGCGGAAGCCCATCTGGAGACTATTGAGTAGGGCGGCGATAGTTGTCGGTCCGGCTACGGTCACTTTGAAATCGCGCTGCAGGAGCTCAAAAAGTCCCGGCCGTCGGAGAACTTCCGCGTAAAGACCCTCAACGGGTAAAAACAAAATTCCAAAATCGGTGGTGTGAGGTGGATCGAGATATTTATCTCGAATATCTTTGGCCTCAGATTTCACTCTTATCTCAAGAGCCTTGGCCGCTCTTTCCATTTCCGCCAAGTCGGATTTCTCCTCCGCTTCTACGAGCGATCGGTAGTCTTCCATAGGGAATTTAGCGTCAATAGGCAGCCAGATATTTTCAATTTTAGAATCCTTGGCCGGGATTTTGATGGCGAATTCAACGCGATCATTGGAGCCTTTTTTGGTCGGGACATTTTTTTCATATTGATTGGCTACTAATATTTGATCGAGCAGGTTGCCGAGTTGCACTTCACCCCAAGTGCCACGCGTTTTGACATTTTGCAAAACTTTTTTGAGGTCACCGACGCCGGTGGCCAGGCTTTGCATCTCTCCCAGGCCTTTGTGGACCTGCTCCAGGCGATCACCCACCTGTTTGAAAGATTCGCCCAATCTTTTTTCCAAAGTACTCTGCAGTTTTTCATCAACCGTTTCCCGCATTTTTTCAAGCTTTTCGCTGTTCTCTTGACGCAAATTTTTGAGATGGGAATCAATGGTTTCTTTTACTTTCTCTAACTTTAGTTCGTTTTTTTCTGTAGACTCGGCCAGACGAGTGGCGAAAGTTTGAAAGTTTCGATGTTGATTGTCAGCTAGTGCCATCAGTTGACGGTTGGAAGAATCGGAAAAGCTTTTGACGGAGTGGGAAATCTCCTCGCGCGATTGGCGACTCAGGTTACCGCTTTCTTGACGATTGCGAGAAAATTCTTCACGCAGAACGCTTTCCAGCCTTTGGTTGTTGCGTTCAATTGTCTCCACCAAAATTTTTTCGTTGCCGGAACTTTTCTTCTGAGTCAGAAAAAAAATGGCGATCAAATTAAGAATAACAATGAGAATGAGAAGGGAAGTGGTCATGGAAATTATTTAGATATTAGATGATAGATCTTGGATCTTGGAATGATGATAAATTTTTTTAAGTTGCTAATCCTCCCAACATCCCTGCCTACCCTACCTATCGGCAGGCAGGCGGCAGGCAGGCAAGATCGGGTGGAGGTAATCCGTCCCCGCTATATCCTGCACTTATAAACAAACGCCGGAGGAATGTTAGCGGGAGTAAAATCGACCTTGACTTCGCGGAAAATTTTTTTGAATAATTTTAAACTGGTAAGAGAATATTGAAATTGAATATAGCTTCCATCAGGGTGTAAATTTTTTACAATTTCTTCTATTATGGCTGTTCCGATTTTTTTTGGTAGCACCACCAAAGGCAATCCGGAGATCACATAGTCGGCTTTGCTCTTGCCAAATCTTTTTAAATATCGACCGAATTTTTCAGCGCTGTCGGAATAAACGATCAATCGAGAATCTTTGATGTTTTTCTTTAATTCCTTAACCAGTTCTTTGTTTGTCTCAAAACAGAGCAGGGAAGCGTTCGGCCTCATTTTTTTAAGAATTTTTTTGGTGATAACGCCCGTGCCCGAGCCCAGCTCGACGATAAGCTCAGCCTTTCCAAAATCAATCGGCTTCAACATTTTTCTGACCAAAAAAGGGGAGCTCTCGACTATCGATCCGGTTGTGAGAGGATCGGAGAGGAAAGCGTAAAAAAATTTTCGCATAAAAAGTGTTATTGCTCTTTACAAAGACTAACCGAATTATACCTTTAAGAAAATAAAAAATCCAGAGCTTGCGACCCCGGATTTTTTAAGTAAAAAAAGCTTAATTTTCTTGTTGAGCGCTATCCGTAGTTCCGGTTAGGGAGATTGAAGTTTTATCTGAAGTGCTACCGGAAGGATCCTTGCCTAAAGTAACTCCAAGTTTTCTTTTCTCTTTCGCGAAAGAGGCGACTTTTCCGCTATCGCCCAGATCCATTTCGGTTTCTTTTTTCCAACCTTGTTTGGCCAAATCATCGTTGTAAGCGGTAAAAGCGTCGGTCGGATTTTTGTCCGTCAGATAAACGACGGAGAAATCATTTTCACCGGAGGCCATGGAAAAAATAAATTTAGCATCGTCGAGAACTAAGATATCCTTTGGAAAATTATCGGGTAGCTTAGCGGAACCCATCGTCACTGATTCGCCGTTATCACCTTTGATGGTCATCGATTGACCGTCGGCGTCAATATCGACCTTGCCGCCCGTCTGCGATTCGATAGTTTTTTCAATGATTTTTTCACCCGCTTTTTGGCCGAGTTGGTCGGTGAAAGAACATCCGGTAAGTAGGAGGCTTAGGCCAAGAACTCCCATCAGGGGCAGATTCTTTTGGATTGTTTGCATTCTTCAAATTAAAAATAATGTTTAATTTAGTATAGCATATTTTAATTTGGGATTTGAAAAAAATAATAATTTATCTAAAAAGTTATTTTTAACTCCGCAATCGCACAAAATTTGTAAATAATAAAAATTGACTTATCATCAAATGATATTTAATTTTTGAATTAAAAAAATGAAAGACAAGGTTAATTTGGTTCTGGCTATCGTTGTTGTTCTGGTTGGCTACTGGGCCTTAAAGCCAATATGGTCGGATCCAAGAAGTGGAGAGAAGGGTAAAAACGAGAAAAAAATAATTGTCTCCGGTCATCCGGAATGGGCTCCGATTATGTATCAAGATGGAGATAAAATCGCCGGAGCGGGCGTTGAGCTGGCCGAAAAAGTTTTTATCGAGCTGGGAATAGCGGTTAATGCTAACTATGTGGGTTCTTGGGACGAAGTTCAAGCCAAGGCCAAGGACGGGTCGATTGATGTTATTGTCGCCGCCTACAAAACGCCGGAAAGAGAAGAGTATATGACTTACTCCGTTCCTTATACCGTCGATCCAGTTGTTTTGGTCGTAAAAAAAGGCAAAGCGTTCAAATACGAAAAAAAGGAAGATTTGATAGGCAAAAAAGGTGTGACCATGATTGGCGACAGCTACGGAAAAGAATTCGATGCGTTCTCGGCTGAAAAATTGAAACCGACGGTCGTTCAGACTGCGGATGAAGCTTTCGGTCTTTTGGAGAAAGGGGAGGCTGACTATTTTATCTACGCTATGTACTCCGCCGAGGGCTACATTGCTAAAAACAAAGCATCGGACAAGTTTGAAATTATAGCTAAACCGGTTAGCACGGAGGATTTCTACTTAACCGTTTCTAATAAATCGTCTATTGCCGGCATGATGCAAAAAATCAACAACTTGATTGGGAAATATAAAGCTGACGGAACCGTTGATCAATTGATTGAAAAAAACAAGCAGGAATTGTGGGGAGAAAAAGAGTAAAAACAGTCTGATTGTCAGATAAATTAGGCTACCGCATATTGACTTGTGGTAGCCTTTTTTAAAAATTAAGGATTTTAAGCTTCAACTCAAATTTGTCTAAAAAATATCTACAATAATCGTATTAATACGATACGATTAAAATATAAAAACGATACGGTTACGTAGCTAGGAATTATGCAGTCAAATAAAAAACTGTCTTTAGCTGTCAATAAAATGAGTGTTCACTTTTCATTTGGGGCAGGCGGTGTCGGACCACAATCCGATTTTTCGCTCTCTAGCATCTTTTTGAGCGTTTTTAAATTGATCGGAAAATTTAATATCGGGTGGGAAAGTGACAGCGTGAGCGTAACCTTCCCGGACCAAATAATCGTTGACGAAGAGATCGCCAACAAAAACATAGCGTAACAATCGGCCGTATTTGTCCGTTTCGGAAACATCTTTGACGAGTCGAACTTTTTTGCCTTCAACCAACTCCCGATTTTTGTCGGAGGCCTCCTTGCCGAAGCATTGAACGGGCTTACTTGGGCTGACCGTTTCCGGCGTGTCAATTCCAATGTAGCGGACGGTTCTTCCATCTTCTAATTTAAGGGTGTCGCCGTCGATGACTCGAGCGACCGAATAAATTTCCCCCTCCAAATTTTCCGTTTTTTCACCTTTAATTTCCGGATTCGCGCTGCTGTTAAGGTTTTCTGGGTCTTTTGGTACTGTATTTTCTTCAATTGGCAAATTGACATTTTGGCCCGAAAAATTCTCAAGTTGAGAATTTTTATCGGCGGAGAAGGGAAGTGATGAATAATTTTTTTTGATATTTTTATCCAACCAAAAAACGCCGGCGATGAAAAATAAACAAAAAAGCAAAATAAAAAACGAAGCGGTTAATTTTTTTTGTTTCGGCCAATCGCTTCTGCGCCAAACGAGCCAAATCAAAGAAAAGGGAAGTGTGACAATCAGAAAAAAAGCTTTGAAAACATTGATAAAATTGGTTTTTTGTAGGGGGAGCATTTTATTAAAATTTGAATTTGTAAGTTTTTTCGGATCTTCTCTCTTAAACTTCACTGATTACATCAAAGCCCTTGAAGCTTCCAACTACTGAGTATCCTATGATTTTTATTTTTTTCTTCGCAATGCTCCTGATTTTCTTAGCAGTTTCGTTCATTGTCGCTCCGGAGCCTGTCGCATCATCGATAATTAAAACATTGCCCACCGCCTGATTAGGATTGACCGCTATCGTATTTTTGGCGTTTATGATTCGATCTTCAAGTTTACGTAGGGTTTTTTGAGGAACCTTGGTTTCGCTTGGTACTTTTACTGCTTTTATTTCGGGTAAATTCAATTTGAGACTATTTCGCAGGGCATCCATAAACTGAACCTTACGAGAAATCGTTGGAGGAACAAAGCAAACAAATTTAATATTTTGTTTTTTGATTACATCTAAAATTGCAGAACGAATCAACCTGGAAACTTCTTTTATAAGCTCCTTGTTTTGAGAAGATTTTCCCAGATAAACCAACTGTCCTAATTTCGTTTTGCCAAAATGGTCGACAGTGTAAAAATCACTGAAAAAAATATTATCCAAACCCAAAGATTCTTTGTTCGCAAGAATAGATTTTTTAGCGGAGATTAAACCACACCTCTTAATTTTTTGAATTAATTTAAATTTTTTTACAAAAATTTTTTTCTCTTTTTCGAAATCGAATTTATTTTTTTGACACCAAGCATAAAATCCCTTAACCCCTAAAAGCATTTCCCCGCTTGGTGAAACGTAAATGTAGTTTTGTTCAATAGTTTGATCGTCTTTGCTAGAAGTTGCCAAATTGTCTTCATAATTATCGGAAATAGCATAAAAAACTATAGGTGTCTTACCAGTTTTTTTTATTAGTTGCTCCTCCTTTAATTTTTTTAAATGCTTGTAAACAGTTTTTATTGAAACTTCAAGTATTTTTGCAATTTCGTTAGATCGAATCGGACCATACTTTTTGATTGTCTCAAGAACTTTTTCGGCTTCTTTCGAAATATTTTTCATGATAATTGAGTTATTAATTATCATTATAATAGGGGGTTAATATTAACCAGTCAATACTAACCCCCTTATAGAGAGTTATTTGTCAGAATGTTATTTTTTGCTAAGTAATTTTCTATAAGTTCTATATCCTTAAAATCTTTTTCTCGTCCCAGTGCTTTTTTAAACTTGATTGTTTCTTCAATATTTAGAAAGGATCAGGCGATGTTTGAAGTGAAAAGTAGATATAGTAAAAAGTATAGAGTAGAAAAAATGCATATCTTTCGTTCCCCGAGAGCAGAAGTAGAAGCGTCCTTCTTGCATGAGTACAAGGAGCCCGTTATAAATTGGGCAGTGTTTTTAGGTGATTGCAAGAGTTTCTTACTTTATCCGAAAAAGGAAGAAGAGCAGTAGAGAAAGGATGTTCTAGCGAGAAAATAAATATTTCCCGCAAACAGCCCGTTCAAACAAACTAATTTGGACGGGCTTTTTTTAATTTTAAATATTTAAAACCGCGCAATCGTGCTTTTTATTACATTGGCTCCAGCTAGTGGATACGTTTAGGAACTTTGAGTTAAAAGAGCTTGAAGTAAAATCTAGTAAGTTTTTAATACTAGCCTATGCAAATATTTAAATTGATTTTTAAAAATAAATAGAAGAATATTGTAATAAAGTAAATAATTTGAATTCATGATAAAAAGTTTCTACGAATCAAAAAAAGAGGCAAAGTATAGGAGCTTTTTTTCACCAGTAAAGTATAAACTTTTTTTAGTAATAGAAAAAATTTATAAAAAAACTGTTGACAATAAGGATGATAGAATACCAATAATAATTGGTTATTTAAAACAGAAAAAACCTGTAAGAGTTTTAGAAATAGGAAGTGGAACGTTGCCGATTTATAAATTTATTCCCAAAGAGCAAAAAAAACAAATAGAATATCACATTTGTGAAGTTAACCCAGAAAAGGTTTCGTTTTTAAATAAAAACTATCCGAAAATAAGGACAACATGCTCCGATGCGCTCAATCTGCCTTACGAAAGAGATTTTTTTGACCTAGTTTTAAGCAAAGGGGTTTTGCATCACATCGACGATGAAAGCTTGTCTCTGGTTAGAAAAAAAAGAAACCTTTTTGTTAAGGAAATGGTGCGAATAATAAAAAATAATGGTAGTATTCTTTTGATGGATTTTTCTAACAATAAAAGTGTCAGTAGTTTTTTGTGGCACTTTTTACACAAAATTTGCTTTAACGAGGGAGAGCATAATTTTTATTCTCTAAAAGAAAGTCTCAAATTATTTCGTGATAAAAAACTAAAAAAAGTTTTTGGGCGAGAATTCGATACTTTTAAAGGAATTTATTATTATATAACTGCTAACAAAAAAATATGAACATTGAAAAGGAAATGAAGTTTACATTGGGAAACACTCATGAAGTAGAGGGTAAAGTTTTGAGTGCTGGTTTTGTTTTTGAGAAGGAGATAAATCAGGAAGATTTTTATTTTTCCCCTGCCCATAAAAAGTTTGCTGGAACAAAAAAATATTATCTTCGTTTAAGAAAGCAAAGCGATGATAATTGTAGCTTTGCTTACCATGAAGTAATAGATGACCTACAAACAAAAGAAATAGAAGTTGATATTATCGGCTATACAAATTTTGTTGAGATACTAAGTAAATTAGATTTCACCTTAGATTGTGTAGTCAAAAAAAATAGAAGAGTTTTTAAAAATAATCTTTTTGAAATTACTCTTGATAAGGTAGAAAATTTAGGATCTTTTATTGAGTTGGAATATGTTGGTGGTACCGATGAAGAGACGAAGTCGCTTTTTGATAAACTTATCAAAAATCTTGGAATCAACAAAGAAAACATTGTTGCTGGTTTAGGCTATCCAGATTTATTAATGGATAAATTAAAATAAAAGCATGATTAAAGTTAAGTTTACTCTACCTAGGACTATAAGAGTAAAATTAAATAGTGCTTGTCAGTATAAATGTAGTTTTTGTCATCAAGAAGGCGATGCTAAAGCTAAAGATATTGATGGCGGACAGTTAGTGCGAGCAATGCAGATTTTTTCAAAAGACATTGGTGTTGATCGCATTCACTTTACTGGAGGTGAACCAACTCTTTATCGGGAATTCTCTAATATTTTGCAGTTATGTAGAAGAAAAGGTTATGATTGCGCTTTGACAACAAACGGTCAGTTTGATGCTATGAAGCTGCCATTATTAATTGAATCGGGATTGAATTCGATAAATTTCAGCTTACATACTTTGGATACCTACGCTTTCTTGAGAATGCAGTCTCTGGACACAAAAATTTCTAATAGCTATAAATGGGCAAATAATTGTATAGAAAAGACACTTAAAAATATTACATTTGCTAGCTCAATTCTCCAAACAAAAGTGAATTGTGTGGTTGGCAATGACTTCGTCAGCCCGCAGGAAGTTTTGAATTTTTGTGTTAAAAACAGAATTAAATTAAGAATGCTAAATAATTTAGGGTTAGGTCAAGTAGCTCTTAGCAATATAAATAGGATTATCGGCACAAACCAAGCCGAGTTAATCGGACACGAAATTACTTTTTTGAGTTCCAGCCATCGACTTGATTATCGAATTGAGGATTATGAGTTCGGTGTTAAGTGTATCAGAAATTTTTATTTGAAGTCTATGTGTGAGAATTGTAAAATTAGACAGAACAACAAATGTTTAGAAGGTTTTTATGGTATTCGTTTAGAAAACAATCCACTTCAAGTTCGGCTATGTTTACAGCAGAATAAGCCACCGTTCATACAGGATTTCGATAATTTTATTGTAAGCGAGCAATATGAAGAAATAAAAAGTATTTACTCCACGATAAAAAACTATCTTCTCCATGACTTATGTTAAGAATAAGTGGTTTATTGTTTGTGTTAGCTTAGCTTTATTTTGACAAACCAGTAAATATTTTTTACCATTCTCTGTTATACCAAGATTATAAAATAGTCTTCGGGATTGATCTTTTAAAAAGGAGCGAAAAAAATGAATCCGAAAGGTGAAAAGGCGAACATTCTGAGGATATTGCTTGAAAGAGCAATTCAAAAAGAGTATGATTATCGAATTTATAGTAAATCCGCCATGGAACGTGCCAATGAGGCGGAGGGTGCCATGAAATCAAGATACGACACTTTTAAGGAAGAAGGTCAATACCTGGCTAGTGGACTTATATCTAAGCACGAGGATATTAAAAGATCTCTCTCAGCGATTAAATCTATACTGGATTTAGGCGAGTTCGACAAAAGCCATTTTGTGGAACTTTGTTCTATTGTTGTTGTGGAATTGGAAGATGGAGATCAAAGAGAATTTTTCGTCTTTCCTGTTTTGGGCGGAGAAAAAGTTGAAGGAAGGACAGTCGTATCACCTTCTTCACCGATCGGGAAAGCTCTTATGAAAAAAAAGGAAGGAGATAGTTTTGCTTTCGTTGTGGAAGGAAAACTTACAGAGGGAGAGGTGATTAATGTCTGTTGAAAATATCTTCATTGTGTTAGAAGGAGTAGACGGTTCAGGGAAAACAACTGTTGGCAAAGCACTTGCCCAAAAAATGGATGCATGCTTTTGCCAAACACCAATGGGCCTTTGGAGAAAGAAAAGAGCGATTGTTGAAAATAAGAACTCTTTTTTTAGATTTTTGTTTTATGTGGTCGCCACAATTCACTCCTCAATTATAATCTCCAGAATCCTTAAAAATGATTCGGTTGTTTGTGATCGCTATATACATTCAACTCTCGCTCACCATGTTGTTTATTGGAATAAATTAGTAGGAAGGCTTTCACCGAATGTTTTTCCGATAAAAAGACCTCATTTCGTCTTCTATCTCTATTCAAGAGTAGAGATTAGGGATCAAAGAACTCTTCAAAGAGAATCAAATAAACCGAAAGATTTGGATTCTAAATCGCTTCAGCAGGTGCACGAAGCATTTCTCGGGTTTACTGAAATCTTACCGATTGACACAAGCGATATTTCAGTAAACGAAGTAGTAAATTTAATTATAGAAAAACTTCAACAAGAGAAGGAAAAATTTTTATAGAGCGTACAAAATGTACGCTCTTTTCAATATGCCAAAAAACCGCATTTTTATGCGGTTTCTAAACACTTGCTCCAGCTAGTGGATACGTTTAGGAACTTAAGATTAACACAACCTATGATCTAGTAGCCTTGAATTTTATTGAAGCTTAAGATCAATGGTTATATACTTCCAGATCAGTATCAATAAAAACAATATGAAAAAGAAATTGATTTCTGTATCCGATAATCCTCCCTCTGTCTCCATTGAAATAAAATGATAAAAAATCCTTTACGTCAGCAGTTATTGAAGAAGGAACTGATTTTCTTATCGCTGACCTTGGGATTTTTTCAGTTCCGTGACCCCTCCTATCGGAAAATTGGATATCATACCAAGATAACTTGCTAATTAAATCAATTTTTTTAAGAAATTGTTTAACAAAACTATTATCTGCTCTTAGACATTGTTCGATTCCACAATCACTATGAAGATGGCGAAAACAAAACACTGGATAATCGATTTTTTCTGATAGAATTTCGGGGATATTTCCTAGAGAAATATCATTCTTCGATTTAATGTATCTAGGCTTTTTGAATGTCATATTTAGACAAGCAATGTCTTAAAATGATTCTTCATCAGTTCGTGAGATATGACTTGATTCGCAGGTGTATCTTGCCAAGGCTTTTCATTATGTGTCATATCTCTCAATCTCCAAGCAGAAAATTGACCATAAACTTTCCACACCCCTTATTAGTAGCTTTTTTTCAGCTTGATTTAGAGTAACTTGACCCTCTGGAACTGGAATAGCCCCTGATCCGAATCTGCTATATCTTCTGTATACTTCTCTAACGACTGGACCGTGCTCCCAAGCTAAAATATCTTCTTCAAAGAGTGGTCTATTGAATAATGCTAAATGAAAACCTTGAGAATAGTATAAAAGCTTCTGTAATTTTAAATTAGAAACATTATCGCCAACTTCTGGTTCGCTTAATTTAATTATAGCTTTAGCTATTGTGTTAGCTTCCCTCATTTTTTATTTTTTAGTTCTTAATTATGTGGAAAGAGGAAGTAGCACCAAGCATTAAGAGTTCGACGACAGATTAATCTAACGGGATTTCTATAATACTTATACAACCGAAAAACAGGTTGGACAAGGACACTTATTTAACTATTTTCCGTATATTTTTATTTAAACTCATCTAGATTATCTATCTTCTTGTTTATGTCTCCCATCTTGTTGTCTAAGGCTTCAGAACCAGTTTCGAGCTCTTTTTCGGATACAATCGTAGCTACTTCATAAAAGTAACCATCTTTTGAACTTATGTCGGGGTAAAAGTTAAATTCATATACATTAATTGTGTAGACAGAATCGCACATATGGCATTCGGCTACGCCTGCGTCTGCCTCAGCAATGAAAAAACGTCCTTTTCGGCTGATAACTCTGTATGCATTTTTATAGTTAGAGTTAAATGCTTTATCGACCGTTGCTAAGCTAAACTCATTTTCTTTAGGGTTGAATGAGAATACATTTAATTTATACAACCAATCGGTTACAGCAGGTATATATGTTTCGACCAAAATCTCGTTTATTCCATCATTATTCATATCTAAGAACTCCAGACTTTCCGCTCTTTTTGACTGCAAATCTAATCCCTGGGCAGTCTCTGGAAATAAACAAGATGCTGGAAGCACCGAAAAGTAACGAATAATATTGTATTCATCAACAATTACCAGAAGAGAGGGATCACTGAAACTACAATTTTCGATAAAATCATCAAAATTTGTTTCTCCGAGTTCTCTTTTCATCATATTTTCAGGATTGTATTTTTTGTCGTAAGTGAAACGGCTTAGTGCCAAAACTTTGAAATTTTCATTGTCTTTACCTTTGTAATCTTTACTAATCGCAATATTATATCCAGAAGGTAGCTCAAACACTTTTCCGACAGCTTCCTTTATCTCAATTGGTTTTTCTTCCCAAAGTGAAGTGAAAGGAAGCTTTTTAGTTTCCTCAACTTTATCGTAGAGGAGCATCCCGATTCTGTCTTCTTTAATTTCAACAAATCTATTGTATTCCCATAGATAATATTTTGTTTCGGTAATCCAGCTATTATCACCACTATTGTCATTATACCCCTCTGGCGTTGACAATGGCCGAATAATCAACAAATTACTGTCGATATTATAAGAAATGTCCTCTGCTCCGATGATTGAACCATTTTCCTGCTTGTAATCTTGAAGAGAATCAAACGGGAAATAAACATCCCCGTTTATTACGTTAATTACTGCCAGTTGTCGGCAATCAGTCCCGCATCCCCAGGTTGTAATATTGAAACGACCAGCGAAATTGGCACCCTCTTTGATGCCATCTCCAAGTCTAGACTTAAAAAGCGAAGCCTTTGTATTGCTCTCGAAATTTAATTTACCGATCTCGCCCTTATATAGTGGAAATGGGCTGGGAAAATCAGCAAAAGAATAATCTTCAGGTTTATCATTGCTATTTGTGCCAGAACTTTCTGTTATTTCCTCTACTTCTACATCGGGGACGCATCTTCCAAAAACAGTGTTTTGGTAGGCACAAGTAATGCCCGTCCATTTCCCTTTAACTTCGACATTTCCTTCCAACCAAGTGGCAACTTCATCGCCAGTATAGGCATAGAAATAAGGAAAATCCTTGTCTTTTGGAATTTTTTTGATTCCGTAATCTGTTCCGCTTACGAATGAGGTTATGATTTCCCCCTCCCAAACAACATCAACTGGCTTGTCGAACGTTACTTCTTCCGAATATTTTCCGACTAGCTCGGCCTTTTTGGCTTCTTCTTCGCTTGAAGGAGCTTCCTTTGAAGCCAAGTTATATTGTATTGACTCTTTTGCTTTGTCTTTGTTTTTTTGGCTAAAAAAATAGAAAATAACGCTAGCTACCAAGACAAATGCCAAAATTAAGTTGAGAATATTGTTTTTGCTAACAATAGAACGTTCTCTTGCCTTCATAAGACTTTTTATATTGAAATGTTTCTGCTATACATACTTTAAATCCAGTTAAATATTTTTGGAAAGAAAAAAGTAATGAAAGAAGTAATAGAAATTTTGGAAAGACACTATAAATCTTTTTTTAACAAGCAAAATCCTTGGAATTTTTTTAAAGGGCTTAGTGACTATGTCGGCTATATTGATGAAACTGCAGAATTTAAGCCTTTTATATTAAGGCTGGCGAGGAAAAAAGAAAAGGACTTTGCTTTATTCAACGGAATTGAGAAGAAAACAATCAATGACCTAAATAAATCAAAACAAAAACTGCTTAATATCATAAAATCTAAAAATATCCAGCCAACATTTGAATTAGAGGGGGCTTTAAGGTCTCTAAAGCCCTTCGATAGAAAAAGTTATTATGTCAGCTCAAGGCCAGTCGCTCTTAACTCTGCACTCCTTAGTGTTGCGAGAGCTTTATCACAAGCAGGATACGAGTTTTTATTAGATGAGTTCATTGAAGAAGACGATGACGATTTTCCAGATTCATTTAGCACTTTTGTTTTTTCAGACAAATTAGACAATTATATTGAAGCAAGAAAATCCTTGGACAGAAAAAAGGAATCTGAGCTATGGAGCGATTGGGATAAACTGTGCACGGTGTATGTCCACGTTAATGAAGATATAAAGAATTATTATATTAAGAAACTCAAAAGGAAGACTAAATCGGATTATTGGAATTATTATGTTTTCTTGGAAAAAGAATCAGAGATGAACAAAATTAGGGAAAATAAAGACTATGACACTACATTCGATAGGAGTAGCTCCTTTTTTAATAAGGAAAATTATAAAATTTATAGTGAGAGGATTCATAACTATTTATTGAGGGAATCAAATAAAATAAAAGGAAATAAGGACGATAATTTATCTTCGAGCTTCGATGAGGATAAAGGGATACTAAATATTGGCAATGGTATCGCTATAAAATTTAGTAAATATCGGGATCAATATAACCTCTTAAGGATAATATTTGGTAAGGATGAGCAAACTGATAAAGAATGGTTCTTTGATGAAATTAGCGAGAAGGCTGGAGGAGGATACGATGAAAAAAAATTTTATAATGCCTCTTATCAAATATGCAAAAAAATTGCATCCGAAAGCGAAATTAAGGATTATTTTATCACTACAACCCACTCAGTAAAAATTAATCCAAAATATCTGTAAAATCTTAAGAAAAACTTAAGCTATCTTAAATCACTCCTTTGGTAACCTGAAGATGTAATATCCTCAGGTTATTTTTATGTCTGAAAAAGATAAACAATTTTATGAAAATTTGGCAGGCAAGCCACTTTCAGATCAAGAGGTTTTTGAGGCAAGGAACAACTTTGTAGGATTTTTCAATTTGCTTTTTGAAATAGAGCAGAGAAACAAAGAAAAAGTAAAGGATAAAAATTAATTAAAAGATTTTTGGTTTATCGCATAGCAATATTGGTTATGAGAGTCACCCGATATTTATTATGCGATAAACTGAACATCTTTTATCAACTCTCAAATGAAAATTAACTCTCAAAAAATTTATACCCACAGAAGCTATACGATCAAAGAATTATCGGATGCTTTGAGTGTTGATGAAAAAACCTGTTTTAGATGGATTGAAGAAGGGATGAAAACAATACCTGGATGCAAAAAGCCTATTCTAATAAAGGGTAGGGATATTAAAAAATTTTTAAATAACAGAAAAATGAAAAAGAAAATCAAACTCAATCGCAGTCAGTTTTTATGTTTGACTTGTAAGAAAGCAAGCTATGCCAAAAGAGGTTCTATAAGAGTTGTCGGGAAGAAAAAATTAGCTCTTTGTCGTGTATGTAACGGCAAAATGAGCAGGATAATTTAGCCCTACCAAAAGGACTATATGATATTCTTAGTTACCGCTTAAATGTCCACATTCATTAATAATTTATATTTTAAACATTATGACAAAAACAGTCTATCAAAATGAGCAAAGGAAGCGCGAATTTTTGGAACACCTTAAAGGGGCTGAGGGCTTCGCTGAAAGCTCCCTCAATGCCTTTGCTGAGGCAGTAGATCAGTGGCAATTTTTTACGGAAAGTGACGACTTCGCAAATTTTAATAAATCCAAAGCTCTTGCATTTAGGGATTGGTTAAAAACAAGAAAAGCCAACACGGAGAGCGGGACAGTTTCAATAAATACCCAATATAGTTACCTTCGGCGAATAAAGAAGTTTTTCAAGTGGCTTTCGGGACAGCCAAATTATAATAAACTAAACAAGAACGAAATTGAGTTTTTGCGTCTTTCAAAGGGAGATGCTCGCATAGCAAGACAAGGGACAACTAAGCAAATGCCGACTTTTGAAGAAGCTAGGGCAATAATTGAAAGCATTGAAATAAAAAATGAGATAGATAAACGAGATAGAGCCCTTATCTGCTTTGCCTTGATAACTGGTATGCGTATTTCAGCAATTTCAACATTGAGAATGAAAAACTTTGATTTGGAAAACAAGCAAATTGACCAAAACCCTGCCGATGGAGTAAAAACCAAAAATTCCAAAAGGATTTTAACAACATTTTTCCCTATTGGCTGGGAAGAGCCAGAAAAGTATTTTATTGAATGGTATGAATATCTAAAATCAAAAGGTTTTCAACCAAATGATCCAATCTTTCCTGCTACAAAGAATGATTTTATCGCCGATAAGTGTGCATATAGCAAAGAGCATATTAGCAACGAATTTTGGAATGGGACAAGTGGAGCAAGGAAGATTTTTGAGAAAAGATGCAAAAACGCAGATTTACCATATTTTCACCCCCACTCATTCCGCCATTTAGTAGTTAATATCCTAAGCAAAACAAGGCTTACAGAAGAAGAAAAACGAGCAATTAGCCTTAATCTTGGACACGCCAATGTCGGCACAACTTTTGGCTCTTATGGGTATGGCAGTATGACCGAAGAAGATGCGGTAAAGATTGTGCAAAAGCTAAAAAATCCTCAATCTAGTGCGAATAATGCGATAATTTCCGATGAAGAAAAAGCGGTTCTTGAAAGGCTTATAAAGCGTATCTTGTAGGCATTTGCTATGTAAAGAATTGTAAAGTATAATAAAATTATCTAAATAGTAATAAAAAAGTTATGGACAAAGCGCTAAGGAGCACTTTAATTGCTGGAATAATAATTATTGCTCTTTCTGTAGGATATTACTTGGTTATCTTTCTTCCAAAAAAGGAAGCAACCAGATTAGAGGAACAAAAACAAGAAAAGATAGCGAACGATCAGAAAGCAAGTCAGCAGAAAGAAAGTGATCTAGCAAAAGAGCTAGAAATAAAAACAGCCAAATGCCTAGAAGATGCAAAAAAATTTCACGAGAATTACATCAAATCCATAACTGGTTACTACAAAGAACCAAAATATAATTACAACAAAGAACAAGGCAGGTGTTTATATAGCGGTGGCTACAGTAAAAATCAAAATATGCTTTCCTTTTCAGATAAAGACTTTGATAAAAAAGTAAAAAGTCCTGAATATTATTGGGAACGCGTCGTAAAGGATGTATACACAAATGAGACCATATTATCAATCTATAATTTTCAAGATATAGAAACCATTACAGCTAAAGATTTAGAAATAGAAAAGCTAATGAGTAACTAAAATTTAAGCAAGATAGCAATATAAATAACATATGGATAAAAAAGAATTTTATACAGCGAAAGAGCTGGCAGAAAAATTAAGAGTAAATATAATGACTATTTATCGTTATATTAAGGCAGGTAAGATTCAAACTTATAAAATTGGGAAAGAGTTTAGAATTGAGAAAAAAAAGTTTGAGGGTTTTTTAAATAAGTTAAAAGTAAAATAGAGATGCAAAAGAGTCTTTTTAAAAAAAAGGAAAAAAATTGGCGTAGAGACAAGAACCAACTTACTTTTATTGATTTATTTGCGGGTATTGGTGGTACGAGACTGGGCTTCGAAGGGGCTGGTTGTAAATGCATCTTTACTTCTGAATGGGATAAGTTTTCACAAAGTACGTATATAAGCAATTTCGAGGATATTCCTTTTGGAGATATTAAATTAATACCAGAGAATAAAATACCAGATTTTGACATATTAATTGCGGGTTTTCCTTGCCAGCCTTTTTCGATAGCGGGAGTTTCTAAGAAAATTAGTATGGGACGTAAACATGGTTTTGAAGACGAAAAACAAGGAAATTTATTTTTTGAGATTGAAAGGATATTAAAAAACAAAAAACCGCTAGCTTTTATGTTGGAAAATGTAAAAAATATTGCTAGCCATGACAGAGGCAACACATTTAGAATTATTAAAGAATCAATCGGTGATCTAGGATATACCTTTGATTATAAACTTATTGATGCGCAAAATTTTGTTCCACAACACAGAGAAAGAGTTTATATGGTTGGTTTTAGAAAAGATTTATATGGGATAAATTTTAAATTTCATTTTCCTAAAATTGTTAGCAAAAACCCAAAATTAAGTGATATTCTCGAAGAAAAAGTTGATAATAAATATACATTATCAGATAAACTATGGAGTTATTTGCAAGCATATGCAAAGAAACATAAGGAGAACGGAAACGGATTTGGCTATGGAATCGCAAATAAAAATGGTGTCACTAGAACATTGAGTGCTCGCTATTATAAGGATGGATCGGAAATTTTAATTGAGCAGAAAAACAAAAATCCGCGACGCCTAACTCCTCGTGAATGTGCAAGACTAATGGGCTTTCCAGAAAATTTTGAAATTGTTGTTTCAGACACTCAAGCTTACAGGCAATTCGGTAATTCAATAGTTGTTCCAGTAGTTGAAAAAATTGCTAAATCAATGGTTAAGCAAATAATAAGTAAAAGAAAATAGAATGAAATTATTTAAAGACTTTGTTAACAGAATGCCATCAAATGAACATTTAATCCAAGAAGTTTTGGAAGAAACGCTTGGAAGCAAGGTAACGCCCCAAAAGGTGAAGAAAAATTTTAGTGGACTAGTAGAAGGTATTCATAACGAAATATATAAAAGATATTTATTAATTCAAGACAAGGTAGGGAATGAATTGATCCAAGAACTTATCAAAAAAGAGAATCGAGAAGGCAGTCTTTTCAAAGATTTGAATGATTTTTATATGTCTATCTTTCAGTCAAGAAAAGTTCGTGCAGGAAAGGTGTTCGAAGTTATTATTGGGACACTTTTTAAAAAATGTGATTATCCCTTTGATGAACAAATTATTATAAATGGTAAGCCTGATTTCTTATTGCCCTCAGAAAAGGCCTATAAGAATAATCCCATGGATTGTATTGTGTTTACGGCCAAAAGAACTTTAAGAGAAAGATGGAGGCAAATTGTAACAGAGGGAACTAAAGCATATGGTTTTTTTCTTACAACACTTGATGACGATATCAGTAAGTCTCAGCTTAATGAAATGAAAAACAATAAAATTTATATAGTTTTGCCAAAAAATATAATTAAAAATATTCCTGCTTACAAAAATCAAGTAAACGTTATTTCGTATGAAGATTTTTTTGAAGATTATTTAGATCCTGCAGTTAAACGGTGGGATAGACAGAAAACAAATATAAAGAAATGAAATCCATAATCCTCGCCAGAGTATCAACTAAAGAGCAACAGGAAGAAGGCCAGTCGATCCCAGCCCAGACTAGAAGAATGGTCGATTATTGTTGTAATAGAAGTTTTGAAGCACCTGAAGTTTTTCAAATTACTGAATCTTCAAGTAAAGATACTAGAAAAGAGTTTGAAAAAGTAATTAAATTTATAAAAGAATCGAAACAGCCCATTGCTTTGATAGTTGAGACAATTGATCGGCTTCAGAGAAGTTTTAGGGAATCGGTAACTCTAGACGACTTCAGAAAAGAAGGTAAGCTGGAGCTTCATTTCATCAGGGAAAACCTAGTTCTCAACAAAAATTCCAATAGTGCCGATTTGTTGCGTTGGGATATGGGGGTTATGTTTGCTAGAAGCTATGTTTTACAATTGAGCGACAATGTTAAAAGAAGCCGAGAGCAGAAGCTAAAGAACGGAGAATGGCCTGGAAAGGCTCCTATAGGTTACAGGAACGTTGTTAAGAATGGAAGTAAGGATATTGAACCAGATGAAGAAAGAGCTCCGCTTATAAAGGAAATTTTTGGACTATATGCTTCGGGTAAGTATTCAATGAAGGGATTAGCTAAAGTGATGAAAGAGAAAGGTCTGACTAACCATGCATCAGGCAAGCCCGTTGGAACAAGCCAAATAGAGTTAATACTAAAAAATCCTTTCTATTACGGAATAATGGCTACGGATGGCAAAGAGTATCAGCATCACTATGAGCCTTTGATTTCTCTATATCTCTTTAACAAAGTTAAAAAAGTCGCTGAAAGCTGGAATAGACAGAATTTTAAAAGAACCAATAATCCCTATATTTTCAGAGGATTGATTAAGTGTTCTGACTGCGGTTGTACCATTAGCCCTTATATCAAGAAAGGCAAGTATATTTACTACCGTTGCACCAATTACCACGGAAAATGCCAAAATGTCTTTAATATAAAAGAGGAAAAAATCATTAAGCAGATCGCCAAAGTGTTTAATCGAATAAAACTGCCAGAAGAGGCCGTTGAGAAGCTTAAAAACGAATTGAGAGCCATTCATGAGCATAAGAGTGTCTATAATCAACAATCAGTCTCTAGGATTCAAAGCGAGCTGACTAAAATAAGAGAACGTTATGAGAAAATGTATATTGATAAGCTCGATGGAAGTATTACTACGGATAACTATGACAAATTGCTAAAACAGTTCAAAGAAAAAGAGAACGATTTAATCATTCAATTGGAAAACCATACCAAGGGAAATCAAAACTTTTATATAACCTCGGAAGCAATACTAAACCTCACAAATAGGGCTTTTGAGATTTTCGAAAGTTCTGAACCAGAAGAAAAAACGCAACTTTTGAAGTTCATACTTCAGAACTTAGAGTTACAAGGCAAAAAGCTAGTCTACGAGCTGAAAAATCCCTTTCAAGGGATAGTAGAATACCAAAAAACTGGCAATTGGCTCGGGGACATGGATTCGAACCATGATTGACGGATTCAGAGTCCGTTGTCCTGCCATTAGACGATCCCCGAAAAATTAGGGCAGGGAAGTGTCGGCGCGAAAATCGCCAGCACCCATATTTGATAGCAAAAAAGAATGGAAAGAGCAATATAGGGACAAGGGCTTCGCCCGATCTCGGTTGTTGGATCGTGGATCTTGGAAGGATAAAATCCAAGATCTAAGATCTACCATCCAAGATCCTTCTTTTTCTGGCACTCAAACTTGACGAGTGCTAAAGGAGGAGGTATAAATTATTTAGTTATTTCTAATCTTTAACTCTAAAAGCCATGAAAATCAAACCTTTGGGAAAAAATGTGCTGGTAAAAATGAAAAAACAGGAGCAGAAAACGGAAAGCGGAATCGTTTTGCCGGAAACGGCCA
>CALFZX010000022.1 GCA_937952315.1 uncultured bacterium
GATTACTCCTTTGACAAGATTCTTGTTGAACGAATTAACCGCCGTCAGTTCGTAGACGAGATTCTCATATTCCGGGAAGGTCGCCCCGTAGCGAAGAATATACTGCGGTTTCATTTTTTGAATATTCTCCCAAGTCTTGTTGCCTTGAGTGAATTTATGTGGCTCGTCAACAATTATGAATGGGCAGGTGGCGCTAATGGCCTCAAACGGTATGGAGTATTTATCAAAAAGAGTGGCGTCAAAGCTTTTTTGCATAGTTTCGGAATTGACCATTCCCGCATTGATTATCAGCACTTGAATATGATTTTTTTCAAAAATGCCGGAATTTACAAAACTGTTCACTGCAGTGGGGAGACGAGTTTTTTTGTTTTTTCCTCCTTTTTGACTTTCAACGATATGGAGATTTAAAGTCTTTCCGTATTGTTCTTTGAAATGTTCACGGGAGCTATCTGATTTGAGAAAATCGATGGTACCAGCTTTGATGGAAAGAGTTGGTACTACAATAACAAATTTAAAAATCCCGTAGAGTCTGTTGAGCTCAAAAATAGTTTTAGTGTAAGTGTAGGTTTTTCCTGTTCCCGTTTCCATCATAATGTCTATGATGTTACGGTTATGCTTTATTCTACCGTTTCTCACTCCATGCTCCGTGCGAATCAAGCGAATATTCCTGGCATAATTCGGTCCGGTTTTGTCTATTAAGGGATTAACAAACTGGCTATCGGTCGCTTTTGGTTTTATGACTTCCAAGCCGTTGAAAACAGCGACCGTGGCGGACACGGCCTTGCTTTGATGATCAAGATTTTTTTCAAAATTAAATCCTTTCATATTTAGTACCTAGTTATAAAATCAATATCCAGTTTTTTCTTGTTCGCATAGTTTGAAACATTTTCTGCAATCTCTCTCAAAATTTTGCTTTCAAAATGATAACCAAAAACAATAATACTGATAGGATTAAACTTTTTGTCTTCGTCGATTCGATTAAGTGTTGCTTTCAAATTTTTTGTTTCAAATTTTTTGTCCACTAAATAGAGTTTTTCATTACCATAGTATCCGGTGTATCCGTCAAGATCTATTTTTTCCAAATTTTCTGTCAAGGGTATGTTGTCGTAAGTTTTCCAAGTGGTAAGCAGCGTTTGCAAATCTTCTTTTGATAGCTTGCTTTCATCAAAAAGTTTCTGTGTTGCCTCAAGCTCCTCGGCTTCAAATTCATAGTCCTCCCAAATCGGTTGAGTTTCAAAAATTTTAAAGCCAAGATCAAGCTTATTTTTTCCGGAAAAGAGACCGGCTTTTTGCTCGGTTTGAATTTTCTTGCCGGCCCTTATTAGTCTTTCTTTGGTTATTTCAAAAATTGTTGGTTCGGCGATTTTTAAATCATTTTTCACAAAATCATACGCCGTTTTATTTTTTTTGGCATCAATCAATTCCGGTAGCTGAACTAAAATATATTTTCTATTACCCTCTTTGCCGTTCACCAGATCTTCCGCGTTAAGTTGCATCACCGCATCGCCGGTCGTTCCGGAGCCGGCAAAAAAATCGAGGATGATGTCGTTAGAACTTGAAACTATTTCGATTAAGAATTTAATAAACTTTGTTGGTTTTGGGTAAGAAAATATTTTATCATTTTCAAATAATCTTTTTATATCATTTTTTCCATCTATCGTTGACCCTAAATTAGAAGTTAGCGAACGAGGCTTTTTCCCATCCAAATTTAATCTTTGTTTAAAATATATATTCCATTCATCCTTTTT
>CALFZX010000023.1 GCA_937952315.1 uncultured bacterium
TAAAGATCAAATTAAGAGTTTAAAAGAAAAAATAATCAAATTTGTGAAAGATGTTCGCAAAGCGAAATAAGTCCGATCATCTTCTGTCATCTATGAAAACCCCGATCCGGAAAAGCTGAAATGGTGGAAGTGGAAAGACTGAGAGGAGGGAGAAATTCTATAAAAAGAGAATTGCTTGCAAGTGTAAATAATATGTATACTTCGTGTATAGACTATACATATCATAAAATAGATCAAAAGACTTATAAGATATTCTTACCGTTTAATTTCCTATTCCCCATGAAAAACACCACTCAAAAATCCGATCCGGAAAAGCTGAAATGGTGGAAGTGGAAAGACTGAGAGGAGGGAGAATTTTCAAATCTTAAATAAAAAATAGTTTTTGAATTCTCGTCTAAAAATCGGCTCCGGCAATAGCTTTTTGGTGGGCCGGCTAAAAAGATTGCCATGGTGGAAAATAGGGTTTTAATTGAGGGGAAGATAATATTAATTTATTCAGATGTCTCAGGGTACTGTAACCAAAATTGCTATTTTCCAGCGGAAAGAGATCCGCAAGACTTTGCATCAAAATGAATGGTGGTTTTCGGTGGTGGATGTCGTTAGCGCTTTGACTGGCAGTGTTAATCCTCGAGACTATTGGTCCAAAATGAAAATCAGAGTCAAGGAAGAAAGTGGATTTGAACTGTCGACAAATTGTCTACAGTTCAAACTAATTGCTGTGGACGGTAAAATGCGTGAAACTGACTGCGCTAACATTGAGGGTATTTTTCGTATTATCCAATCCATTCCCTCGCCTAAAGCAGAGCCGTTTAAACGCTGGCTAGCCAAAGTTGGGTATGAAAGAGTGAAAGAGATTGAAGATCCGGAATTAGCCACCAAGAGAACTCGGCTACTATATAAGCTCAAAGGTTATCCGGACGATTGGATAGAAAAAAGAATGCGTGGAATTGCTATTCGTGAGGAATTGACTGATGAATGGCAGAAAAGGGGAGCGGAAGAAAATAGGGATTATGAAATTTTAACGGCGGAAATTTCCAAGGTGACTTTCGGGGTTACCCCTAGAGAGTATAAAAAAGTTAAAGGACTAAAACGCGAAAATTTACGCGATCACATGAATGATTTTGAGTTAATTTTTACTATGCTGGGTGAACGTTCAACTACAGAAATTCATCGTAATGAAGACTCTCGAGGAGTGGAGAAACTAAAAGATGATGCACAAACGGGTGGCAAGATTGCCGGAAATGCAAGAAAAGAACTGGAAAGCAAACTAGGGCGCTCGATAGTCAGTAAAGAAAATTTCAAAAGGCTAAAATAATTTTCATTAAAATATAATTTATGATAAACCGAGTTAGAGCCATAATAATTCAAGGTAAATCTATCTTGGTCATCAAGAGAGTTAAGACCCATGAAATTTACTGGGTTTTTCCTGGCGGGCAAGTCGAGACTGATGAAAGCAGGGAAGAAGCTATGGTTCGAGAATGCAAAGAAGAATTGGGAGTAGAAGTTAAAGTGGAAGAACTTCTATTTGAGAGACCTTTTGAGTTGGAGGGTGAAGAAAAACAAATGGAATATTTTTATCGATGTTCTATTATTGGTGGAGAATTGGGGACGGGAAATGGACCAGAATATGAAGAAAATAATCATTACGAAGGAACACATGAATGGGAATGGGTGAAAATAAAAGATTTGGATAAAATTGATTTGAAGCCTAAGGAAATCAAGGAAAACATCTCTAAATTATAAATTATTAAGCCATGAACACCACGATAAAAGTCGGTGTGATAATTGAAAATGAGACGGGGGAGGGAATTTTATTGATTAAAGAAAAAATCAAGAAGAAAGATCGGCCTCTTTGGAATATTATTAAAGGCAGTTATGGAGACAACGGCGAGGAGACTGTTTTTGAGGCGGCGGTGCGAGAGTGCCAGGAAGAGGCTTCGGTTAATGTTGAATTGACTAATATTTTAGGAATTCAAGTAAGTAAAGAAGGTGATCAGGCACGGATACAGTTTAATTTTCTAGCTAAAATAGTCAGTGGGGAACCAAGAATAGCCCCTGAAAAAGATCAAATTTCAAGAGATGAGTTTATTCAAGAAGTGAGATGGTTTTCCCGCCAAGAAATATTGGAATTGAGAAAAGAAGAATTTATTGCCTACAGAATTTATGAAGCGGTTCAAGACTGGTTGTCCGGTAAAAAATACCCGATTGAGGTGATAAAGTGAGAGAACCCTTTTTTTTGGTGTATTTATTTTCTGTCCTTTGCTAATTTTAATATTTTTTTTACTGCTTCCTCCGGGGTTTTTGCCGGAACGGCTTTCATTCTTTTTCGACTGTCGAAATATTTTCCGGCCATTTTATCTGCCCAACCACCGGTTCCCTTAACTACAACTATCGGAATGTTCAATTGATAAGCAACTAGCATTTCGTTCATTGTCCCTGAACCACCCGAAACAGCTATTATACCGTCGCAGCTGTTTACTAGAACAAATTCTCTACCGCCACCTCTTTCCAGGCCGCTGCAAATAACGATATCCGTGTTTCCCTCTTTGTCCCAAATGTCTTTGCCTTTTCCATAGGTTATCCCAACTGTTATTCCTCCTGCCTTTTTTGCTCCGCGAGCGGCGGCGGTGGAAAGAGAATCAAAATCTTTTTCCGCTCCATATACGGTAATATTGCCTTTTTCTGCAAGTAGTCGACCGATTTTTTCGGCAATTTGTTCAATCTTTTTTGAATATTTAACGTCGGCCGCTGATCCCATAACACCAATTTGTAATTTTCTTTTGTTGTTCATGATTTTTTAATAAGATTAAATTGTAAATTTGTGGTAAATTGTAGCATAAAAATATTGCTAAAAATTTCTTCCCAAAAAAACAAAATCTCCCGAAAATCGGGAGATTTTTGCCGAGTTCAACTTAGTGCTTCGAACTGCGGATTACCATTAATTAGAATATTGTATTGTTTTTCGAAGTTGTCAAAATCGTATTGTTATTAGTAGCACTGGTGGAGGTGAGGGCCTGCCTGCCGGTAGGCAGGGAGTCGAACCCCTGAACTCGCAGGTGGTAATCCACAGTCCGCGCCAAGCCACCCCCACGAGAAACATTCTGAAACAAAGAGATAAAATATTTCTTAAATCTATATTAAATTAAAAATAGTTTTTCGTTTTGTGTCCGGAAATGGGCTCCGGCAATAGCTTTTTGGTGGGCCGGCTAAAAAGATTGTCGGGGTGGAAAAAGAGGTTTTAATTGAGGGGAAGAGTGAAGGCGCGGTTTGTATTCATTACTTGACTAAATGTATACAAACTGATATATTTTGTATACATTCTAAATTTAAACGATACAAACTATGCGTTCAATAGAGATTGGCAGAACCGTTCGACAAAGGGAAGGTTTTAGCTCATTTGTTCCCAACAGGTTCCCTCCGAAGAAGGGTTTTGACTTTGACGCTAGAATATTGCAAAAAAATGACCAAGCCACCAGACTGCTTGGAAAATTGGACGGCATCACAAAACTTCTGCCGGATGCTGATTTTTTTCTGCTAATGTATTTGCGAAAAGATGCCGCTTCTTCCAGTCAAATTGAGGGGACTAATGCAACAATGATCGATGCGATTGAGGCCGAGGCGGATCTCAACGCCAATGTTCCGGCGGATGTTGATGATATCTTACACTACATCAAAGCTCTTAATTATGGTATGAAGCGCGTCATGGTTGACAAATTTCCAATAACTCTCAGGTTCATTCGGGAGCTTCATGGCAAACTTATGACAAAAGCAAGGGCAACCCATTTTTCTGATCCGGGAGAATTTCGCAAGAGTCAAAATTGGATTGGCGGTACTCGTCCGGATAACGCACGGTTCGTTCCACCGCCGGTTATCGAGATGAGGGCGTCTTTGGCGGATTTGGAAAAATTTTTACACACCAATGACGCGACTTTGACCTTGATAAAGGCTGGTCTTGCTCATGCCCAGTTTGAAACGATTCATCCTTTTCTTGACGGTAACGGTAGAACAGGAAGAATGCTGATCACTTTTTATTTATGGAAAGAAGGGTTTTTGGAAAAACCAGTCTTATTTCTTTCCTCTTTTTTCAAAAAACATCAAAAAATTTATTACGAAAGACTCCTCGGATACCATAATGGTCGAGTCGCTCCGTGGATTGATTTTTTTCTTGACGGTGTTATTGAAATAGCTGAAGAGGCGATAGACATTGTTGAAAAAATTACAATTTTGCGAGAAAAAGACAGGCAAAAAATACAGCGGCTTGAAACTCGTGCGGCTGAGAGTGCAACACTGATTTTGCCTAGACTTTACGGGCAACCTATTGTCAGCGTTGCGACAATTCAAAAATGGACGGGATTCACGAGGGCCGGAGCGCAACGAGTTATTGAACGTTTTATAAAGATAAAAATTCTTACTCCAAAAAATAAGGATAAAAAATACGGTCAATCTTATGTATACAGGAAATATCTTGATATTTTTTATGATGGAAAATAGAAAATCTTAAATTAGACTTTCCCGTTGTAAGCGCTTAAAATATCGGAAATATTTAAAAAATAAGGCTATGGACAATAAAAAATCTACTACACAAAATCTGAACATCGAGTATGAGGCGACTTTCTGTAATATTGACGTGGAAAAAATCAGGGAAAAGATCCGAAAACTAAACGGATTTTTGGTTCGACCGAAATTTGATCAAAAAAGAACAGTTTTTAATTTACCTAAAGGACACGAAATCGAAGGCGGTTGGCTAAGGGTCAGGGACGAAGCTAACAAAATCACTTTGACTTTAAAGATTATGGAATCGAACGGCTCTATCGAGGGACAAAAGGAGATAGAGCTAGTTGTGGACAGTTATGCGGAGGCGGTAAAATTGTTAAAAACAATCGGAGCGGAGGAAAAGTCTGTACAGGAAACTAAAAGAGAGATTTGGGAGCTGGATGGAGTTAAGCTGATGATCGATTGGTGGCCGTTTTTGAATCCGGTTATTGAGATTGAAGGGGCGAATGAGGACGAAGTAAGAGCGGTTGCCGAGAAACTGGGCTTCGATTGGAAAGACGCTATTTTCAATTCCATCGACTATGTTTATGGTAAAAAATACAATATCTCTATCGACAGAATAAATAATCAAACACCCAAAATCACCTTTGAGATGGAGAATCCTTTCGTTGCGAGATGAAAGAGGGGGGGGGTGAAGCAGGAACCCCAAAAGAAAAAAATATAAAATTTAAAATGGTTTTTGATCGAGTCCTAACAATGTTCATAATCAACAAAATTATGGTAATTCATCAAATGAAATTAGCTGCCGCTCCGTTTGAGAAAGTTGCCGGCGGCGAAAAGGTGATGGAATCAAGGTTGTACGATGCAAAACGTCAACAAATAAATCTTGGCGATCAGATTGAATTTGTTTGTGTCGAGGACAATTCGAGAAAGGTGCTTACAGAGGTGCAGGCACTTTATCGGTATCTTGATTTTGAAAGCCTTTTTTCCGATTTTCCCCCATCTTTGTTCGGAGGAGCATCAAAAGAAGAATTGATTGAAGAAATCCAAAGCTTTTATACTCGGCAAGAGCAGGAAAAATACGGGGTGGTCGGGATCAAGATTGAGGTGGTAAAGTGAGAGAATTCTTTTTTTAGTGTAATTATTTTCTGTCTAAAAAACAAAAACTCCCGAAAATCGGGAGATTTTTGCCGAGTTCAACTTAGTGCTTCGAACTGCGGATTACCATTAATTAGAATATTGTATTGTTTTTCGAAGTTGTCAAAATCGTATTGTTATTAGTAGCACTGGTGGAGGTGAGGGCCTGCCTGCCGGTAGGCAGGGAGTCGAACCCCTGAACTCGCAGGTGGTAATCCACAGTCCGCGCCAAGCCACCCCCACGAGAAACATTCTGAAACAAAGAGATAAAATATTTCTTAAATCTATATTAAATTAAAAATAGTTTTTCGTTTTGTGTCCGGAAATGGGCTCCGGCAATAGCTTTTTGGTGGGCCGGCTAAAAAGATTGTCGGGGTGGAAAAAGAGGTTTTAATTGAAGGGAAGATACTTTGAAGTCTTTATCCTTAAAATTATCTTATGAAAAAGAAGGAATCGCTAGCGATTTTTGAGAGTTTCAAAATCCGGCGGGTTTGGAATGAAGAAAAGGAAACTTGGTATTTCTCGGTCGTTGATGTGGTTGCAGCTCTTCTTGAACAAGCCAATTTTCAACTTGCTCGTAATTACTGGAAAGTATTAAAAAATCGTCTAATAAAGGAGGGGAGTCAAGTGGTTACAAATTGTAACCGTTTGAAACTGATGGCCTCGGACGGGAGAATGAGAGAAACAGATGTCGCCAGTGTTGATGTTTTGCTTCGTCTTATTCAGTCTGTACCCAGTAAAAAAGCTGAACCAATCAAATTGTGGTTGGCTAAAGTTGGATACGAGCGCATGCAGGAAATGACTGACCCGGAAAAAGCCTTGAACCGTTCTCGAGAATATTGGCAAAAAATGGGTCGAAGTCAGAAATGGATTCAGCAAAGAATGATGGGGCAGGAAGTCAGAAATAAACTGACGGACTACTGGAAAAACAATGAAGTTAAAGAAAAAGACGAATACGCAATTTTAACAAATATCATTCATCATGAATGGAGTGGTCTTAATGTGAGAGAGCATAAGAGTCTAAAAGATTTGAAAAGAGAAAATCTACATGATCACATGACGGATGCGGAACTTATTTTTACTGCTTTGGCAGAGCTTTCGACTCGTCAAATTGCTGAAACAGTGAAAGCAAGAGGTTTGGAGGAAAACAAAAAACCGGCTCGCCAAGGAGGCGGAATCGCGAGAAATGCCAGAATTGAACTTGAAAAAAAGACAGGTAAAAGAGTTGTGAGTGGAAGGAATTTCAAAAGGTTGAAATAATTTAGGTAAAATAATAAAATCATGAGTATTGAAAAAATCAATTTTGAAAAAGAGCCAAGCAGAGGCCCTTTGGATTTTCAGAGTCTAAAAAATCAAATTGAGAGAATGGAACGCCCGACTGAAAAATTAGTTTTT
>CALFZX010000024.1 GCA_937952315.1 uncultured bacterium
AGAGAGAGAGAGAGAGAGAGAGAGAGAGAGAGAGAGAGAGAGAGAGAGAGAGAGCAAACCCGTATTCCAAATTTCAACCCCGAAGCAGTTGTCTTTACTGCTTCAAGGGAGACATTGCCAAATGTTTTCTTTCGATAAAACATAGTGTTCTACTGGAACTTCTTAATCGGAGAATTAAAGACAAAAAACTAATGTGGCTTCTTGAAGAAATCGTTTCTTCTTTTGAAAGCGGTAATGAATTTGATCATCTCTTTTCTCCGGAATCTCCTTTTGTTCAATGCCGTCCCCGAGGCATTCCCATTGGCAATCTGACTTCTCAGCTCTTCATCAACATTGTTCTTAATGAACTGGACCAATATGCCAAGCATACTTTAAAAATTCGTTACTATATCCGTTATGTCGATGATTTTGTCGTTTTGCATCATGACAAAAAATATCTTCACCTCATCAAAAACCAAATTGAATTTTTTTTGCGCGAAAAACTTTTTTTGGAACTGCACCCGAAGAAACAAAGAATTTTTCCCGTCGATCAGGGCATCGATTTTTTGGGCTTTGTGATTTGGAAAAACCATCGCCTACTGCGAAAAAGCAACAAGGAAAAATTTCGCAAAAAGCTAAAGCGGATGAGGAGGAATTTACTAAAAAAGACGGAAAATGAAGAAAAAATGAGACAAAAAGTCACTTCTTGGCTGGCTCATTGTCAGTTTGGCGACACTTTTCGTCTACGAAAGAGAATGTTTGGTCTTCGCTTGGAAGCAAAGGACCAAGACATTCTTAAGGCACTCATCTCTCATTCGAAAGACCTCTGCCGCCAGAAAGCTTATGCATCATCCGTCCAACTTGGTCTATTTGACACTCTTGAAAAACAAAAGCCCGATGAGAGATAATTTTTTTTCGCCAAGCGATACGCATAAATTCTCTCATCTTTTCCAGTTTCAGATTGAAATCCGGCAGCAATTCTTTTCTTTTCTCCTTGGGAGAAAATTGCAAAACAACAAGACTCTCCGAAACATCAAAAGCGATATTTAAGATTCTTTGTCCCAAAACATATTTATATTGCTGAGGAAAACGCGCCACTTTGTCGATGAGCCAATCAATATATTCGTTCCATTTTTTCTTGACTATGAGATCTTTAGTGAACATATCTTTTTATTTTTTAATAAATTCGGACCGGGATTGGATACGCCTGTGTCATTTTAATTTATAATATGTCGCTTTTCCTTTACCGAATTTTTTAATTGTTCCGAGTTTAATAAGTTTTCGAAAATCTAAATTTCTTGTCGCTTTAGCACGCTTTGTAATCTGAGAGTAGTCTTTGTCGGTGATAAAACCTTTTTCCTTAATGAAATCAATAATTTTTTGTTGATAAACTTTCAGAATTGAATCTGGGCTGAAAGTTTCTTTTTCCAGCTCTTTTTTTACTCGTAACAGTTCATCAACAATCCCGTCCATAAACTATTCCAGCCAAGGGGTGAAATCAGTTTTGTCCTTGAGTTCATAATAATCTCCGATCGACCCCACTTCCTCAAA
>CALFZX010000025.1 GCA_937952315.1 uncultured bacterium
CGGCCCATAAGAAGTTAAAAGTTCAAAGTAACTTTATAACTTTCTACTTTCTAACTCCAATTCCTTCTGTTAATTTGGCTCCGCCGATCAAATGCAGGTGAATATGCGGGACTTCTTGACCACCGTGCCGGCCGGTACGAATAAGCAGCTTGTAGCCACCATCCTGAATTTCCGCCTCCTTGGCGAGCTGAGTAGCACAGAGCAACATTTCTCCCAACAAGCCTTTATGCTGCTCCGACACATCGTTCATCGATGAGATATGCTCTTTCGGGATAATCAAGAAATGAATTGGAGCAATGGGCTGGGCGTCTTTAAAGGCCACCACTCGATCGCTTTCATAAAGAAAGTCAACCTTAATTTCTCCTCTCACAATTTTACAAAAAACGCAATCGGACATGATGATTAGATGTTAGATGATGGATCTTAGATCTTGGATTATGAAATAAATCAATTTGGGTGGCGATGATAACTTAGAGGTGAAAAGGGGAATTTTCTTGGTGGCTTTATTTCGCTCGGTCTATTTTATAAATAGTACTGTCCGTTTTTTCAAAGTCGAAAATTTCCTCCGGGCTAAACCAAAAACCAATCTCATGCCTAGCTTCTTCCGGCGTCTCCGAGGCGTGAACTACATTAAAAATCGCTCTTTTGTCACGATTGGCAAAAGCGGCCGAATCAACGGAAAAATCTCCCCTGATCGTTCCCATTTCCGCTTGAGCGGGGATAGTGTTACCGGCCATTTTTCTGACCAAATCGACGGCGTGAGGCCCCTCAATCACCATTTTAATCATTGGAGCAGAAGTCAGATAATCCAGCAACCAACCGCGCACCATCAAGCCGATTTCTTTATTGTCCTCCGTTCCGAGGCTCTTAACATCCAGGCCGTAACGATCATAATTTACTTTAGTCTTCTCGCCGATTCTTTTTAACCAGCCGTCATCTTTGGGGTAGTGCTCATTAATTTGTTCACGAGTGGCCCAAAACATCTTGAGAGCGACAATTTTCAGACCGCATCTTTCGATTCGGGTGATGACCTCTCCGGCCAAACTTCTTTTGACTCCGTCAGGCTTTATCATCAAATAGGTTCTTTCCTTTTCGATTAAATCCATTTTGGTTTCCGACATTTTTTTTCCTTAAAAAATAATTAGCTTGTAAAATTCTCAGACGATCAAACTTGTTTCAACCATAACTAAGAAAAATAAATGAGACAAATCAAGAGTCGAGCCTTTATTTTGGAGAAAGACCCGCAAAATCGAGACGAAGGTCGATTGCTGATGCTTTCGGAGGATTTTGGTCTAATTTGGTTGACGGCCAGCGGGCTTTTTAAGCCGGGAGCCAAGTTGGCCAATTTAACCGATCCGCCAATATTGGTGAACGCGGAAGTTTTATTGGCGGAAGACGAAAGAAACGGCAGGTTGACTACGGTTTCGGTGGAAAATTTTTGTGAACATTTAAAGCAGGAATACCGTAACCGTATTTGGTTCTCCTTTTTTGTTTATTTGTTGAGAAATTTTGTGGCGGAAAATGATAGTAAAAAATATTTTGGTTTATTCGAAAAAATTATTTTGAATAAGAATAACTGGCTAAAAAACAGTAGAATCAACTTCTCGGTTATCTCATTCGTCAGTCAACTGTTGCAGGGAGAAGGCCTGATGCCCGACTTGAAAAACTGTCTGGCTTGTGGAAAAGATTTTTCTAAAAAAGATAAAGCCTTCTACTCTCTGGGAGAGTCGGGACTGTTTTGCGCGCCTTGCTTTCTCCGGTCGGTGGCCGATTTGGATTTTCAAAAAAACGCATCTTTTGACTATTTGGAATTTACCCCCTTAACGGAATCCATCCCCCGGCCGGAAAGAAACTTCGGAGTTTCGGCCGAGGCACGCAATCTCCTGATTGAAATTGGAGGAAGTGCCGATCCGGATTCTTGCTATACAAAAATTTTTCTTGGTTCTAAAATCAACAAACAACTAATTTTGCAATCTAGAAATTTTTTACTTTATTTATTGGTCTCCTTAATTTAAGAATCTTGCTATGCTGGACAAAATCACCGGCAAATTGCCCCCGCACAACATAGAGGCCGAAGTGGCCGTTTTAGGAGCTTTAATGCTCGATGAAAATGCTATTTTAAAAGTAGCTGATTTCATTGCACCGGAAGATTTCTACCGGACCGCTCATCGGCGAATTTTTGAAGCGGTTCTAAAATTATTTGAAAAGCAGGAGCCGGTTGATATTCTGAATGTCTCCAATGTTTTGACGGAGATGGGCCGTTTGGAGGAAATTGGCGGAGCAACTTACTTAGCCGAACTGGTCGGAGCGGTGGCTTCCGCCTCAAATGTAGTTTCTTACGCTAGAGTGATCCAAAAAAAAGCTACTCTGAGACGGTTAATTGAGGCAGCAAGCGATATCGGAGAGCTTGGTCGGACTCAAGACGAAGATGTGGAGAAAATTTTAGATGAAGCGGAAAAAAGGCTTTTTTCCGTTTCTCAAAAGCATTTGAGAAAAGATTTTGTACCGATTAAAGATATTTTGGGGGAAACTTTCGAACGAATAGAGAGAATTCATAAAGATTCAGCTTCATTGAGAGGAGTGCCGACCGGCTTTCCCGGCCTGGACAGTTTGCTTGGCGGTCTTCAAAAATCGGATTTGGTAATTTTAGCGGCCAGACCGAGTTTGGGAAAAACTACTCTAGCCCTTGATATTATGCGACATGCTGCTGTTAAGGAAAAAATGGGGGTAGCGATGTTTTCTTTGGAAATGAGCAAGGACCAATTGGTCGATCGTTTGCTTTCTGCTCAGGCTGAAGTTGACCTTTGGAAGCTCCGCACCGGTAAATTGGAAGATGAGGGAGAATACAATGATTTTCAAAGATTGGGAGAGGCCTTCGGCGTTCTTTCCGACGCCCCGATTTTTATTGACGACTCGGGCGTTTCCAACATTATGGAAATTAGAACTTTAGCTCGTCGATTACAAATGGAGCAAGATATCAAACTAGTCGTTGTTGACTATTTGCAATTAATGGAGGGAAGAAGAGCCAATGAGGGCCGAGTGAACGAAATCGCGGAGATTTCTCGCTCGCTCAAGGGTTTGGCCAAAGAGCTGAATGTGCCCGTCTTAGCTCTATCTCAACTTTCTCGAGCGGTTGAAGCTCGCTCACCTCAAATTCCGAAATTGTCGGATTTGAGGGAATCGGGCTCGATCGAGCAGGATGCGGATGTTGTTCTTTTTATCTATCGCGAAGATCGAGAGAAAAAAGATACGGATCGAAAATGTATAGCTGATATTTTAGTGGCAAAGCATCGAAACGGACCGTTGGGAAAAATTTCTCTCTATTTTAATGAAAAAAATGCCAGTTTTTTGAATATAGACAACAAAGTTGAATCTCTTGATTGATTCTGATCGAATTACTCGTTGATCGATCGGTCCGGTTTTTGGTTCAGGGCGTAAATGTTTTACTTAAACTTAAAGCGTCCAAAATCAGGGAAAGCCCCCAGCCGAAGAGAACGGGGTAGAGGATGGAACGACCTCTGTCGGCTATCCAGCAGGTAAAAAAAGCGATAAAGGATGAAAGAATGATCTCCATCGGTGGTCGAGCCAAATAAAAAAGGGGCACCAAAATAAAACTAAGCAGTAAAGATGCTTTAGTGCGCCCCATTATTTTTTTGAGTCCGTTATAAGTGTAACCGAAGACAAAAGTTTGAACAGCAAAAAAAATAGGTAAAAAAACTAAAAATTCGAAGGTCGCAAAAGCGGTCAATCCGGTTCTCATCGCCGGAAAAGAGGGGTAAATTTCCTGAAATTCTTTCTGACCGGCCAATAAATTAAGAATGGGCAAAAAAATCAACCAGCCGATAATTATTCCCAGTATGCCTCTTCCCGGATAGCCTTTTTTAAAACCGAGAAAACGAATATTTTTTTGAAAAATAAATCGTGCGATCAGAAAAGGTGCAACCAAGAAAATGGCCAACGAGGCAATTACCAGTTGGAAAGGAGTAACCGGCCTGACTAAGTTAAAGGCGAGAGTCAGCAAAATCAACGAAATCAAAAAAACGCCCTCTCGATGAAAAAAAAATTCTTTACCAAAGCGATTTTGCATAGTTATACTTAGGTGGTTTATTAATCTTTATTTAATATTGGATTATTTTTTATGTATTTACAAGGGCCTCAATGGCGTAAAAATGTACAGAAAATTATTGATGCGATTAGCCGATTGCCGGTTTCGGACTGGAGAAACAGAAAATTAGCGGTAGCTTTTTCCGGTGGTATGGACTCTTTATTTTTATTGTTGGCTTTGAAGGAGCTGCAAAAAAAATATGGTTATACCCTTCTTCCCGTTTATATTGACCACGGATTTTTGGCGGAAGACTCTCTTTACGGTGATGTGGCCAGAATTGTCGCCCGAAAGATTGGTTTGAATTGCCGAATTTTGAAAAGTGAAGCGATTTTTAGTTGCAATAATTTGGAAGAGCAGATGAGAATAGAAAGATATCGTCAATTGAAAAAATTTCTTCAGGTCCAAAAAGCCGAATATATTGTGGTGGCGCATCACGCAGATGATCAAGCGGAAACAATTTTGGCAAATCTGATTCGTGGTTGCGGTATCGCAGGCTTAGCCGGAATGGCGGAAGTTAACGGAGTCATTTTTCGTCCACTTTTAAAAATTTCGAAAGGAGATATCCGATCAATGATTCTTGCAACTCGCTTTCCCTATTATGAGGACAAGCTTAATTATAGCAAAAAAGGTCGACGAAATCAACTGAGAAATACTATCTTGCCTCTTTTCGAAAGAACAACGGGGGTTTCTCTGGCTGAAAGATTGTTGACTCTGGGTGAAAATATGACAGATATCAACGATTTTTTTCTAGAGGAGGAGAATCGAATTAAGCAAAAAATTTGTTTTACTGCAATAAAAAATAAAGCATATGAATTCTCGCGAATTGAGTTTTTGAAACTTCCGATTTTCTGGCGAAGAGCAACAATAAAGAAATTATTTTTTCTCTTTGCCAAATCGATTCCCAGTCGAAAAGATATTTTAAAAATTGACAGTTGGATTGAAGCCGGGCGAAAACCGAAACTAAATTTTAAAAAAATAACTTGGGAACGAACAAAAGATAAAAAAATTATTCTTTCCGATTTATAATATTCATTGCTAAGCTGACGCCTTTTTTGAGCCAAAGCGACAGGGCGTTCTCCATTTTCAAGAAAGCTTTTTCTCTGTCCGCGTCGTTGATTTTTTTGAGCACGAACCGTTCCGCCTTAATGTGCCCTTTAATTTTCGGAAAATCAAAATCGGGAGGTCTTATACCTACTTTCAGGCGGGTAAAATTTTTATTTTTCAGCGAAGAGATAACGCTTTCGACTCCTTTGTGCCCGGCGGAAGATTGGTGCTCAACAAGCTTTAGAGCTCCGATATATTGGTCTGAATCATCGTGAATAACGCAAATTTTTCGCAGATTGATTTTGAAATATTTGAGGCAGTCCAAAACGGCAATTCCTGATCGATTCATATAGTTTTCCGGCAGAAGAAGGATCACCGGTCGGTCGGCCAAGAAAGTTTTCAGAACTAAAGAGTTGCTCCGACTATGGTGTTCAAACCTCTCCCCGTTTCTTTTCGCCCAGTCAACCAAAAAATCTCGTCCAATATTATGGGCGGTGCCGACAAATTCATCGCCGGGATTTCCCAGACCGACAATTAAAAAATAATCAATAAATTCTTGTTTTCTCTCCATGCCTTCTTTTAACGCTATTTTTCACTTTTGGAAACACAAGTGTTGCCACTCAAGCATTTATCGTCAGGACAACTACAGCCAAAGGTGCTGGCATTGCCACTTGATTCGGAACAATTAATTCCGTTACACTTTTTCTTCTCTAGGGCGCACGGATTGGTAAATTTATACCATTCTCCACCAGACATCAGGCAGACAGCCGTGTCGTTGAAATCCTTCAGGAAATCACCGACAGAAACTTTTGATTCAGTGCCGGAAAGTGTCTCTCTGGATTTTTTACTGACGAAGACCACCACTTCATTGCCTTTTTTTTGAATTTGATTAACGATCTGGTAGACGGACGCCATTATTTTTTCACCCTGTTCCGACATTCCGCCAGCCGCCATCGCCTGGGGAACGGTAAAGAGATTATTTTTTTTATCCCAAGATACTTTATTTTTGAGCAGGGTTTGAATTAAATTATTGTCTAAATAGATTATCTCCGGATCATTTTCCTTCTTGGCGACACCGATAAAAGGCTTGAGATCCTGGTTGACTCGGGAGCCGAAAAAAATCGACTCTTTCTCGGAAATGCTGGCCATTAGTCCGCTTAATTCACCAGAACTGATTTCATTTTGCAATTTACCTCCGGTTTTTCCACTGGCTTTAGTGGCGTTGGCAATTTGACTGGCGCTGGTTTTGGTTATTTTATCCAAATTGTCTTTGGTGGCCACTCCGTCCGCATTGCAATCAATACTGTCGAGAAAACTGCCATTGGTAGCGCCGGTAACTTGAAAAATTATTCTTACGGCCAAGTTAGCCGTAAGAACGAAAGCGAAGCCGAGCAGAGCAAGCTTTACCGTTCTTTTCGCTTGAGCCATCCAGCTATCGTTTCCTCGAGCGCCAATATAGATGAAACCGCCGACAACTGCGAAAAGAACGGCAACAGCGGAGGAAATCATCAACGCCTGATCGAGAGTCCGGTTGATCATCTCGAGCAATTTGCAAAGATCGCAGTCCAGTCCGTTGCAAGTCATTATACTCTCCTCGGTAGCTTCATCGGCCGCTCTAGCTAAACCGAAAAAAAATAACCCCATTTATATTCTTTATTGTTTTTTTAGCAAACTGACGACTTTATCGAAAGAAGTTTGGCTGTTTCCGATAATGATATATTTACCGTCAACCAAGTAGTTAAGCGAAACAATTCCGTCACCGGAAAAATCAATGTATCTTCCGCCATTGTAGATACCGCTACTCTGAAATTCGGTTTTGCCGGAAGCTTGAACCAAATCTTTTTTGAGGCCGATAAGAGTGAACGGTTTAAGATTGTTAATCATGGCTTTCTCCCAGTTTCTAAGAACTTCGTCAACTTTCGCTTTTTCCAATCCGGTGGAAAAGACCAAAACTGTTCCCGGTCCCTTTTCTCCCTCCGCTCGATACATAAAAACACGGTAGAAACTGTCCAGTTTGGTAAAAAGTTCTTGGGGTATTTCCATTCTGGCTCTTTCGGTAAATTCGGCTAAAGTGATTGATTTGTTCTCGGATGAGTAGAAATTTATTTCCATTAAATTATAAATTTCCGGTGCGATTGTGTTGAGAGCGTAAAAAGGATTTTCACTATTTTCAATGATGAGGCTTTTCTGAATCGGTCCGTTTTCGATGCTTTTGCCCGCTTCGTCAACAGCTACGCGAGCTCCGCTGGTCTTCGGCGGGTATTGATTGGCCGGCTCACCTGCCTGTTGGGTAACGGTTGTCTCCTCTGCTCGACTGAATCTGTCATCGTACTTAATTTTACTTTCTTCGGCTATCTCTTCGGGGGTAACAGCTCCCTCCGCTGTTTGACCGTCTGTCGTTTCGACAGTTTCTTTTTGCTCCGTTTTTTGACCGGTCATAACCGATAGAATAACGGCAACAATAATTAAAATTACGGTTACCGAAAGTCCGACAACCAATAATTTTTTGTTACTTTTATTCTCATCGTAGTCATCTTCCAACTCCTCAATTAGTTTTTCTTCGAGCTCCTCTTTGTTTTTTTTGATCATTTTTAGATTTTAATTTTTTTATTTATTGCTTAAATAACTTAAATAAATTTTAGTGAATGTTTATTTTTTGTCCAATTTTTAATCTCGAGTGCAAGCTTTTTCGGTCGGAATGCCTCCACTCTCAATATCGTCTTTGTCTTTTTTCTTTTTGTTGTCTCCTTCATTCTCTCTCAAAGTCCATTTACGAACGCCTTCCTCCCAATTTTTATATTGAGGATCTTCCTGCGGTTTTTTCGGCTCCGGCCCCAGAGGATCCTTTCGATCAACAAAATGGAGAATCGAATGAGCGTCCACAAAAGTTTTCTTTTTTGTGTATTTGTCGGGACAATCATTTTCCGCCAACAGTCCTGTTTCTTTGTCGATTCTCAGTTCGACTTTGTTCTCGTACTTACCGTTAAGCATCATTTTATCGGTGTTCTCAATTTCTTTAGTCGAGGGAAAATCTTCTTTGCTCATTGTCTCAAGAACTTTCCGCATATAAGCATTCCAAATCGGACCGGCCGTATAGACACCTTCACCCATTCGAGTCGGACTGTTGTCATTATTGCCTGTCCAGACGCCTGTTACTACATTCGGAGTATAACCGACAGTCCAGCCGTCTCGAAATTCTTGAGTGGTGCCCGATTTAGCGGCTACTTTGTAGCCATCAATATAGAGAGCGCTATGACTGCCAAAATGTTTGGCGCGCGCCCCATTATCTGACAGCACATCGTTGATCAGCCGAGCTATTTCTTGATTGATGGCACGGACGGCCTTTTGGTCGCTTTTTTTCTCGTAGATAAGTTTACCGCCTGAGTCTTCTATGCGTAAAACTGCGTTAATTTCATTTTTTAGACCGTCGTTGGCGAAAACTCCATAAGCGGCCGTTTCCTCAAGAAGATTGACCGCCCCTCCTCCCAAAACCAGCGCCAGACCATAATTTCCGGTATCTTTGAGGGTGGTTATTCCCATTGAGCGAGCTAGCTCAATAGTGTCATCGATGCCGGCCAAATAGAGAGCTTTAACTGCCGGAATATTTAAAGATCCGGCTAAGGCTTCTCTCATGGAAACGGGACCGTTAAACTTAC
Organism: uncultured bacterium; assembly: GCA_937952315.1. Classification (GTDB taxonomy): domain Bacteria; phylum Patescibacteriota; class Minisyncoccia; order CAIUEV01; family CAIUEV01; genus CAIUEV01. Next base: position 8,806 of record CALFZX010000025.1, read on the forward strand.
CATTGAAATTTTGAGGGATGTATTCTTTGCCGTTAGTGCCAAAGTCGGTTTTAACATCAAAAAGAATCGTTTTCGGCATATAGCCCTTTGAAAAAGCGGTGGCGTAGGCGAACGGCTTGAAAGAAGAACCGGGTTGACGCAGTCTGATCGCTACATTGACATTGCCGTCATTTTCGGTGTCGAAATAGTCTTTTGAGCCGACCATCGACAAGATCTCTCCCGTTTTTGGATCCATTGAAACAAGAGCCGCGTTGGTTGAATTAAAATTTTTAGTATTTTTTTCGACATTTTCTCTAATGATTTCTTCCGCCCACTGTTGTTTTTGAAAATCAAGCGAAGTAACCACTTTGAATCCGCCCTTTTGGATAGCATCCTCACCATATTTTTTTGTGAGCCAGTCTTTAATATACATAACGAAATGAGGGGCCAAAATGGAAGTGCCGCTAACTCTTATTTTTTTTAGAATTTCTATTTCTTTGGCCGCTTTAGCTTCCTGCTGGCTGATGTAGCCCAGATCAACCATACGATTCAAAATCCACTCTTGCCGGCCCTTGAGATCGTCGGTGTGAAGACCGAAAGGAGAATAATACGAAGGCGCTTTAGGCAGAGCCGCCAGCAGAGCGCATTCTGCCAAACTAAGGCTGGCCGCGTTTTTACCGAAAAAAGTTTGGGCCGCCGCCTCAATGCCGTAAGCATTGGAGCCGTAAGGAATTTCATTTAAGTACATCTCTAAAATTTCGTCCTTGCTAAATTTCTGTTCCAGCTCCAGTGATAAAATCGCCTCTTTGATTTTCCGAGTAAAACTTTTCTGCGAAGTGAGAATCGAATTTTTAATGAGTTGCTGAGTAATCGTTGAGGCACCCTGTTTTTTTGATTGTCCTTTTATATCTTCATAGGCGGCTCTTAAAATAGCCAGAAAATCAAGTCCGTGATGTTGATAAAAGTCGCTGTCTTCCGCTACGATTGTTGCTTCTTTGATGTGTTTCGGCATTTGATCAAAAGCGATGGCCGTTCGATTTTCCTCCCCGTGAATTTCATAAAGCACAACTTGGCCGGTTCGATCGAGAATTTTAGTTGATTCGGCGACTCTTCTTTCCGATAACTTTTCCGGATTGGGCAAGTCTTTCGTAAAATAGGCGAGCACCCCCACGCCCACCAAAATCGAAAGCGCTCCCGTCCAAACAATAAAAAGCAAAAATCTCCTCTTCCAAGAGACTCTTTTTTCAACCTTTTTAAGTTCCGAAGATTTAATTACCTCTTTTTTCTTCACTTTAATTAAAGTTAAAATTTGATTTTTAATTTTTCTTACTTTAACATAAATTAAGCTTTATTACAAAAAAGCTTTGCGATCTCAAAAAGATCGTTGATTATATTTGACGGAAATATAACAAGCCATTACATTGAGTCAGGTTTCTTCTTCGAGATTTTATCGAGAAGAAGGATTTTGTTTTCTCAAATTAATTTTGTTGATATTTAAGAAACAATGAATCAAAAAAGAGCCAAATGCAAATTGTGTCGCAGAGCGAATAAAAAGCTTTTCTTAAAGGGCGAAAGATGCTCTTTAGCCAAGTGCGCGATGATTAAAAAACCGTATGCTCCCGGTCAGCATGCCAAAAAAGCCCCGATGTTAACCGAATTTGGCCGACAATTAGCGCAGAAGCAGATTTTCAAATGGACTTACGATTTAAACGAAAAGCAATTTCGCAAATACTATGAAGAGGTGTCTCGCAAGGAGGGAAATTTTGGGGATTTGTTGATTGGAAGACTGGAGAGTCGTCTGGACAATATTGTTTATCGATTGGGTTTTGCCACTTCTCGTCGAGAGGCGCGACAGTTGGTTGGTCACGGTTTTTTTACGGTTAACGGCAAAAAAGTCAGTATTCCGTCATTCAGTGTCGCCGTCGGAGATGAAATTTCATTTAACGGTAGCAAGGAGAAAAAAGCCTATATGGAGCTGTTGAAAGTTAGGATGGAGAAGAAAAGTGAAAATTTTCCCGTTTGGTTGGAAGTTGATCCGAAAGAATTAAAAGGCAAAGTCCTGGCCTTACCGGGGCGATCGGAAGTTGACCCGGGAGCAAATGCTCAGGCAGTGACAGAATTTTATTCCCGTTAAATTTTGTTCTATAATTTTATTATTACAAATCCATTAAATTTTAAAAGGAGGATTATGCATACCATACCATTGCCCCAAGCTCCAAAAGCGAAAGAATTGACTAAAAACAAAGGCGTGTTTGAGATAGAAGGTTGTTTTCCCGGTTTCGGCATTACCATCGGTAACGCTATTCGTCGAGTTTTGCTGTCCAGCCTTGAAGGTGCTGCAATCACGAATGTAAAAATCAAGGGAGTCTCTCATGAGTTCTCAACGGTACCTTTTGTGATGGAAGATGTGATTCAAATTATTCTGAATTTGAAAAAAGTTCGCTTTATTGCTCATAAAGATGGAGAGTTCCGAGCCAAGGTGAATGTAAAGGGCGAAAAAGTGGTAACGGCTAAGGACATCAAGGTTGGAAGTAGTTTGGAAGTGGTTAATACGGATCAGGTTATTGCTACCTTGACTGACAAAAAAGCTGATTTTGAAATGGATTTAACCATTGAAAAAGGAATCGGTTATCAAATGTCGGAGGAGCGAGATCGTCGGGAAAAAGAAATTGGAGTGATCGAAATTGATTCGATTTTTTCTCCTATCAGCCGAGTCAATTTAGAGGTAGAAAATATGCGGGTCGGGAAAAGAACTGATTTTGAAAAATTGGTTTTAATCATTGAAACTGACGGCACCATTACGCCGGAAGAAGCTCTGAAGAAGGTTAACGCTACCCTGGTGAGCCAATTTTCTCAATTAACGACTTTGAAAAATATCAAAGAAGTCGAAAAAGGAAGGCCAATCGCCAGCGATGAAGGATCAGAAAAGACTAATAATTCCGAGGGGGTGGAAAGCAAAGAAGAAGAAAAAGTCACCAAGAAGGGGGCCAAACTGGAAGGGATAAATGTACTCGAGCTACCTATCCAGAAGTTAAAAATTCCCGCTCGAACTTCCAATTCTTTAATTGAACAGAATTTTAAGAGTATTGGTGATTTGGCGGTTCTCTCCGAGGAAGAAATTCTGCAAATCGAAGGAATGGGAGAAAAAGGCCTCAGAGACATCAAAAAAGCTTTAGGGAATTATGGATTGGTGCTGGAGAATGAAGAAGACAAGGAACTTGATCGCAAGAAAAAGAATAAGTAGCTTGTGGTTTAGAGTGTTCGATTTAAGATTTAAATTTTTTAGTTGAGATGCGTCATTTAAGAAAAGTAAAACAATTGAGACGGGTAGCCGGTCAGCGCAAAGCTTTATTGAAAAGTTTAGCTGTTTCCTTGATCGAACACGGTCGAATAAAGACAACTGTTCCGAAAGCGAAAGCTTTGCAACCATATATCGAAAAGATTATCACCAAGTCGAAGGAGAAGACCTTGAATAATATCCGTATTTTGAATGGTAGTTTTCCCAAAAAAACCGTTAAAAGACTTTTTGACAGTTGGGGTCCGGTTTTTGCCAAGCGGAACGGAGGTTACAGCCGCATAATCAGAATCGGCCAAAGAATTTCCGATGCCAGTCCGATGGCTTTTATTGAGCTGGTAGAAAAGCCGATTGAAATGAAAGAGATCGCAAAAAGTGATGGAAAATTAGCCTCGAAAGCAAAGGCGAAAAAGGCTAAGTCGGTGAAAAAAACCGTTGCAGGATCTTCCGAAGAGGATAAATAATCTTATAAATCTTTAATTGTCGAACCGTGAGTTTAAAAAAATCAACCAGTTTCAGTTTGAAGGATAAAAAAGAGTGGTATTTGATTGATGCCAAAATGGCGACATTCGGCCGAGTGGCGACAAAAATTGCCAATTTGCTCCAAGGTAAGCATAAACCGGCGTATTCTCCCCAAGGAGACTGCGGTGATTTTGTGATAGTGATCAACGCTTCATTGTTGAGAACCAGTCACCCCAGTAAATGGAGAAATAAGGTATATTACCACCATTCGGGCTATCCGGGCGGAATCAAGGAAAAAACTTTGATGGAGAAATTTAATCAAGATCCGACAGGGGTCATCCGTAAGGCTGTTTACAATATGTTGCCGAAGAATAAATTGAGAGCCAAGGAGTTGAATCGCCTGAAGATTTTTGTCGATGAACAGCCGGGCCGAGAGCTGTACGATGCGATGGTCAAGCGAGTAAAGGAAACTAACTAATTTATAAAAATTACTTATAAATCAAGATGATTCAGAAAGAAGTCAAACCAATCAAAGAAAAAAAGGAGCCGGTCGTTTTCAAAGGAAAGTACTACTATGGAACGGGCCGTCGTAAAACTTCCGTAGCGCGGGTCCGTCTTTATGAAAATAAGGGTGGTCGAGCTATTATTTGGGTTAACGGTAAGGACTACAAAGAATATTTTCCTTCGCTGGAATTTCGTCGAATTGTGGAGGACAGTTTCAAAGCTACGGCCAAGAAAGAATCATTTTCGATTTCCGCTTTGACAACCGGAGGAGGCAAAAAGGGCCAAGTTGAAGCTTTAAGACACGGTATTGCTCGTGCTTTGGTGGCTTGGGATGAGGCTTTAAGACCAATTTTGAGAGAAAACGGCTTTTTGACTCGAGATCCGAGAGTGAAGGAGAGAAAGAAACCCGGTTTAAAGAAAGCTCGTCGAGCGCCACAGTGGCAGAAGCGTTAAAAGTATTAAACGAAATAAATCATCATTATGAGCAGAGTTTGCGAAATTTGCGGTCGAAGTTATCATAAAGCGAGTATTATCAATAAACTTCGAGGCAATTATAATCGAGTGGGCGTTAAGAAACAGCGAGTTAACTTACAGTCCAAAGTTGTTGACGGTAAAAGAGTTAAGATTTGCACAAAGTGTCTTAAGTCAAGCTTAAAAAAATAAAAATCAGATGAAAGCGCCTACCGTTCAAAAGATCTTGCTCGGTTTTTCTCCTTCACCGGAGAATATTTTACCGGCATTAAAGGAGATAAATCGAGTTTTCGGATATATATCGAAAACTCAAGTGTATTTTTTGGCCGAATATTTTGATCACAGTCCGGCTGAAATTTTTAGCACCATTAGTTTTTATGAAGATTTAAGAACCGAACCGAAACCGAACATTGAAATTGTCATTTGCATGAGCGCTCCCTGTGAAATGCGAGGCGCTTCGGAGGTGCTCAAAGAGGTTGAAAGATTCTTGGGAGCCAGGGCGGATAAGGACAGAACGCCCAAATTGGAAATTCGAACAACTAGTTGCCAAGGTCTTTGCAATCGGGGTCCGGTGATGATTGTTAACGGCAATATTTACGAAAATGTAAAACCGTTAGTTGTCGACGATCTGCTTCGCAGTTATTTTGAGAAATAATTTAATTTGAGAGTATGGCAAAAGGTTCCGCTAAAGAGTTGAGAAAAAGAATCAAGTCGGTAGGTAATATCAAGAAGATAACGAAAGCGATGGAAATGGTAGCCGCCGCCAAAATGAAAAAAGTGATTGCCAAAGCGATTTCTTCTCGTTCCTATTCGGAGGCGGCCTGGAGTATTTTGGTTAATCTATCCGATTCTGTGCGTCAAGGTCATCCGTTGTTGGCGACAAGACCGGTTAAAAGAATCGGCGTGGTGCTTTTTTCAAGCAACAAAGGGCTTTGCGGCGGTTTAAACAATCAATTGATTAAAAAAATTATCGAGCAAGTAAAGAATCCGGCCAGTCTTTCGGTTAATCGGGTGCGCGGGGAGAGAGTTGAGCCTTCGGTTGATCCGAAAAAAATCGAAATCGAATTTGTTACCGTTGGTCGTAAGGGAACGGAGGCGCTGATTCAAGCCAAGCAAAAAGTGGTAGCCAGTTTTTTTGATTGGACTGAACAATTGGGCTTAGAGAATGTCTATCCGTTGACCGAGTTTCTTTTTGATAAATACGAAGAGGCTTATTACGATAAAATAGTGGTCGCTTACACGAATTTTGTTTCTATTGTTAAAAACGAGCCTAAAATTCGTCAGATTTTGCCTCTGTCCAGACAAGATATCGAAAAGCAATTGGAAGAGTTGGGAAAGGAAAGCCGGGAGGCCGTTAAGAGAAAGGAACGGATGGAGGGAATCAAGGAACGGGCGGAGGACACAAATTATCTTTTCGAATCATCCAAAGAAGAAGTGCTGAGAAAAATTTTACCGAGAATGATTGAAAGTCAGATTTACCAAGCTTTTTTGGAATCGCAAGCTTCCGAGTTTTCCGCACGAATGCTGACGATGAAGAATGCGTCCGATGTGGCGGAAGATATGATGGAGGATTTCAGTCTTTATTATAACTTGGCCAGGCAAGCGGGTATTACCAAGGAGTTGGCTGAAATTTCCGCCGGTATCACTTCGATGGAATAGGAATAAGACGAACTTTTCTTGTCGAAAACGAAAAGAGAAGGTAGCCTTATTTCACATGTTTTTAAAGTCGAGAATCGCGGGCTCGACACTTTTTAATTATTAAACCGCCGTTCCCATTAAAATGAAGATTTTAGAAAAACTGGAAGAGCGACTGGAAGAAATGCAGAACAACTCCAGCCAAACCAAAGGTAAAATAGTCGGTAAGCACAAAAAAGCGAAGATTCAAGCCCAGAGCGGAACTTTGGACATGGAACAACTTATTAAAAAAATGGAAATCCCCAAAATCGTTGTTGGTGATTTAATCAAAGGCAAAGTTATTACGGCTGACAGCGGGGCGATTTTTGTTGATTTGGGTGTCCGAGGCACTGGTGTTATCATGGGTCGGGAAATGAAGGACGGTCTCGGCATTGTGGAAAACCTCAAAGAAGACGACGAAATTGAAGCAACCGTAGTCGAAGTAGAGAACGAAGACGGCTATGTTGAACTGTCGATTCGCGAGGCGGCGTATGAGAAAGCTTGGAAAGAGCTGAACAGAAAGATGGAAGAAAAGGAGACGGTGAACACTCGTATTTTGGAGGCGAACCGAGGTGGTCTGATGGTCGAGATAAATGGAATATACGGATTTTTGCCCGTTTCCCAATTGGGCCATGAACATTATCCGCGCGTCGAGGACGGTGATAAAAATAAAATTTTGCAACTTTTGTTAAAATTAGTGAACAAAGAACTGGCCGTTAAAGTGATTGATGTTGACGCGGAAGAAGAAAAATTAATCGTCTCGGAGAAGGCTACTTATGAGGAGAAGGAAAAACAAGTTATCAGCCAATTCAAAGTGGGTGATGTCGTTTCCGGTGTTGTCTCCGGAGTGGTGAACTTTGGTGCTTTTGTGAAATTTACTCCCAAAGATGCGGACAGTGAAAAAGAGTCTCTGGAAGGCTTGGTTCACATTTCCGAATTGGCTTGGCAGTTAATCGAGGATCCGCATGAGATAATCAAGACGGGAGAGAAAGTTCAATGCAAGATCATCGAAATCGACGGAACGCGTGTTTCTCTTTCGATTCGCGCTTTGAAGTCTGATCCGTGGCAGAAGATTATGGAGAAATATTCTATTGGCCAAGTGGTTCAGGGAGAGGTGACAAAGCTTAATCCCTTTGGCGCTTTCGTCCAATTGGATAACGATATTCACGGTTTGGCGCATGTTTCTGAGATTCTGAACAAAACCAAAGCGAAAAGCTTGACCGATATTTTGGAAATTGGTAAGCGATATGACTTTAAAATTCTTTCCATCGAGCCGTCCAGCCATCGCTTGGGCTTGACTTTGAGCACCCCGGAGGAGGCGGAAAAGCAGAAGGAAGAAGACGCTAAAGGTGAAGAGGCGAAAGTTGAGGAGAAGAAAGAAGAGGCTAAGCCGGCCAAAAAAGCGGTTGCTAAACCAAAGAAGGAAAAGACGGAAAAAGTTGAGAAGGTGAAGGCGGAGAAGAAAACGGCGAAAAAACCGAAGAAAGCCGTGAAGAAAGCGCCGGCCAAAAAGGCGGTTGCCAAAAAGGCGGCGAAGCCGGCCAAAGAGGCGAAAACGAAAACTACTGAGAAAAAAGCTAAAGTAAAAAAATAAATGCCAACCCCAAATCTTTCCTTGAAAAATCGAAAGATTGCCGAACTGAATGCGGAAATGCTCCAAAAGGGCTTTTGCTGCCCCTTGGGTCGGACGCGCATTAATTTGGTTCCGGGTGAGGGTGACGCCGATTCGAAAATTCTTTTCATCGGTGAAGGCCCCGGGAAGAAGGAAGACGAAGCCGGCCGCCCCTTTATTGGGATGGCCGGTAAGCTTTTGAGCGAGCTTTTGGCGGGCATCGGCATTAAGCGGGAGGAAGTGTTCATTGCCAATGTGGTCAAGTGTCGTCCGCCCGGCAATCGCGATCCGGAGCCGAAGGAGGTCAAGGCTTGCTGGCCTTGGCTGATGCGCCAAATTCAAATTATCGATCCGCAAATCATTATTCCGCTCGGTCGCCACGCCATGGAGCGTTTTCTGCCGGGCATGAAAATCTCCGCAGTGCGCGGCAAGATTCTCCGTCGCAATGTGCCGAAGGTGGGCACGCGGGTTTTTATGCCGACTTACCATCCGGCAGCGGCGCTTTATCATCGCGAATGGCTCAAGTTTTTACAAGCCGACTTCGCCAAAATTCCTAAAATCCTCAAAAAGCTGGAGGAGGAGAAGTAAAATTTGGTTTTCGTTTATATTTAGGCTTAAATCAAAATTAACTATGAAAAAAGATCTCATTGTAAAAAATATCAATGTAAATTTTTTCTCTCAAAAAGAGGAAGACTTTATTTCCTTGACCGATATTGCCAAGTATAAGAACGCAGAAGCTACTGGTCTGGTTATTTCTCATTGGCTAAGTACTCGTTATACTGTTGAATTTATGGGGCTATGGGAACAGCTCCACAATCCTAATTTCAATGTAACGGAATTCAGTAACATTAAAAACAATTCTGGTTCCAATGGGTATGTTCTTTCAAGCAAGCAGTGGATTGAGAAAACTAATGCAATAGGTATAATTTCCAAGGCTGGTAGATACGGTGGCGGGACTTATGCTCATAAAGACATTGCTTTTGAATTTGCCTCCTGGATTTCGGCTGAATTCAAGCTATATCTAATTAAAGAATTCCAAAGACTTAAAGAAGACGAAAACCGAAGGAAGGAACTTGGCTGGAACGCTAAAAGATTTTTAGCGAAAGCAAATTATAAAGTGCATACTGATGCGGTGAAGAATAAGCTAATTCCCAATAATATTTCAAAAAAACAAGAAATTTTTATTTATGCGGACGAGGCCGATGTCCTTAATGTTGCGCTTTTTGGCATGACCGCTAAAGAATGGCGAGAAAAAAATAAAAAACTTAAAGGTAATATGCGTGATTACGCAGATATTATTCAGCTAGTATGTCTTGCGGGCTTGGAAAGCTTGAATGCAGAATTTATTAGACAGGAAATTCAGCAATCTGAAAGACTAAAAAAACTAAATCAAATTGCTATTATTCAAATGAAGTCTTTAACTGAAAATCATATCAAAAGATTAAACTAGAGATAACACCCTTAATCGGCCTACAAAAATTTGATTTTCGTTTATATTTAGGCTTAAATAGTAAAGTGTTTTGGAGAGGTGCCTGACCACCGCCGAAGGCGGGGCCTCGCCAAAGGCGATGGGTGGCTGAAAGCATTAAAGTATGTATAAAGTTTATATCATACAAAGCCAGAAAAATGGTAGATATTACATAGGTATGACTTCAGATGTTTATGCTAGACTGGAATATCATAATAGAGGAAAAAACAAGTCAACAAAATACGGAAGACCTTGGAAGATAATTTATTATGAAGATTGCGAAGACAAGAAAAGCGCATGGCTCAGAGAGAGGCAGATAAAAAGGTACAAGAATGGAGAAGCATTTAAAAAATTGGTAAGAAGCTAAGTTAATGTTTGGAGAGGTGCCTGACCACCGCCGAAGGCGGGGCCTCGCCAAAGGCGATGGGT